>JAUWTJ010000060.1 GCA_030614785.1 Alphaproteobacteria bacterium | reverse complement strand
AGTGACATCTCGCACAGAACGGCAGGTTTGGGGGGTATGTTTCCGGTTAATTGCTGTGATTTGAAGCCTCAACCTTTCCTGATTCGTTTTCTTGACTCTCCTCCTCACATAACTAAAATAGAACAAATAGGGAACATTTAAGGTTTTGGGCGTAGTGTCGAACCATGAGAGCTGTTGGACGAGAAGAGGGGAAAGACCGGGTTTTGGCGGGTTTGCGTGACCGTATGCGGCGTGTGGAGCGCGGTAGCCTCGCGGAAACTGCCGGCTCTGCTATTCCGACGTTCTCGCTGCTTGATGGCGCTCCTGCCTTTCCGGCCCTGTCCAAAGGGGCGCTGCATGAGGTGAGGGGGGCGGGGCATCCGGACCGCCCGGCGGCGCTCGGGTTTCTCATGGCGCTTCTTGCCCGACTTCAGGCGTCCGAGACGACAACCAGTCCTCTTGATACGCGCCCGGTCCTGTGGTGTGAGCAGGTTTCCGGCACGCTTGATTTCGGCACGCTCTACGGGCCGGGGCTGGCCAGCTTCGGTCTTGATCCGGCGCGCTTCATTGTTGCGCGGGCCAAAACAACATCAGAGCTTTTATGGGCCATGGAGGAGGGCGTGCGCTGCGACGCGCTTTCGTCTGTCATCGGATTGTTTGGCCCGCGATCTGCTCTTGACCTCACGGCCTCGCGGCGATTGCAGCTTGCCGCCGAGCGTAGCGGAACGACGGTGTTTTTACTTCGTCAGCCATCGGACAGTATGGTTACAGTCACAAGGACCCGGTGGCTGATTGCGACTCGCGCAAGTGGCAGTTGCCATAACCCGGAGGAAGTCCAGGTTTTACGTGACCCTGATGTTTTAGGTGACACAGAGTCAAATCACCTGTCACAAGAGCGATTCAGTAATGTCATTGGCTTGCCGCGCTGGCAGGTGACTATGGAAAAATGTCAAAGTGTTCCGGGCGGCGTAAGCAGTACCAGGCCGGGCACGAGGGAAATGGAGTGGGATTATGCGGCGTATCGTTTTCGTCTGGTTCCCCCGCTGGTCGACCGACCGGTTCTGCCGCAACATGGCATGGATCGAGAGGAGCCAAAAGGCGAGCTCGCTTACTTCGATGAACGAGGGCGGCAAAGCCGCATCGTTGCGTGAGAGCCCTTTCGCGCTCACTCATTCGGTGGCGGGCGGTATGCGGATCGCGGCGCTCAACGGTCCGGCGGAACGAGCAGGGGTCGAAAAAGGCCAGCTTTTGGCTGATGCCCGCGCGCTTTGCCCGCAGATCATGCTGGCAGGGGCTGATGACGAGGTCGACCACAGAGCTCTCACAGGGCTGGCTGACTGGCTCGGGCGTTACACGCCGTGGACGGCAGCATCACACCGCTCCAGCGGCGCTCACAACGGCCCTGACGGCATTTTCCTCGACATCACCGGCTGCGCTCATCTCTTCGGCGGCGAGGAGCGAATGCTTGCCGACATGATGGCCCGCCTTGAAGATTTTGGTTTTGAAGCCCGCGCCGGGCTCGCTGATACGCCAGGCGCCGCCTGGGCGGTTGCGCATTATGCAAACCTGGGATCACGCAGTTTCCATATTGTAGCGTCAGGGGCGGAGGAAGAGGCTATCGCACCTCTGCCCGTCGCAGCCCTGCGCCTCGACAGCGAGATCTGCCGCGGTCTTGATGCCATGGGATTGAAGAAAATCAGCCAGCTGATTGACTTGCCGCGCGCACCGCTGACCGCCCGCTTTGGCACGGACGTCGCCCACCGCCTCGATCAGGCCTTCGGGGAGGACGAGGAACCGATCTCGCCGGGCAAACCGCTCGTTCCCTACCGGATCCGCAAGGTGCTCGTGGAGCCGATTGTCAGCCTTGATGATATCAGCGAGGGTATCGCGCGGCTCGCACGGGATCTTGAGGCCCGCTTCGTGGCTGACCAGCAAGGCGCGCGCCGCCTTGTGCTGACGCTCTACCGGGTCGATGGTCAGATCATGCGGCTCAAGATCGGGACGGCGGAGGTGACCGCTGATGCGGTTCACATCACGCGGCTGTTTTCTGAAAAGCTGGACCGGCTGCAATCTGATTTTGATGCAGGCTTTGGTATCGATGTCATGGCCTTGTCTGCCCCGGTGGTCGAGGAGAAGGTGCCGTCGCAGATCACGCTGAGGGGTGTGGAGCGGGCGCCCCTGCCAGCGCAAAAAAAGACAGCCAAAGCCGGATATCCGCGCTTTTCGAGCGAGGTGAGCGCGCTGCTCGACCGCCTTGGCAATCGTCTCGGAGCGCGCGAGGTTTACCAGATGGCCCCGCGTGCGAGCCACATCCCCGAACGCGCTGTTGTGAAGCGGCCCGTTATGGCCGTGGCCTCCAATGGTTCCGGGGGCGGCATGGACGACTGGACTGTTATGGGGTCTGGTGTAGTGGGGCAAGAGAGGGATGGCGAGGTGATGACCCGCGCCCCTGACCGCCCTCTTACCATGCTCGAACACGCCGAACCCATTGAAGTCCTGGCCGAGGTTCCCGACGGCCCGCCCAAACGCTTCCGCTGGCGCAAGGTCAATTACCAGATCACCAAAACCCTCGGGCCCGAACGCCTCGCGCCGGAATGGTGGCGTTCTGCAGACCTTGTCGGCAGCGCCAGCCGCACCCGCGACTACTTCCAGGCCGAGGACAGCGAAGGCCGCCGCTTCTGGCTCTTCCGCAATGGCCTTTATGGACGGGAGACGGGGACACCGGAATGGTTTGTGCACGGTGTGTTTGGATGAGATGATGGATATGCGGAGTCCTTTTCCCTTCGGGGAGGGACGAAAAGGGAGTAGAGATGGAAAAGAGACCTGCCAATCCTGAACTAATTGATAGAGCCCGCAGCCTGAGACAAAACCAGACTCCTGCAGAAATATGCCTCTGGGGACACCTGCGTGATCGCCGTATTCATGATTTCAAATTCCGCAGGCAGGTGACGATAGGTCCTTACATCGTTGACTTCCTCTGTCACGAAGCACGTCTCGTTGTCGAACTCGATGGCTCGCAACACCGTGATCAGGCCGCTTATGACATGCAGCGGACCCGCTATCTGGAAAAGTGTGGTTTCCACGTTCTGCGTTACTGGAACAATGAGGTCATGCAGAATGAGGAAGGTGTGCTGGAAGGTATAGATGCGCGCCTCATAGCATTGACTGTGCCGCAGAGTCCCTCTCCCTCCGGGAGAGGGTGCCCGAAGGGCGGGTGAGGGGCGATGTTGCAATACCTTGAAAGTGACGAGGGTGCAGTCCCTCATCCGGCGCTGCGCGCCACCTTCTCCCGAAGGGAGAAGGACAGAGGTCGTGCCCATGACCTTTGCTGAGCTCTCCACCCTATCCAATTTCTCGTTTCTGCGCGGGGCATCGCATGGGGATGAGCTGGTGCTGCAGGCCAGTGCGCTGGGGCTGTCGGCGATCGGGGTGGCGGACAGGAATACGCTCGCCGGTGTCGTTCGGGCTCACACCTCGGCAAAGGAAGCGGGGCTGCAGTTGCTGGTCGGTGCGCGGCTGGTGAGCGAAGACGGCTTTGAGGTCATCGCCTACCCTGAAGACCGCGCTGCATGGGGGCGTCTTTCACAGCTCCTCACCCTTGGTAATCGGCGCGCGCCGAAGGGGGAGTGTTATCTGAGCCTGGATGACATTATCGATTATGGCGCGGGGCAGATCTTTATTGCCATGCCGCCTGCTGAAATTGAACCGCCCAAAGCCTTCCGGCGAGATTGCACGAGGCTGGCAAAAGCCTTCCCCGATACCCTCTGGCTCGGCCTCTCTTGTCTCTACAATGGCAAGGACACGCTTCGCCTCGGCATGCTTGATGCCTTTGCCCGCTCCCTCGAAATTCCCACAGTGGCAACCAACGACGTGCTTTATCATGCGCCGGGCCGCCGGGTTCTGCAGGATGTGCTGACCTGCGTGCGTGAACACACGACGATCCATGCCGCCGGGTTTCTGCTTGAAGCTAACGCAGAGCGCCATCTGAAATCACCGCAGGAAATGGTGCGGCTCTTCAAGGCATACCCGCAAGCCATCCACCAGACCGAGGAGATCGCAAGGCGCGTCACCTTCTCCCTCGATGAACTGGCCTATGAATATCCGGATGAGGTTCTGGGCAGTGCCGCGACACCTCAGGACGAGCTCATCCGTCTGGCGTGGGACGGGGCCGAGGGGCGCTATCCGGACGGGATCCCGCCGAAGATCCGCAAGATTATTGCCCACGAACTGGAACTCATCGACGAACTCAATTACGCGCCGTATTTCCTGACCGTCTATGACATGGTGCGCTTTGCCCGCTCTGAAGGTATTCTTTGTCAGGGGCGGGGCTCGGCGGCGAATTCTGCGGTTTGCTATATGCTCGGCATTACATCGGTTGATCCAACCAAGGTCGATCTCCTCTTCGAGCGCTTTATCTCTGCCGAGCGAAACGAGCCGCCCGATATCGATGTCGACTTCGAACATGAGCGCCGCGAAGAGGTTATTCAGTACATCTACAATAAGTATGGCCGTCACCGCGCCGGTATTGCTGCAACCGTCATCACTTACCGCACCAAAAGCGCCATCCGCGACGTTGGAAAGGTCATGGGGCTTTCCATGGATACTGTCGGCGCGCTCGCCGGAACGGTCTGGGGCTGGTCAAGCGGTGGCGTCGATGAAGAGCATGTGCGCGAGATCGGCCTTGATCCTGATGATCCCAATCTGATGATGGCCATGGAGCTGGCGCGTCAGGTTGTTGGTTTTCCGCGCCATCTGTCCCAGCATGTTGGCGGGTTTGTCATCACCCGCGGCGCGCTTTCCGAAGTCGTGCCGATCGCCAATGCCGCGATGGCTGACCGCACGTTTGTCGAATGGGACAAGGATGACCTTGATGCGCTGGGTATCCTCAAGATCGACGTTCTGGCCCTTGGTATGCTGACCGCCATCGCCAAAGCCTTCACCATGTTTGAAGAGCACTATGGGCAATCCTTTAATCTCGCGACTATTCCCGCCGAAGACCCGCGCACCTACGACATGCTGTGCCGCGGCGACAGCGTTGGCACCTTTCAGGTCGAGAGCCGGGCCCAGATGTCCATGTTGCCGCGCCTCAAACCGCGCAACTTCTATGATCTCGTCATCGAGGTTGCCATTGTGCGGCCCGGACCCATTCAGGGCGATATGGTGCACCCCTACCTGAGACGCCGCGACGGCACCGAGCCGGTGGAATTTCCGTCGAAGGAACTTGAGGAGGTTCTCGGCAAGACCCTGGGTGTGCCGCTGTTTCAGGAACAGGCGATGAAGATCGCTATTGTGGCAGGAGGTTTTACGCCGTCAGAGGCCGACCGCCTGCGCCGCGCCATGGCGACCTTCCGTAAGGTGGGAACCATTCACACCTTTGGCGTGAAACTTGTCGAGGGCATGGTGGCGCGGGGCTATGAGCGCGAATTCGCCGAGCGCTGTTTCAAACAGATCGAGGGCTTTGGCGAATACGGTTTCCCGGAAAGCCATGCGGCAAGCTTCGCACTTTTGGTCTATGTCTCGGCCTGGATTAAATGTCATTACCCGGATGTGTTTCTGGCGAGCCTGCTCAATGCCCAGCCGCTCGGCTTCTATGCTCCGGCGCAGCTGGTGCGCGATGCCCGCGAACATGGCAGCGAAGTGCGCACCGTTGATATCAACCGCTCCTCGTGGCACGCGCTGCTGGAGCCGCTTGATGCCGAAGACGGGTCGAGGACCGAGGAGGGCGGTAACGCTTTTGCGGTCCGGCTCGGCTTCCGGCAAATCAAGGGGCTCAGGGAGGATACGGCGCAGCGCCTTGTCTCGGCGCGGCCTGAAGCCGGTTACGACAGCGTTATCGATCTGTGGCGCAAGAGTGGTCTCAGCCCGAAGGAGTTGGAACGCCTTGCAGAAGCCGACGCTTTTCGCTCCATCGGGCTTGACCGGCGCGGCGCGCTCTGGGCCGTGAAGGCGCTCGGGGCCGATCAGCTGCCGCTGTTTGCCGACCGATCATCAGACGGGAAGGAGGCCAGGGTTACGCTCCCGGCGATGCCTCTGGGCGAACATGTCGTGCATGACTATGCGCACCTCAGACTATCATTGAAGGCGCATCCCTTGAGTTTCCTGCGGACACGTTTCGAGGCTCGCCGTATTGTGCGTAACGAGCAGCTCATGACGATCCCCGAAAACAAGCGCATCAATCTGGCCGGTCTCGTGCTGGTGCGCCAAAGGCCCGGCACTGCAAGCGGCGTTATCTTCGCCACCCTTGAAGATGAAACCGGCGTCGCCAATGTGATCATCTGGCCCAAGGTGTTTGAAAAATACCGCCAGGTTGTTCTGGCATCGCGCGTTATGGGCGTAACCGGTCGGCTTCAGCGCGAGGGGCTTGTCATTCATGTCATCGCCGAGAAGATCGAGGACTTGAGTCACGAACTGGCGATTTTGTCATCAGACCATCATGAGAGTGTCGACAGTATTGCAAACGGCGATGCAATCAAACACGTGCCGCGTGATCCGATTGCGATAGCAGAAGAGAAGAGAGTGGCAAAGGCATCCCGCGCGGCGGCTATTCTTCCGAGGAGCCGGGACTTTCACTGACTTTTCCTTCTTGTCATCCCCGATTCCAGGCTTCGCTTGGCTCGAGGATGACAACTTTTGGGGAAAACTAGCCCTTCCAGTCAGCCTTGCGCTTTTCCATAAAGGCTTTCAGACCCTCGGTATAATCAGGTTCGCGCGACATGGCGTTGAGAAGTTCGTCCGCATGGTGAACGGAAGATGCGATGTCACGGTGCTGGTCTGAGTAGATTTGAAGTTTGGTTGCCCGGAGGGAACCCGGGGCAACATTTTCCGCCAGGTTCTTCGCATAGGCCTGAACGTGAGGCATCAACTCGTCTTTGGGCAGGACCTTATTGAGCATACCCATCTCATAGGCCTCTTCAGACAGAAAGACGCGGCTCGAGAGCAGCAGGTCATTGGCATGGGTCAAACCGATGAGCCGGGGCAGGACCCATGACAGGCCAAATTCTGCCGGAAAATTGAACCGCCCGTGGGCTGTCGTGAGCTTCACGCCCTCGGCAGCAAAACGCAGGTCAGCGTAACAGGCGAGCACCAGGCCAACGCCTGCAGCCGGGCCATTGATGGCCGCAATGATCGGTTTTGATATGCCGAAATGAAACGCCCAGGAGGCGTCAAATTCGTCGCGAACCCCGAAGCCGGGCTCGGCAAGCGGATCAGGCGTGCCCGGATCATAGCCACCTTTTTCCGCGTGGCCTTCAAGCGCAGCTGTGTCGGCGCCGGCACAAAAAGCGCGGCCCTCGCCGGTCAGAATGATGACGCGAACGTCCGGATCCTTGTCCGCTTCAGCCAGGACCCAGCGGTATTCCGTATGCATCCGGCCTGTCCAGGCATTCATGCGGTGAGGACGGGAGAGCGTGAGGGTCGCGATATGATCGGCCACCTCATATTTGATGGTCTTAAGTTCCATACCGGTCTCCCGAAAATATTTGATCTTTCCGAACAGGCCTGACTTTGGTTCAGGCGCCTCGTTGCCACCACCCACGTTTGGATGACTTTGGCTTGTCCTCAGGCACCGGATCTACACTGCTCACAGCCTCGACAAGTTCTGTGTCGTCATTGCCGTCTTCAGGTATCGCAGGTTTTCTAGCTCGTTTTGGTGAGGCTTTGGTCGGTACCGTTTCCTTGATCTGGATGACAACCGGATCGGCGATCTCTTCTTTCGCGACAACAGTCTCGGGTTCTGTTTCTACGCCATCGTGCGATTTCCTGGCGGGTTGATCGCCAGTTTCAGAGCCCGTAGTTGTCTCGTTATCGTCTCCAGCATCACCGTCTACAATATCACCGTCTTCAGTGGTTTTGCGATTACGGCGACCGCCGCGGCGACCTCTGCGACGGCGGCGAGGTTTGTGGTCTTCGTCGGTGCCCTCTTCGGTCCCGTCACCATTTGCCTTGTCTTCTGAGACCGCTGCCTCCTGGCTATTGGCGTCAGCGCCTTCAGCATCATTCTCTTTTGCGACTGAAGGTGTCTCATCGTCTTTGGACGCGCCATTGCGACCGCGTGAGCGCTGTCTGCCGCGCCGCCGTTTTGGTGGCCGCTCGGTCGTTGTTGCTTCTGCCTCAGTCTCTTGTGCGACAGTTTCGACTTCCGCGTCGAGATCGACTTCGACATCCAAAACGTCATCATCCGATTCGTCGGCGGTATATTCGCCGTCAAACCGGATGGCGGTCTCTATGGTTGCGCTTTGTTCCTTGCTGAGACTTTCTCCGCGAACGAGATCGCTTTCCATCGGTCCCATGCTCGGCGTCAGGTCGATGACGACATGCAAGGCGTATTGTTCTTCCATGCGGTGCAATTCGCCGCGCTTGTTGTTCAACAGATATAGCCCGACTTCAGTTGGAACTTTCAACGTCGCCGTCGCGGTGCGGGCTTTCATGCCTTCTTCCTCGATCATCCGGAGACAACCCAGAACAGTGGTTTCAAGCGAGCGGATACGGCCGATGCCCGTGCAATGCGGACAGACAATCGTGCCAGATTCATGCAGACCTGCCCGCATGCGCTGCCGGGACATTTCAAGCAGGCCGAACATCGAAATGCGTCCGACCTGAATGCGTGCCCGGTCGCCCTTAAGGCTTTCCTTCAATTTGCGTTCCACCGCGCGATTGTTGCGGTGTTCTTCCATATCGATGAAGTCGATCACGATGAGGCCGGCAAGGTCGCGCAGGCGGAACTGTCGTGCGGCCTCTTCTGCCGCTTCAAGATTGGTCTTGAGCGCGGTATCCTCAATGGAATGCTCACGTGTCGCGCGGCCCGAGTTGACGTCAATGGAGATCAGGGCTTCGGTTGGATCAATGACAATGTAGCCGCCGGACTTCAGCTGGACGACAGGATTGAACATGGCTTCCAGATGGCTCTCGGCCTTGTAGCGCTGGAAAAGCGGCGTCGGGTCGCGGTAGGGCTGAACGTTCTTTGAATGGCTGGGGATCAGCATCTTCATGAAAGCCTTGGCTTCCTTGTAGCCTTCCTCGCCCTCGACCAGAATTGTGTCGATATCCTTGTTATAGAGGTCGCGGATGGACCGCTTGATCAGGCTGCCTTCTTCATAAACCAGTGTGGGAGCTGATGACTTGAGGGTCAGTTCGCGGACATTCTCCCAAAGCCTCAGGAGATATTCATAGTCGCGTTTGATTTCCGTTTTGGTGCGTTCGGCGCCAGCGGTGCGAATAATGAGGCCCATGCCATCAGGCACACTGAGATCAGCAACTGCCGTGCGCAGACGTTTGCGATCCGCAATGGAAGCGATCTTCCGTGAAATTCCGCCGCCGCGATTGGTGTTCGGCATGAGGACGCCGTAACGTCCCGCGAGCGAAAGATAAGTCGTGACCGCAGCACCCTTGTTACCGCGTTCTTCCTTGACGATCTGGACCAGCATAACCTGGCGACGCTTGATCACTTCCTGTATCTGGTACCGTTTGGCATACCGGCGTTTGCGCGGCCGCGCCTCGGCTTCGACGACGTCGTCATCCGACGCGGTTTCAACAAAAGATTCATCAAGATCGCCGCGCTCGACAGACCGGTTGAAGGCGGCAGTCCACAGCTCTGCGTCCTCGCAGGTATCGGGCTGATCAGCCCGTTTTGCCGCTGATGTCCAGATCGAAGGATCTTCTTCTGCAGCCGGTGCCTCGTCTGGTGTCTTGCTTGCAGCGGATGCCTTCTTGCTGCCGGCTCGGCCTCGACCCCTGGATTTGTCGTCGTTGCCGTCTTCGCTATCGGCGGCTTCGAGCCGTTCGGACTCGCGCCGTTCTTCTGCTGCTATTTCAAGCAAGGCCTGACGGTCGGCAACAGGAACTTGATAGTAGTCGGGGTGGATTTCCGAGAACGCCAGGAAGCCGTGTCTGTTCCCGCCATATTCCACGAAAGCTGCCTGAAGAGATGGCTCAACGCGGGTTATTTTGGCGAGATAGATATTGCCTTTTAATTGCTTCTTGGTCGCTGACTCGTAGTCAAATTCGTCGATCCGATTGTTGTCGATCACCACCACACGGGTCTCTTCCCGGTGGGCGGCATCGATAAGCATTTTCTTGCCCATCTAAATAGTCTCCTCGGCGACCAATCGGTACTCTTTCGCATCGCAAGCCCAAAGGCTGTGCGATGTTAATCAGGTCCGAGCCGCCAGATGATTGGAAGGCAATGGATCCAACGCGAATAAAACGTGCGCGGCCGCGAGCCCCTTCAGGCGCGGTCAGTTCCGAAAAAATCTTCGGGTTATACGCAGCACGTGTCATGGATCCGGTACAGGCCTTCCTTGTTTATTACAAGTATCCCGGGAAACCTTGGGTTAGGTTCTCCTGAGACGGGTTTAAGTGCCGTATGACAACTCGATGCAAATCTTCCAAGAGAAGCTCCGAGGGGCCTGAGGCAAATTCTGTTGTGTGTCTTCGATCTGGCACACAGGGCAGGACATTCCTGCAGTTCATGTCGTTCTTGTCTGTAGCGCATACAAGATAATAACAACCTCCGGTGAGGTTAAAGCTTGCAAAAACACAACAGGCAACACCTGATTTGTAATCCGATCCTGAGGACATTAGCAAGGAGATTAATAGGCTCTCGCAGGTCCCGAGCATTTGTACCGGAATTTAAACCAGCCAGAACAGCTTGCACACGCCCTGGTTAATCTGTCGTTAACTAACGAAATATAAACCCAACAGGCCCAGTATTATGAGGTTGTTTTCGCCGGTTTTATCCTGTCAGATTGTGGCAGATTGTATTTGGCTGTCAGGAAAACCGGGCTATGCACCGGGGCAAAGCGCCTTAAGTCAAGTTTGTGGATCCGTAGCATGTGTGAGTGGTTGAAGAACAAGAGATTGGCCGGTGTTCTGGCCATGATGTCAGTTGCGGGGGTGCTTTGCGGTGCCGGCGCAACGGGTGCATCAGGCGCGGATCTCGAGATTGCCTCCATCAGGCTGGGCAATCATGAAGATTACACCCGTTTTGTTCTGGATATGAGCCGGGACGTGAACCCGCGGGTCTTCGTACTGGCAGACCCTTACCGAGTGGTTATTGATCTTCCCGAAGCGGACTGGAACACGGATGAAAATGCAGGCCAGGACGGCAAGGGGCTCGTCAGAGGCTATCGCTATGGGCTATTCCGGCCCGGGAATTCACGCATCGTTCTGGATATGAGCGGACCAGCCGAAGTCGGGCGCATCTTCAATCTCAAGCCGGCCAATGGCAAAGGACACCGTCTGGTGCTGGATTTGAAGTCTGTTTCCAGGAATGAATTCCTAAGCCGAGCCGGATGGCCCAAGGAAACGACAGGACCAGGTCGTCGCGACACCAGCATTCCCCTTCGCGATACCGGCAATGAAAGAAAAAAAGGGCGCTATGTGGTGGCTATTGATGCCGGCCACGGTGGGATTGACCCGGGCGCCGTTGGCAAAAGCGGCTTGCTGGAAAAGACAATCTCTCTGGCTATAGCAAAGAAATTGAGAGACCAGCTGGTCGCAACGGGACGCTATGATGTTCTCATGACACGCGACACCGATATTTTTCATTCCCTGCGCGACCGGGTGATGATCGCGCGCGCGGGCCGTGCAGATCTGTTTATCTCGTTGCACGCTGATACAATCAAGGACCGGTCTGTCCGGGGCGCTTCGGTCTACACTCTCTCGGAAACAGCTTCGGATAGTGAAGCCGGGGAACTGGCCAGCAAGGAAAACCGGGCAGACATCATTGCCGGGGTGGATACCACTGAAATCTCTTCTGAAATTTCCATGATTCTGATCGAACTTTCCCAGAGGGAAGCCAAAAACAGGTCTGCCCATTTCACCGAATTGCTCACCACTCAGCTTGCCAAAGAGACCAAATTGTTGCGCAATACGCATCGTTATGCGGGGTTCCGCGTTCTCAAGGCACCTGATGTACCGTCGGTCCTGATCGAGCTGGGCTATATGTCAAACCGTCAGGACGAGCAGAACCTTCGGTCGCCAGACTGGCAAAATCGCATGGCACGTTCAATTTCCAGCAGTGTGGATGATTACTTTAAATCCGAGGAAAACGGAGAGATGCGTCAAGCCTGGGTTCAGTAAGGGTGACGGATCTGTTAACCCCTTCCATATAATGATAAATTGCCTGAAAGTAGCCTTCGTTACGTCATAATTTTCATGTCAACTTGCTGTTATAAACCTTTGAGACATCGCAATTTCCTGGGTGGCTTTGGTTCAGTATGTGGTAAATAGTTAACCGCTAAATTTGCGGGGGAAAGTCTGGATGTTGAGAATACTTGCCTGGATGTTCGGCGCTGCAATGATTGTCACTGTGGCGGTCTTCGTCTATGTGGCCATCTATGTCGGCGGACTGGCGCGGGATTTGCCGGACTATGAAGTTCTTGCTGAATATGAACCGTCGGTAACAACGCGGGTCCATGCAGGCGACGGAAGTCTGATTGCGGAATTTGCCAGAGAGCGCCGCATCTATGTGCCACATGAAGCGATCCCGCCAAACTTGAAGCAGGCATTCCTTTCGGCTGAGGACAAGAATTTTTACACTCATGGCGGTGTCGATTTCAAAGGCGTGGTTCGTGCCGCCATTGCCAATGTCGGCAATTACATGAATGACCGGCGTCTTGAAGGCGCCTCGACAATTACGCAACAAGTAGCCAAGAATTTCCTTCTGACGTCAGATCAAAAACTGGACCGCAAGGTCAAGGAAGCGCTTTTGGCTTTCCGTATTGAAAAGGCTTTTGAGAAGGAAGAAATTCTCGAGCTCTATCTCAACGAAATTTATCTTGGCTTTGGATCCTACGGCGTCGCCGCTGCTGCGCTGAACTATTTCAATAAATCACTGGATGACTTGACAATTGCCCAGATGGCCTACCTTGCTGCGGTTCCCAAAGCGCCAAGCAATTATCATCCGATACGTCAGACGGATCGTGCAATTGCCCGTCGCAACTGGGTGATTGAGCGCATGGCGGTCAATGGCTACATGACGGCGCAAGAGATGGTGGAGGCGCAAGCCGAGCCGCTCGAGGTTACGCCGCGTCGGCGCGGTGCCCAGACCGCAGAAGTTGAATATTTTGTCGAGCAGGTGCGTCGCCGGGTTTATGACATTTACGGCGAAAAGAGCCTCTATGATGGCGGCCTATCTGTCCGCACGACCATCGATACGACTTTGCAATCCTATGCTGTCAAAGCCTTGCGTGACGGCCTTATTGCCTATGATCAAAAACATGGCTGGCGTGGGCCTGTGTCAAACATTGCTCTGGATGAGGGAGAGGTCGATGGCAAGGACTGGATGGAGCAGTTCAGGGAACTGAAGGTGCCGACGGATCAAGCACCATGGAAACCCGCGATTGTTCTGGAAGCGCTTGATGAAACAGCAATCATCGCCTTCCGTGATGGCACGCCGAACAACATTATTCCGCTGAAGGCAATGGAGTGGGCCCGTCCGTGGCTCGCAGGGCAGAGGATTTCAAGTACCAAGGTCACCGCAACCTTTGATGTTTTGAAGCGCGGTGACGTGATCATGGTCGAGCCTATTTATGAAGTCCCCGTTGTCCCGGAACCGGACGAGCCCGTTCTTGATCCGGACCTGGCTGACCTGGTTGAATACGCCAACCCCGAAGAGGCGATAACGCCTGTCCTTGTCGAGGAGACCCGCTTCGAGGAAGAAGTGGATATGACGCCGCAGCTGGCGCACTATGCCTTGCGGCAAATCCCTGATGTGAACGGTGCTATCGTCGCTATTGATCCGCACACGGGACGTGTCCTTGCCATGTCAGGTGGCTTCAGCTTTGAGCTTTCCGAATTCAATCGGGCAACCCAGGCGCAACGCCAGCCTGGCTCTTCGTTTAAGCCATTTGTCTATGCCGCAGCTCTCGATAGAGGCTATACTCCGTCGAGCCTGGTGCTTGATGCGCCCTTCGTTATTGATCAGGGGGCAAACCAGGGCTGGTGGAAGCCAAGCAATTACGGGCAGAGCTTTAACGGTCCCTCGACGCTGCGACTGGGGATTGAAAAGTCAAAGAATGTTATGACCGTGAGGCTTGCACAAGAAATTGGCATGGAGCCAATTGTTGAGAATGCCCGGCTCTTTGGTATCGACGACCATATGCTGCCGGTCCTCTCTATGGCATTGGGGGCTGGTGAAACAACGCTCTACAAGATGACGACGGCCTATGCCGAGCTCGTCAATGGTGGCAAAAAAATTACACCAACGCTTATTGACCGTATCCAGGACCGCAATGGCAAGACGATCTATCGTCATGATCAAAGAGACTGTGAAGACTGCAATGTTGAGGTTTGGGAGCGACAAGCCGAACCATTCCTGACCGATGACCGCGCACAAGTGATGGATCCTCGTACGGCTTATCAAGTGGTGTCGATGTTGGAGGGCGTTGTTTTGCGCGGGACCGGGCGTACGATCCGCACTGTCGGCAAGCCGATCGGTGGCAAGACAGGGACAACAAACGATCAAAAAGACGCCTGGTTCGTTGGCTTTTCTGCTGACCTGGCTGTGGGTGTCTTTATCGGGTTTGATACCCCCAAACCGATGGGGCGCAGCGCAACCGGCGGCGGTGTTGCCGCGCCGGTGGTCAGGGACTTTATGCAGGCGGCTATTGGTGACAAGCCTGCCGTGCCATTCCGAACGCCGGAAGGTATTCGGCTTGTGCGCATCAACCGCGATACAGGTCTGCTTGCGCGCTCCGGTGATCGGGCCGTTATTCTGGAAGCTTTCAAACCGGGCACTGAACCAACCAATGAGGCGCCGGAGGTTATCGGCGGCGGACACCTTTCAGGCCATGGCGAGGGATCGACAGAGCTTGAAAGCGGGACCGGCGGACTTTATTGACCCTGCCGGCTTTAGGAGTCCCGAGGTCTTTAGTGCGAGGCTTTACTCGCCCGGCGAAGCACTCTAGTTTGCCCCGAAATCAGGATGTGAATTTCCGCATCGACCACCTGTCCAATCCATAACGAGGCCCCATATGCGCGCCGAAAGCCAAACTCTTGTCGATGAAATCAAGCAGTCTCTGGAACTGCTGAGGAGGCATCTTTGACTGGGATACTGCCCAGCGACGTCTCGACGAATTAAATGCAAGGGTTGAAGATCCAAGCCTGTGGGACAAGCCTGCCGAGGCGCAGGCCATCATGCAGGAACGCACTCGTCTGGATGACCAGATGTCTGCCTACAAGTTGCTGAGCGGCGGCCTTGCGGATGCAGTCGACCTAATTGATCTGGGCGAGGCGGAAGGTGAGGCGGATGTTGTTGCCGAGGCGGAAGAACAGCTTCGGGAGATCCATGCCGAGGCAAGCAAGCGCCAGCTGGAAACCCTCCTTTCGGGCGAAGCCGACGCCAATAATGCGTTCCTCGAGGTCCATGCGGGGGCAGGCGGTACCGAAAGTCAGGACTGGGCCAACATGCTGTTCCGCATGTATTCGCGTTGGGCCAATGCTCACAAGTACAAATTTGAAATTGTTGAGGAGAGTGACGGCGAAGAGGCCGGCATTAAATCTGCTACGCTTCATATCAAGGGCCACAATGCCTATGGCTGGCTTAAAACAGAGTCAGGCGTTCATCGGCTTGTCCGAATTTCTCCCTTTGATTCAAACGCAAGGCGGCATACAAGCTTTGCCTCCGTGTGGATCTTCCCGGAGATTGACGACGAGATCGAAGTTGATGTCTCGGAAAAGGATGTCCGCATCGATACCTACCGGGCCTCGGGGGCAGGTGGCCAGCACGTAAATACAACGGATAGTGCGGTGCGGATTACCCACATCGCATCCGGAATTGTCGTCCAGTGTCAAAACGAGCGATCGCAGCACAAGAACAAGGCCACGGCGTGGACCATGCTGCGTGCACGACTTTATGAAAAAGAACTTCAGGAGCGCGAAACAGCCGCACAGGCACAGGCTGATGCCAAAACCGATATCGGGTGGGGGCACCAGATTCGCTCCTACGTCCTGCAACCCTATCAGTTGGTGAAGGACTTGCGAACCGGAGTGGAAAGCACCAATCCGCAAGCTGTCCTCGACGGCGACCTTGACGGGTTCATGGCGGCATCTCTGGCGGCGCGGGTTGAGGGTGGCACCGGCGAAGTGATTGAGGATCTGGATTAGGGGGAACCGGTGATGGTTCCTGTGTGGATCCTGTTTACCTTCATGGCGGTGGTCGCGCAGACCGTTAGGACTGCCGGGCAAAAGCAATTATCGCTAACGCTGGATTCCATGACGGTTACATTCGCTCGCTTTCTTTTCGGCCTGCCGTTTGTGCTGGTCTACTTTTCGTTTCTCTGGACCAGGAATGACGTTCATCCTGATCCAAAGCTGGAATTCTGGATTTTTTGTGCGCTGGCTGCAGCTGCCCAAATCCTCGCGACATTTCTCATGGTTCAACTGTTCCGGCGGCGGAATTTTGCTGTGGGTATCACCTATATTCGGTCCGAGGCTTTTCTGACGGCCTTTGTCGGGGTGTTACTCTTCGGGGAGATCCTGAGCCTGGCGGCGTGGGTGGCTATCGTGACAAGTGTAATCGGCGTTTTGGCGATGAATGCAGCGCGAAGTGACAACCCGGGCTCCGGCGCCTTCGCCTGGCTGGCAAGTCCCTCGGCTGTGATCGGGTTGTCATCCGGTCTTTTGTTTGCCTTTGCCTCGCTGTTTATTCGCTCCGCCGGACTTTCGCTTGGTCACCATAATCTTATCTTTTCCGGGGCGACCACGCTGGTGACTGTGGTGTCACTGCAGACGGTTTCCATGGGACTTTGGTTTGCCTTCAAGAAGCGGCAGGCCCTGGCGGCGCTCATGGGCCAGGCGAAACTCGGGATCTTCGTCGGGGTGACCAGCGCGCTTGGCTCCGCTGGCTGGTTTACAGCCATGACTCTGGAAAAGGCTTCCTATGTGAAAGCTCTGGGTCAAATTGAACTGATCCTTGCGCTTCTTGTGAGTTTGATTTTCTTCAAGGAAAAAATTGAAAGGCTGGAGCTGCTCGGCGTGTTGTTTATGTGTGCCGGGATATTTGTTCTGATCCTGTCCGGGTAGCGCGGCGTCAGATCCCGGGGTGCCCTTTGTAGCGTAGCGCTGGACACCCGCAAAAAAATACCCCCACGGGACTAATCCGGCATGGGGGCATTTCAAATCAATTTTTGGAAGGTCCGGTTCAGGCCGTTCTTTTAGTGAGGTTTTCGGCAAATTTCTCGGCAACGCCCGTCGTGTCCTTTGCTGCGAGCCCGGTCTTGACCTTGTCGTCGGGCGCAATGTCCGGGGTTTGAACTGTACCGTTTTCTTTGGTTGTTGAACCAAGTTTGGTTTGACCAGCCGTGCTGTTGGTATAATCAGCTTTCGGATTGTCAGAATACTTACACTTGCCGTCGAAGTGAGCGCCGCTTTCGACCGAAAGAACAGTATGAAGAACATCGCCTTCGTAATGAGCCGAAGCGGTCAGCTTGACATTTGTCGCCCGGATTGATCCGGAGACATGGCCGCGTATTTCAAGGTGTTCGGCCACAAGTTCGCCGCGGATAGTGGCATTTTCGCCAACGACGAGGCGTTCGGCGATGATATCACCTTCAACCGTGCCGTCGATTTGAATATCGCCAACACCGCTGATCGTGCCGGTAATTTTGGCATCCGCTGAAATAATTGTTGGAATTTGGCGGGCGGTTGTTGGTGAACTCGATGAGGAAACCGGGGATATGTATTCTTCTTCTTTGCCTTGCTTGAACATGAACTTTAACCTCTTGATTGTCTGGCAAGCGCCGCTCGCCCTGAATGTGAGGTCAAGATTTAGGGGAATTAGGTAAATAAAGGCCGAATCAACTCGTTCAAATCGTTGGTTTCGGGTAAAAAATTGCAGAAGAGCCGAAGACTGCGGATTGCAGGTCCGGTCACCTCGAATTATTGGCCTTGATGAGAGTAATTATTATGAAGACGCGTGTGCTCACAGTCGCAGAGATGGTGGCGGCGGACCGCCTGACTATTGATCGCGGCACGCCCGGAATAGACTTGATGCGGTGCGCCGGTCGGGCCTGCGCCCATGCTATTATTCGGCGCTTTGACCGGGTCAATGTCCTTGTCCTTTGTGGTCCGGGAAATAATGGCGGAGATGGCCTTGTTATAGCGAAGGCGTTGGAGGATGAAGGCCGGTCGGTGACGGTTTCGCTTCTGGTTTCACCCGATAAGCTGAGCGGCGATGCCAGGCTCGCCTATGAAGACTGGATCCAGAGCTCGCAGACACCTGTTCTTGCCGCTTTTGACTCGTGCCTTCTTGAAGGAGCCGAGCTGATTGTCGATGCGGTGTTTGGGTCAGGTCTCGCCCGGGATGTCGGATCGCCGGTAATGGAGGTTATTGCGGCGGCGAACGCCAGCAGTGTCCCGATCATATCAGTCGATATCCCAAGCGGCATCGATGGCGACAATGGCCAGATTAGCGGCAGTGCTTTTGAGGCAAATCTGACCGTGACTTTTTTCAGAAAGAAGCCAGGGCATTTACTCTTTCCCGGGCGTGGGCGATGCGGGGAGGTGGAAGTGGCCGACATTGGCATTCCGGACGATGTTATCGAGGACTTGTCGCCTCAGGCCGGGGAAAATGATCCGGAAGCCTGGATCGAAAATTTTCCGTGGCCGAGGCTTGAAGCCCATAAATACGCGCGCGGGCATACGGTTGTCGTCAGTGGCGGGGTTTCTGCCACCGGTGCGGCCCGTCTGGCAGCGCTGTCAGCTTTGCGGGCTGGGTCCGGGCTTGTCACGGTCGCAAGTCCGGCTTCTGCTGTGATTGTCAATGCCTCTCA
This sequence comes from Alphaproteobacteria bacterium, assembly GCA_030614785.1. Taxonomy (GTDB): domain Bacteria; phylum Pseudomonadota; class Alphaproteobacteria; order M2410; family M2410; genus JAUWTJ01. The sequence goes on along the minus strand of JAUWTJ010000060.1, from coordinate 4,791 downwards.
ATTGACGTCTGTGATGGTGCGAGGATTTGGTGATCTTGACGGGTTCATGGATGTAGCGGGGGACGCGCGGCTCAACAGCTTTGTCATTGGTCCGGGAAACGGTGTGGGGGAGGCAACAAGGGCGAGGGTTCTCCATCTGTTGTCTTTGAAGCGCTCGATAGTTCTGGACGCGGACGCGCTGACGTCATTTGCAGAAGATCCGAATGAGCTTTTCGATGCGCTTCACGAAAAGGCTGTTCTGACGCCGCACGCGGGAGAATTTGACCGATTGTTCCCGGATCTGAAGGGCGTAGCAAAGCATGAGGCGGCTCGTCAGGCTGCAAAGCGCACCGGAGCTGTCGTGGTTCTCAAGGGAGCGGATACGGTTATTGCAAGGCCGGACGGGCAAATTCTGATCAACGCGAACGCGCCGGCAACCCTGGCGACGGCCGGGTCGGGGGATGTTCTGGCCGGGCTCATTGCCGGGCTCATGGCGCAGGGTATGAACGGCTTTGATGCAGCGTCCGCAGGCGTGTGGATCCACGGCGAGGCTGCCAGTCTGTTTGGCGCTGGTCTCATTTCTGAGGATCTGCCGGATCTTGTGCCGGTTGTCCTCGATCTCCTGTCTGACCCTGGACAAGACGCGGCCGCAGGTTGGGGGGCGAACACATGATGCCTGATCTGGTGATCCGTCCGGCCCGGCGCGAAGATGTGCCTGCTATCACTGAGCTCTATAACCGCTATGTGACGGATACAACCGTGACTTTCGATGTCGAGCCGTCCTCTGTCGAACAGCGGTTGGTCTGGTTTGGCCAGTTCAATCTGACAGGACCATTACGTCTCCTGATCGCCGAGGCGGACGGCGCCTTTGCCGGTTATGCGGGAACGTTGCTGTTTCGCGTGAAAGTCGCCTATCGCACCTCCGTTGAAACCACCATCTACATCCACCCGGATTTCCAGCGGAAAGGGGTGGGATTGCGGCTCTATGGGAGCCTGTTTGACGCCTTGAAAGACGAAGATGTTCATCGGGCCTATGCCGGCATCACTGTGCCCAATGAGCCGTCCATCGTACTTCATGAAAGGGCCGGGTTCCGCCACATCGGGACCTACAGTGAGGTTGGCTTCAAAATGGGCCAATACCATGATGTCGCCTGGTATGAGCGGGCGGTGAATATCCCTGCAAACCGCGCTAATAATGAGGCCTGACAAAAAGTATCGGGAATCACCGGTTTTCCCGTCTCTTTTGATGACATTCAAATCTCCTGTGGTATAGAGAGCGCCAGATTTGACCTGATTGGTTGTCATGCGGATGTGGCGGAACTGGTAGACGCGCCAGATTTAGGTTCTGGTGCCGAGAGGCGTGGGGGTTCGAGTCCCTTCATCCGCACCAATCAATCATGGCACGAGTTTGGGAAGTGCCTGAAAATCAAGAGGATCCGATATCACAGGGTATCAGAGCGGTCCGGTTACAATTAGAGGCTAGAACAGTAATGGAAATCACCGAAACCAGCTCGGAAGGGCTTGCCCGCGAATTCAAAATTGTGGTGGGAGCATCGGAGCTTGACGAGCGTGTGATGACGCGCCTGGACGAGATCAAGGATCAGGTCCAACTCAAGGGTTTTCGCCCTGGCAAAGTGCCAATCGCGCATCTGAAGCGTATACATGGCAAATCAATCATGTCCGAAGTGATTCAGGAGATTCTGAACAAGACTACGGAAGAGGCCCTGAAGGAACGGGATTTGCGCCCGGCTCAGCAGCCTCGCATTGAAGGTCTGGACGACGAAGCAGAAATGCTGGCGGTTTTTGACGGCAAGGCTGATCTTGAATTCACGATGGCGCTGGAAATAATGCCCAGCTTTGAAAAGACTGATCTCGCCGGGGTTGTGCTTGAACGTGAAGTTGTTGAAATCAGTGATGCAGATGTCGACGAGCGTCTTGCCACGATGGCTGAAGGCCAGGTTGCCTACAAGGCGCGCGGAGCGACCGCGAAGGCGAAAGACAAGGATCAGGTTTCAATTGATTTTGTTGGTTCTGTTGACGGCGTTGAATTTGAAGGCGGCAAGGGCGAGGGCCATCCGCTTGTTCTGGGCAGTGGTTCCTTTATCCCCGGGTTTGAAGAACAACTTGTCGGCGTAAAAAAGGGCGACGAGCTCGATGTGAACGTGACCTTTCCTGAAGCTTACCAGGCAGCGGATCTGGCCGGAAAGGATGCCGTCTTTAAAGTGACCGTCAAGGAAGTTTCAGCTCCCGAGAAGCCCGAGATTGATGACGAGTTCGCCAAGCAAGTTGGTATGGACGACCTCGCAGCGCTCAAGAAGACCTTGAAGGATATCATCGGCGAGGAATTTTCCGGCTACGCTCGTACCAAATTGAAGCGCAAGCTGCTCGATCAACTGGACGGGATTCATACCGGCGTTGATCTCCCTCAAGGTATGGTCGACGCTGAATTCGATCAAATCTGGACACAGGTACAAGCCGAGCCAAAAGAAGATGGCGAGGATGTGCAGGATGAAGAGGCTGAAAAAGCTGAATACCGCACCATCGCAGAGCGCCGGGTTCGCCTTGGCCTCGTCATCGCGGAAATAGGCACGGAGAACAATATCCAGGTCAGCCAGGAGGAACTCGCCCGTGCCATGAGCGAGCAGGCGCGTCAAATGCCTGGCCAGGAACAATTGCTCTACGATTATTTCCAGAATAACCCGCAGGCCCTCGATCAACTTCGCGCGCCGCTTTTTGAAGACAAGGTCGTCGATTTCATATTTGAAATGGCCAAGATCAGCGAGACCACCGTCACCAAAGACGAGTTGATTGCTGATCCTGATGACGAGCCAGCCAAAAAGAAGCCTGCGGCAAAAAAGAAAACTGCTGCGAAGAAAAAGACTGCCGCCAAGAAGCCTGCGGAAAAGAAAACTGCTGCAAAGAAGGCAACAACCAAAAAGCCTGCTGCGAAGAAAAAGACTGCTGCCAAGAAGACTGCAAAGAAAGAGGACTAACCTCTTCGAGACCAGAAGCGGCTTCAGGGCCGGCCCAGGGAGGATGAACATGACGCGTCGTGGGATACACTTTTGCATGGGCGTTCTGGCTCTTGCCTTTTTGAATGCCTTTCCTGCAGCCGCCTTTGCGGCCGACAGCGCCCTGGACACCGGGGATACGGCCTGGATTATCACGGCGACAGCGCTCGTCCTTTTCATGACCATGCCGGGTCTCGCGCTGTTTTATGGCGGTCTTGTCAGATCTCAACATGTTCTGTCGGTCCTGATGCACTGTATGGCAATCGCCTGCCTTGCATCGGTCCTGTGGATTGTCGGCGTCTACTCGCTTGCCTTCGGTGAAGGCAATGCCTGGATCGGGGACCTGTCGAAAATTTTCCTGTCAGGGGTTACAGGTTCCACGCAAAGCGGAACGATCCCTGAAGGTGTCTTCTTCATGTTCCAGATGACGTTCGCAATCATCACGCCCGGACTTATTGTTGGCGCGTTCGTTGAGCGGGTAAAATTCTCTGCGGTGATGTGGTTTTCGGGTCTTTGGCTTGTGCTTGTTTATGCACCGGTGTGTCACTGGGTCTGGGGCGGCGGCTGGCTTGCTGATATGGGTGTTCTGGATTTTGCCGGCGGCCTTGTGGTACACGCAACCGCCGGTACGTCTGCAATTGTCTTCGCCAAAATGCTGGGTGAACGCAAGGGTTTCCCTACAGAATTACGCCCACCCCATTCGCCCTCCATGACCATGATTGGCGCCTGCATGTTGTGGGTTGGCTGGTTTGGCTTCAACGGTGGCAGTGCACTGGCCGCCAACGGGCAGGCCGGCATGGCTATTCTGGTAACGCATCTTTCGGCGGCAACCGCCTCGCTGGTGTGGATGTCCATTGAATGGATCAAATATGGCAAGCCGAGCCTTGTCGGTCTTGTGACCGGTGCGATTGGCGGTCTTGCGACCATCACTCCGGCATCCGGGTTTGTTGGCCCGATCGGCGGTCTGGTCTATGGTGCTGTGGCTGGCGTGGTCTGTTTCTATGCAGTCCAGCTGGTGCGGCACAAGCTGAAGATTGATGACAGTCTTGATGTTTTTGCCGTTCACGGGGTTGGCGGAATTCTCGGGACGCTGCTGGCCGCGTTCTTCGCTGTGGAGAGCCTTGGCGGTGTTGGTCTTGCCCAGGACGTAACCGTCGGAGCCCAATTCAGCGTTCAGGTCATCGGTGTGATCTCCACTGTTGTCTGGTCGGCTGTCGCCTCTATCATTATCTTGCTGGCGATCAAGAAAGTCATTGGCCTGCGTGTTGACGCCGAGGCAGAACAGACCGGCCTCGACATCACGTCTCACGGCGAATCGGCATACGAATATTGATCCTGCACTTGTGTTCAGTTGTTAAAGGAGCGAAACGATGAAGTTCATCTCAGCGATTATCAAACCGCACAAGCTTGACGATATTCGAAACGCGCTTCAGGACGAAGGTGTTCATGGCATGACCGTGAGTGAGGTCAAGGGCTTTGGTCGCCAGGGCGGCCACAAGGAAATCTACCGCGGCGCGGAATATGCCGTGAACTATGTACCGAAAACCAAGATCGAGGTCGCGGTCGCAGATGACATCGCAGACCGTGTGATTGAGCTCATTCGTGACAAAGCCAATTCCGGCCAGATCGGCGATGGCAAGATTTTCGTCTTTGAACTCAGCGAAGTCGTTCGGATCCGTACCGGTGAAACAGGCGGTGAGGCTCTTTAGGCGTTCTCCTCCAGCCACGCAGCACCGTTTTTCCGCGCCTGAATTTGCCTCGCTGTGCGGGCGATGTTGCCGCTTTTTGACATATCCCGCGT
>JAUWTJ010000091.1 GCA_030614785.1 Alphaproteobacteria bacterium | reverse complement strand
GACCGGGGTCAGGGAGTTCATCAGCTCATGGGTCAGGACACGGCCAAGCTCGCGCCAGGCGTCAAATTCTGTGGCATCCAGCTCGCTTTGGATATCCTGCAGCGACAGGATCTTGAGCCGCTCGCCGCCGATGATAATTTCCGTTGCGGCAATTTTGAGCTGGCGACTGGCGGCGGTTGCGTCTGTGCGCACGACAAGGCTCTCGCCCGGCTTGATCGCGGCTATGGTTTCGGCGAGGTCGGCGCCGAAGCGTTCAAAGTCAGCCGGGGTTTTCGGGAAGGCCGGGGTAAACAGGCGCCTTGCGGCATTGTTGAGCGCCTCGACGCGGTCGTCATCGTGGATCGTGACGAGGGCGACAGGGATGTGATCGACCAGCATGCGCAAGTAATGCGCCTGCTCCTCGCGCTCGGACCGCGCGGAGCGAAAACGATCAAAGACAATCGAGAAGGCCTCGCCCAGCTCCTTGTAGGACGACCCAAGATCATTGTAGGAGAAGGTCTGTGAAAAATCCGAATTCTGAACCGCCCCCATAAATCGGTTGAGCTCCCGATGCGTCGTCTTGACGAAATGGAGCAGGCCAACCAGTTGCAATGCCGTCAGGACACTGACCAGTCCAGCGGCGATATAAAATTGCGTTGCAACGATCAGCCAGACACAGAGCAGCGTCGTGAGGAACAGGGCGGCGACGCGAAACGTTACGCTGAGGTCAAAATTCCTAAAGGCCATGTTTTTCTATCCGGCGGTAAAGTGAGGTTCGGGTTATACCAAGCTCTTTGGCGGCATGGGAGATATTGCCTGCGTGTTTTTCCAGAACGGTTTCAACGATCTTGCGCTCGACATTTTCGAGGTTGAAACTTTCAAATGCCAGCCCGCCAACAGCCTGTTCCGGCTTGCCGGGGGCGAAGGAAAAGTCCTCAATTTCAAGGGCTTCGCCGACACTCATGATGGTAGCCCGCTCCACCGCATGGCGCAATTCGCGAATGTTTCCCGGCCATCCATAGGCTTGCAGGCGCGCAAGGGCGCCGGCGGAGACCCGCTTGCGGGCCACGTTATATTTCCTGGCATTGATGCCGATAAAATGTTCCAGCAGAGCCGGAAGATCATCGAGACGGCCTTTTAGCGCGGGCACCTTGATCTCGACCGTGTTGATCCGGTAGAGCAAATCCTGCCGAAAGACGTCCTCATTCGTCAGTGAACTGAGCGGGACGTTGGTGGCGCAGACGAGCCGGACATCAAACGGCACCGCCTTGTTGCCGCCCACGGGCCGAACCTCGCGCTGTTCGATTACAGTCAACAACTTTGTCTGGAGGTGAAGCGGCAGGTTGCCGATTTCGTCGAGAAAAAGCGTGCCGCCGTTGGCTGCCTGAATACGGCCAATGCGATTTTCCTTTGCATCGGTAAAGGCGCCCTTCTTGTGGCCGAAGAGCTCGCTCTCGAACAGGCTTTCCGAGATGGACCCTAAGTCAATGGAGACGAAGACCTCGCCGGACCGCGACGACTGGCGATGAATTTCCCGCGCCACGACTTCCTTGCCGGTGCCGTTTTCGCCGAGGATGAGAACGTTGGCATCGGTCGGTGCGGCCCGCGTGATCATTTGAAAGACGCGCTGCATGGGCGCGGATGATCCGACGAGATCGGCAGATTTCTCTGTTGATGCAACCAGTTCGCGGTTTCGGCTCTTGACGGTCGCGGCCTCGCTTTTCGAACGGTGGAGTTCAACCGCCGAGGAGACCGTCGCAATGAGGCGCTCGTTTTGCCAGGGCTTGGCGACAAAATCACAGGCGCCGGTCTTGATCGCCCCGACCGCCGTCTCAACGTCCGAATATCCGGTGATCAGGATAACTGATGCGTGAGGGTCGAGCTGGAGGATATTGGCCAGCCATTCAAGGCCCTCCTCGCCGCTGCGCTGGCCAAGAGCGAAATTCATGTCGAGCAAGACGGCGTCATAGCGATGAGATTCGAACAGTTTGGGGATCTGCTGCGGCATGGTGGTCGTGTCAATTGTCGCAAAATGCCGCCTGAGAAGCAGCTTGGCGGCGACGAGGATATCCGGGTCGTCGTCGACCACAAGAATGCGGGCATTTTCCATTTCTGGCACCTCAAGATCCGTTCGAACTCGTACACCCCCATGTTCACTAACGTACACTCAAGCCTGCCCCAGGAGTCAACATAAATATTAACCCGTTGAATTCATTGACCTTCGGAGTTGGCACGGGTGTTGCGATAATGAGGCGACGACGCCACAAGGCGTGGTCATCGAGTAATCAAGACAGCCCCCAATTTGATACCCGGAGTAACACTTATGTTTTCGATTTATAAAATCAGCACTTTTGCAATTGTAGCCGCCATTTCGGCTTCTGCCCTCATGTCACTGGGCAGCGTGGCCAGTGCAACAGAAACAACGACCGCCGCCGAGCCCATGGTGATGGCAGCAGCACAGATATCAAGAACTGACGCCCGAAAGCTGGTTCGCGCGTATTTGAAGGAAGAGGGCAAACGCGGACTGCGTGTTGGCAGCACGGTACGGGGTATGGGGACCTGGATCGTGACCGTCACATCGAACCAGGGAACGCCTGTCTATAAAATCATCGTTGATGCAGTTTCCGGTGAATTGAGCCGCGCTTAGTTCCCAGGAAAATGGCCGGATCGGAGTTCCCCCAAGCGCCGGTCCGGCCATTACGAATAGCCAAACTCAGTCAGGTGTCCCACATCAGCCCCCCATACCTGTTTGTAGCAGAGACCTGAATGAGCTCCCGCGGAGTGGAACCTTATATGGCCCAACCTTGTCATTCCGAGCGTGCAGTTGCGGTGATGCGGCGGGTCCATAACCACTCCGCGGGTTTTTTCGTCTCCGCGCCCGGCCAAGACCCACGCCAACCGGGCAGAAAACTGGCGAGGCAAACCCGAGTGGACCCCGACGGCAAGCGGAGGTATGGTTCCATGAGTTTTGCGCAATCGTATGCCCAGCCGCATGTGGGGAAAACCTGCCCCGGGAGCCTTATGTTCAGCCTGAAAGATGTCAGCAAGATCTATCGTACCGGCGATATTGAAACCACAGCGCTTGACGAAGTCACTCTGGATATTTCCAGCGGCGAATTTATTTCGATTATGGGACCTTCGGGCTGCGGCAAGTCGACCTTGCTCAATATTATTGGACTGCTCGACAGTCCGACCAGCGGTGACTATTTCATACTCGGCGAAAATGTTGCCAGGGCGAATGAGGCCAGGCTGTCCCAACTTCGCAAGGACAATGTCGGCTTCATTTTTCAGAGTTTCAATTTAATCCAGGAACTCAGCGTTGCGGAAAATGTCGAGCTGGCACTTTTGTATCACAAGCTTCCGGCTGCCGAGCGCCGGGCACGGGTCACAGGCGCGCTCGAGCGCATGCAGATTGCGCACCGCGCGGAACATCGCCCGGCGCAGCTTTCAGGGGGCCAGCAACAGCGCGTTGCCATTGCGCGCGCGCTGGTGAGCAATCCGAAACTCATTCTCGCAGACGAGCCCACCGGAAATCTCGATTCAGCGCATGGCGAGGACGTCATGCGTCTGCTGACCGAGCTCAACGACGAAGGCGCGACCATCATCATGGTCACCCACAGTCACGCCCACGCCGCCTATGCCAGCCGGATTGTCAATTTATTTGACGGTCAGGTCGTTGCCGAGAATTTTCTCGAAGCCAGAGCCGTGTAAGTTCCATGCTGAATAATTACCTGACCATAGCCATTCGCAATCTGATGAAGCACAAGCTTTATTCTGCGATCAACGTCTGTGGTCTGGCCCTCGGCATTGCATCCTGTGTCCTGATGTTCCTTTTCGTTCAGGACGAATTGTCCTTCGACAAACGCTTCGAGAATATCGATAATCTGCACCGGCTCCAGCTGACCTTCAAACGTCCGAACGGGCAATCAATTGACTCTGCTACATCGGTGATCCCGGCACTTCAAATTCTGGAAGACACGGTCGATAGCATTGCAGACACAACCTATCTCTACGCCTGGAAATCGCAGATCAATATTGACGAGCGATCCGGCTTCAGAACGATCAACTACGTGGCGCCGAATTTCTTTTCGATGTTCGAGTTTCCCTTTCGCCAGGGAAGCCCGGAAACCGCCCTCAGTGAGCCCAACACGGCTGTCATCAGTGCAAAGTTCGCCAAAGCCCTGTTCCGCGATGAAAACCCGATCGGCCGCGAATTTACGGTCACGCGAAAGATGCTTCCGGTTACTGTCACGGGCGTGCTGGCAGACGCGGTTCCGAACACCCATTTTGAGACCGAGGTATTCGTTTCGCGCGCAACCGTTGGCGACGATGAGGCTTGTGGCGGCAAGGACAACTGGCGCTACCTGTTTTGCGCGCACTCCTACATCCTGATGAAAGACGGAGCGGACATTGAAGACGTGGAGATCGCCCTGCCGACAATTGTGGAGCAGCACGCCCCCAACTACGAGCGCCTGGGAAAAGTCTGGCCCGGAACGGACTGGATTGAACTTTCAACAATCCCCGTGAAGGACATACATCTTTACTCAAAGCGGCGCGAAGAAATGAAAGCCGGCGGGGATATGTCTCTGGTTTACGTGTTTTCCTTTTTGTCGAGCCTCATCCTGCTTATTGCCTGTATCAATTTCACCAACCTGGCCACGGCCCGCGCCACGGATCGGTCGAAGGAGATTTCCATCCGCAAGATTGTCGGCGCGGAACGCCGGCAGATCATCGTGCAAATTCTTGGCGAGAGTATTTTGCTTGCCAGCGTTGCCCTCGTGATCGCCATGTCTGTCGTCGAGGTTCTGTTGCCGTGGTACAATTCCGTAATCGGAAAAGAATTGACGTTCAGTTATGGCAGCGATTTTGGCCTTGTGGCCGCGCTGCTTGCCTTGTCAATTGTGGTGGGTTTTGTCGGCGGCATTTACCCGGCGTTCTTCCTTTCCTCCTTCAGGCCAGTAACAATATCCAAAGGCGTTTTCGCCAATGTGGATCGGCACATTTTCCTGAGATCCAGTCTTGTGGTCGTCCAGTTCGTGATTTCAATCGGATTAATGAGCGCGACGTTTATTGTTTACGCGCAAATGAACTATTCGAAAACGCAGGCGCTGCAGTTTGATCGCGAGTCTATTCTTGCACTGAAAGTGATGAAGGAGGACGGGCCCGAAGGCAAAATGGATCAGCTGGCTGAAATCCTGCGCGCTGTCGATGGCGTTGAGAACGTAAGCCTGTCCGGCCTCCTGCCGCCCAGCCCGGTCGGCGCAGCCATTGTCACCCGTGCTGGATTTGACGACGACAAATTAAAGGTGGTTGGACTGGCAAGCGTTGATTCCTACTTCTTCGACATATACGGCGTTGACCTTGTTGCAGGTCGGAATTTCTCTAATAACCCAGTGAAGATCAATGAAGACGTCTATAACGCGCCGACAGAAGATGCCCCCGAAAGCTACAGTCACGCCATTATCAATGAAGCCAGCCTTCCTTATCTCGGCTTCATGTCACCCGAAGATGCAGTAGGAAAGACCTTTGAAATGGGGTCGGAAAAGCCTGATTTTGTTTCTCACCTGAAAATAATAGGCGTTGTTCCCGATGCGAATTTTGCCAGCACGCGCCAGGCAATTGGCCCGGTCATCTATCACATGGCGCCGTCGCACTTCTATGCAGTCTCTTTGAAGCTGGGCGGCGAGAATACGGAAGATACCATACACTGGATCAAGAAATCCTGGGCGCTGCTCTATCCCGACGCAACTATCGAAATGCAGTTCGTCGATGAAAGCTATGATGAACTATACGCCCGCGAAGTGACGCGCGGACGACTTTTCGCCGCCTTCTCGCTGCTGGCAATGCTTCTCGCGTGTCTTGGTCTTTATGGTCTCGCGACGGTGGCCGCAGAACGCCGGACCCAGGAGATCGGCTTGCGCAAGGTGATGGGCGCTTCGGTCAGCGATATTATCAAACTTCTGGTCTGGCAATTCTCAAGACCGGTCCTGATCGCCAATCTTATCGCCTGGCCGCTGGCCTTCTGGGTCATGCAGGCCTGGCTCAGCGGGTTTGTCTTCAGGATCGATTTGACGCCCCTGCCGTTCTTCGCCTCGACGGCGATAACCCTTTTTGTGGCCTTCGCGACTGTCACCTGGCACGCGCGCAAGGTCGCGATGGCCAAGCCTGCAGAGACGCTCCGGTATGAATAGTGCGCGGGTTCAATCGGCTGCGCAACTTTCGTTACCTGCCTCTTGCGCTAATACCGCAAAATTGGCGCAAGGTCTTGGCGAATCAAGGATTTTCAACCGGTTCAGCTTGACATTGGCTACCATTGTGTGGACTGTGCGCCATGTTTTGGGTTGGCTCTTTTTCGCGTGTGTGAGCCGAGGTTACTGGGTAAGGGCCGGCGCGGTCATTCAGGAGATCATTCTTCCGAAGGGAGGATTTTTATCCGGAGTGTCTGAGGCAGCCATCTAATGGGGACGGCTTTCGCCTATGCTATTTTTCATTCTTCGTCGTTTTCTGATTGCCATTCCGGTGATGTTTCTCATCATTGCGATGGCCTTTTTTATGATGCGGATTGCGCCGGGTGGCCCCTTTACCAGTGAGCGCAAGCTGTCTCCGGAAGTTGAGGCCAACATGCTTGCGGCCTATGATCTCGACAAGCCGCTGCATATCCAGTTCATCAAATACGTCAATGGTGTGCTGCACGGAGATTTTGGGCCGTCGTACAAATACAAGGACTTCAGTGTTAACGAGTTGATTGCAATTGGCGCACCGGTGAGTATACGAATTGGCTTATTGGCGATGTTTTTTGCCTTTGCCGTTGGCGTGCCGCTGGGAACCCTTGCCGCGCTCAATCAAAACTCGGCCATCGATTATTCTGTCATGGGGCTTGCCATGACCGGCATTACAATTCCAAACTTTGTTGTTGCCCCGCTCCTTACACTGTTCTTCGGCGTCTATTGGCACCTCTTGCCTGTGGCTGGATGGAATGACGGCGCCTGGAACCACATGATTTTGCCGGTCTTTGCACTGTCTCTGCCCTACATCGCCTACATTTCCCGTCTGACCCGCGGCGGGATGATTGAAGTTTTGCGCTCCAACTACGTGCGCACCGCCCGCGCCAAAGGCTTGTCGGAATTTGTTGTGGTCCGTCGTCATGCCATGCGGGCCGGCCTGATGCCACTGGTCAGCTTCATAGCGCCGGCAACCGCTGGGATTGTATCGGGCTCACTTGTCATCGAACAAATTTTCGGCCTGCCTGGTATTGGCGGTTACTTTATAAAGGCGGCGCTCAACCGAGACTACACTCTCGTGATGGGGGTTGTTATCCTCTACGCAGGTCTCATTATCACGCTCAATATAGTCGCAGACGTTGTCTACGCCGTGCTTGACCCTAAAATTAAACTGGGGAGGGCATGATGGTCACGTTGAACACACAAGCTGCCATCGCAAAACGCATTCCGGAGATTAATGCCGATCCGATCAAGGGCCGCAGCCTGTGGGTTGATGCGCGGCATCGCTTGTTCCGGAACAAGGCCGCTGTGATAAGCATGGTCATCCTTGGCATCATCCTATTTCTGGCGATTTTTGCGGACCTTCTCAGCCCTTGGTCTTACGAACAGATTGATGAAGAACTTTGGGGTGCAGCAGCACCATCCCTGGACAAATTCCATATCTTTGGTACCGACACTATAGGTCTTGATCTCTTTATCCGCACGCTTTATGGCGCCCGAATATCCCTCGCTGTCGGTGTGATCGCAACCTTCGTTGCCTTGACGATTGGCGTGTTTTACGGGGCGACCGCCGGGTTCATCGGCGGCAAGGTTGATGAGGTGATGATGCGGATCGTCGACATCCTCTATGCCATGCCATTTATCTTTTTTGTTATCATCCTGATGGTCATCTTCGGCCGCAACATCTATCTTCTCTTTGTTGCACTCGGGGCCGTGCAATGGCTGACCATGGCACGGATTGTTCGCGGGCAAACGCTGACCATCAAGGGCAAAGAGTTTATCGAAGCGGCAGAGGCAGCGGGGGTCTCGCGGGGCAAAATGATTGTTCGACACATCATCCCCAATGTCATTGGCCCTGTGCTGGTCTACATCACGCTGACGATTCCGGCTGTGATCCTGGAAGAAAGTTTTCTCAGCTACCTGGGCCTCGGTGTCCAGGCCCCGATGACGTCCTGGGGTGCTCTGATCGCCGAAGGCAAGGATGAGATGGAAGGCGCTGTCTGGATGCTTCTCTTCCCGGCCGGGTTTATGGCCGTCACTTTGTTTTGTTTCAACTTCATTGGTGATGGTCTGCGCGATGCGCTGGACCCCAAGGATCGCTAGGATGCAGGAGAATTTACGTCCATGAGCGCTGTCCTTTCCGTTAAAGATCTGACTGTTCGTTTCTCAACCCCGGAGGGGGAAGTGAAGGCCGTCAGCAATGTCACCCTTGAAGTAAACAAGGGTGAATGTCTCGGCATTGTCGGAGAAAGTGGCTCGGGGAAGAGCCAGCTGTTCATCGCCATTATGGGGCTGCTTGCCGATAACGGCACTGTCGAGGGCAGCGCAAAGTTTGGTGATACCGAGCTCCTCAACATCCCGGCGAAGCAGCTCAACAAAATTCGCGGCGAACGCATGGCGATGATTTTTCAGGACCCGATGACCTGCCTGACGCCGCATATCAAGATATCAAGGCAATTGACCGAGGTGCTGGTCAAGCACAAGGGTATGTCCGAGACAGACGCACGCCAGCGTGCGTTGGAGATACTGGATCTGGTCCGTATTCCCGAAGCGGCCAAGCGCATGGATCTCTATCCACACGAGTTTTCCGGCGGGATGCGCCAGCGGGTGATGATTGCCATGGGGCTCCTGTGTGAGCCGGAACTTCTCATCGCCGATGAGCCTTCGACGGCTCTTGATGTGACGGTACAAGCGCAAATTCTAGACATCCTCAATGATCTTAAAAACGATCTGGGAACTGCCATCGTGATGATCACTCATGATCTGGGTGTGGTTGCCGGTATCTGTGACCGGGTTGCCGTTATGTATGCAGGTGAATTCGCCGAAACCGGCTCGGTCCAGAATATCTTTTATGATCCGCAGCATCCCTATACCAAGGGCCTCTTAAGATCGATGCCGCGCCTTGATCAGCTAACGGATGAAAATCTCTATACCATTCCCGGCCAACCGCCGAACCTGCAAAGGCTGCCGGAGGGATGCAAGTTTCAGGAGCGCTGTGTCTATGCGCTTGACGAATGCCTTGTCGATGACCCTGCCCTGACCAGTATCGGCGAAGGACGCCAGAAGGCCTGCCACCGCAAGGGGTTTGATAGCCAGGGGGAATTGATCACATGAGTGAGACCATCCTTTCGATCAAGGACCTCAAGGTCTACTTCCCCATGACCGCCGATGGCGGCGGCCTGTTTCCCAAAAAGGTTGATCTCAAGGCGGTCGACGGCGTGTCCTTTGATCTCAAGGATGGAGAGACCCTCGGGATCGTCGGAGAGTCCGGATGCGGCAAGTCAACACTTGGCCGTGCCATACTGCAGCTCATCAAGCCGACAGCTGGCAATGTTGTCTGGCTCGGCGATGATCTTGCCGCGCTGAAAAAACGCGAGATGCGGGAGAAACGCAAGGACCTGCAGATTATATTTCAGGACCCGTTGGCAAGTCTCAATCCGCGCATGACCATTGGCGATATCATCGCCGAGCCCCTGCGGTCTTTCTTTCCAAGCATGTCGAAGCTGGAGCGCAAGGAAAAGGTTGAAGCCATGATGGCCAATGTCGGCCTGCTCCCGCAAATGATCAACCGCTATCCGCACGAGTTTTCCGGTGGTCAGTGTCAGCGGATCGGGGTAGCGCGGGCTATGATCCTTGAGCCCAAACTCATTATCTGCGACGAGCCGGTCAGTGCGCTCGACGTCTCCATTCAGGCACAGATCGTCAACCTGCTGAAGGAACTTCAGGCAAAGTACAATCTGTCACTCATCTTTATCAGTCACGACCTGTCAGTCGTGCGCCATATCTCGCACCGGGTCCTTGTGCTCTATCTCGGCAATGTCATGGAAATCGCAGACCGCAATGATATTTACGACAATCCGCGCCATCCCTATACACAGGCGCTGATCAGCGCGGCGCCGATCCCCGATCCTGATCTGGAAAAAAGTAAAACTCGTATGCTGATTGAGGGTGACCTGCCCTCCCCCATGGCGCCGCCGTCCGGCTGTGTCTTCAGAACACGGTGCCCGAAGGCGGCCGAGATTTGCGCCGGGGAAAAGCCACCTCTTGAATCAAACGGGAATGGCACTCACAAGGTGGCGTGCTACTTCGCTGACTAGAACGCCATCAATTTTCGGCGATAATGCGAAGGTTCGACCAAAGCGATCAGGAACGCCCTGCGACAAGCACTTCAGGCTTCCGGCCTGTAAGTTTGACCGAGACTACGCCGGGTAAGTTTTCCCTGATCCAGGTCTCTACATTTGCGACCTCGATGCGATTGCGATCAAGGGCACTGCTTTGCAGACTACGAGACTGAAGCCAACGCTGAGCGTTCTTGATTGCTCTCTTCGAAACACCGCGAGTCTCATTGCTCATTTTTCTGCAATCCAGTCTCCTCAGAGAATGTTCGAGGCGGATTAATTTCATATCCTGCGAGCGCGTGAGATAGGGCTCATCGCCTTCTTTCCAGATATGTCTTTCAGGCGCTATCCAGCTTGCATTTTCGCAATATCTCCTGGAAGAAAATCTGTCACCGACTTTTGGCACCTCGGCCTCGATAACTTTCGAATAAACATTGCCATGCCATTGGGCAAACCAGGTTTCGGTCTGCACTATGCCGCCAGGCATATAGGTCACATCAAAAACCAGAGTGTCAGACGAAAGAGCGCCCTTGTAGTCTCCGGCGCTTGCCTGATTGCCGAGGAGTCCGATTGCCAATGTTGCAAAGAGAACAAGACTCAAACGGCTTACTTGTACCTTGTCCATTTATTCCCCCATTTCCATCTACCCATCTAACCAGTCCGAACCACAGATTCCTGAAGCCTGAAAAGGTTAACAATCTTAAATGTCAGAAATGTGGCTGTCAAAATATCTTGAGCGGGAATCCGGCTCAGCACAAAAGGTGTCCCTGAATTGACCGCGAATACCTCGCAGAAAGCCGCAAAAAACTGCTGTTTCCAGAGCCTGATGCAGCGATTACAAAAATCAGCTCACGCGCTTGACCCGTACAGATCGGCCTTTGTTGTCAACCTGAAGGAAGTGGGACCCAAACTTGCCCTCATCGATTGTGACGCTGTCGCCCTCACGAACCTTGAGGCGGCCGTCGGTCTGCCGCCAGACCTGACCGTTTTCAAGCGTGATGGTGAATTCACCGTAAGGATCCACCACCGAAGTCACGACTGTCTGGGTCATGCTGACAGGACCACCCTCACTCTCTTTGGCGATATTGGCCGGTGTTTTGCCAAAATCCGCCTCTGTAGTATCTTTCTTCCCTGCACCGAAACGCTTGCCGAACCTGGCGAACAGTCCCTCTTTGCTTTCGGGTTTTGACGTTGCGGCCGGGATGTCGGCCTCGGGCGCGTCTGAAACCGAGGCGACATCCGTAGCCGAACCGTCATCGACGCGCGTGGCGCGCACGGACCGTCCCTTGCCAACTGTCATGAAATAGCTGCCGAGAGCGGCACTCCTGATGACAACTTTATCCCCCGCCTTTGCTTTTATGCGCCCGTCCTTCTGCCGCCACTTCTGGCCATTCGCCAAAGTGATGGTCAAGTTGCCCCGCGGGCCGCTGGATACATCTGCAACACTTGATGAGATACCCGTTATATTGCCGTCCCTGTCACGCTCAACGCCGTCCGCCGTCCGACTGTCTGCCGCACGCACCCTGTCCGCTTTACCTCCGGTAAAGGGAAGTCGCACACCGAACACTTTTCTTTCTTTCGCGGCCCAACCTCTTTTTTCGCCTTTAGCTTCCGAGGCGGGCTCCGAAGGTTCTGTTTCAGCCACACTGGATTTCAGGACGGAATCGGGTGTCATGCCTGCGG
>JAUWTJ010000104.1 GCA_030614785.1 Alphaproteobacteria bacterium | reverse complement strand
TGGATGCTTGCCGTCAAGGATCTTGTCTGCAGTCCGTTCCTTGATGCCGCCGGGATGTCCGGTGTGCCAATAGTAAGTCTTCTTGGTCCGTTTGTTACCGGTCAGCAAGATCTTTTCAGCGTTGATAACGATGACATGGTCGCCACAATCAATATATGGCGTATAATGCGGTGAATGCTTGCCTCGCAGGCGTGTCGCGATGAGCGCGGCAGTCCGGCCAAGAACAAGGCCCTCGGCGTCGATAATAATCCATTTCTTATCAACGTCGGCGGATTTGATATTATAGGTCTTCATGAGTCCCCTCTGTGCCGGACGCGCTCTTTGGCGTGCCACGAAAGACTGGAGTAGCGAAGGGCGTGTTTTAGGCATGGGTCCGGTCTGTGTCAAGGGCATCTTTAGTAGATAAGTCCAGTAAAATCAAAGACTTGCAATTATGGTATTAAAATACCCCACAAAAATGAGACCTATATGCCCGAAAGTTCAATTCCGTCGCCTGAAACAGATACCCCTCATGTCCTCAAAGAGATGTCAGGGCAGGTCCTCTGGCTCACTCTGAACCGCCCGGAGACGCGGAACCCGCTTTCGCTGGCGATGATAGCCGCCCTCAAGTCAGCGCTGGACGAGGCCAATGAGGCCCCTGATGTCAGCGTAATTGTCCTCGCCGCGCGCGGCCCGGTTTTTTGCGCTGGTCATGACTTGCGCGAAATGGCTATGGACAGCCCGTCCGAGGCACGCGGAGCCACCCAGCGCGAAATCCTGACCCGCTGCGCCGAAATGATGATGACCATCATGCATGGCGCACGGCCCGTGATCGCCTGCGTCGAGGGCACCGCAACCGCCGGCGGCTGTCAGCTTGTCTCGACATGCGATCTCGCGATTGCTTCTGACACGGCCAGGTTCTGTACGCCCGGCGTCAATATCGGAGGCTTTTGCACGACCCCGCTTGTTGCCATCGGTAGAAAAATCCAGAGGAAACACGCCATGGAGTTGGCTCTCACCGGTGATATGTTTTCAGCAGACGATGCGTTTCGTTTTGGTCTTGTCAACAAAGTGGTCTCACCGGAAAAGGTTCGCAGCGAAACCGAGGCGCTGGCACAAAAGATCGCCACCAAATCGAGCATCGCCATCAAGCTTGGCAAGAAAGCATTCTATCAACAAATCGATATGCCGATAGATGAAGCCTATGCCTTCGCACTTGAAAAAATGATTGAGGTCATCGGCACCGCTGATGCGGCGGAAGGTACGAGAGCGTTCTTCGAAAAGCGCGCGCCCCGATGGACGGACATTTGAGCCTCATGCCTCTTCAAAGTGATGCTGATCTTGCTACGCTCCTCAGGGAAACAAAAACCATTGCCCTCAAGATTGCGAGTCCAAAGCCGCACCGTTATTCCAACAAGGTCCTCAAATTTCTTGTTGAGTCCGGCTATGACGTCTACCCGATCAATCCTGGCCATGCCGGAGAGAAAATCGCCGGCCGTACAGTCTACGCTGATCTGAACCAGGTCCCCGTCGCCATCGATCTCGTCGACATTTTTCGCCGATCGGAGGACGTCGCGCCCATTGTGAGCAAGGCGATTGAGATTGGTGCCAGAGCCATCTGGATGCAGCTCGGGATTATCAATGATCTGGCCGCAGCCCGGGCCGAGGCCGCGGGATTGAAAGTCGCCATGGATCGCTGCCCTGCCATTGACATACCAAGGTTACAAAGACTTGGATTTATGTAGCCTCGACAGCAACTTTGGAAATTTGCTGGGCTTTTAACAGATATGCATAAAACAGCGCCAGCCCCAGAACAACGAGCGCGCCCCCTTGATGCATTGCGGCGAGCCACAGTGGTACAAAATAAATCAGCGTAAAAATCCCCAACGCCACTTGCCCGAGGACCGCAAGCCCCAGTAAGTCCAGGACCTGCCTTTGCTGTTTGGTCACGCCAGTTTTGAGACTGAGTGCGTAAAGCACGCCTGCGAAGATCACAACCAGATAGGCCACCATGCGGTGGTTGAACTGTACCGTCATGACGTTTTCAAACGCGCTGGCAGCAAATGTACTTTCGCCGTAGAGCCCCGCCGGCACCAGGGCGCCGTCCATAAGCGGCCAGGTATTGTAGCCAATTCCCGCATCAAGCCCGGCGACAAAACCGCCCAGCAATATTTGCGCAAAGACAAGGCCCGTGAAAGCCAGTGTGATAGCGGTAAGAGACCCGGTTGCTGCTTTTTCCAACCGTTCTTTGGGAACAAGCAGATCAAACGCCACCCATAGAGAAAAGATGAAGAGCGCGACCGCAAAACCCAGATGGGCTGTCAAACGGTACTGACTAACGTCGACCCGGTCCACAAGTCCGCTCATGACCATATACCAGCCAAGTGCACCCTGCGCGCCGCCAAGAAGGAAGAGCAGGATCAGGCGTGGGGCCATAGCCCGGTCGATCTTCCGTGTCAGGAGGAAATAGACCAGAGGGACAGCAAAAGCGATGCCAATAAAGCGCCCAAGCAGGCGGTGCGACCATTCCCAGAAGAAGATGAACTTGAACTCGCTGAGGGACATGCCGGCGTTGACCAGGATATATTCAGGGATGGTCTGGTACTTGGCGAAAGCCTCCGCCCAGGCCGCCTCACTCAGAGGGGGCAACGCGCCCATTATGGGCTTCCACTCGGTAATCGACAGCCCGCTATCAGTCAGCCTCGTGATACCGCCCACGATCACCATGAGAAAGATCAGCCCGGCAATTGACATGAGCCACCATCCCACCTGGGCCCGACTTTTCGCCGTATCCGTCATCCGTGTTTCCTCTTGTTGCATTTGGTTCGCGTTTAATGCAGATAATCGCAAGAGTCAGGTGCCCGCAAGGCCAATAGTCGCGGCACGGTGTCACGCAAACGCCCCCGATGGAGACAAAATTCAATGACCGCACGTGTGAAAAAATTGCTTGGCAGCCTTGCACTCCTGTTTGGCCTCTTCGGTTACATCATTGTGGCCCTTCTGATCGGGGCCCGTCTGCCCCATATCTTCTTCATTGAACTGCCCTATTACCTTATCGCCGGTCTGGCATGGGTGTTCCCGGCCCGCTCTGTTATTGCCTGGATGCATCGGTAACAAGATCAGGCGGCGAAATGCCTGTTGTCCCGATGAGGCAAAATCACTAGATTGGGCCAGATTCGATTATATCATCGCCGAATGCGATAATTTCGGTGAAAAAGGAGTTCTTCAATGACTGCAATTTACGCCATTGCCATCATGCTTGCCATCTTCGCCGGCCTCAATCTGATGAGCCAGGGCCGTATTGATTAGAGTTCTGCAGGCTTCTGCATGTCTCACCCGGTTACTGTGACCCGAAAACAACGTTAACACCCAATATCCAAAACCCTCATTGCCCCCGCCCTGTCCATTTGTGACAATGGGGGACAGATGCGTATTGTCTGAGTAGTGGGGTGTGAGCTGTGTCTGAGCTCAATTTTGTATTTGCGTTAGGGTTCCTGGTCAGCGTTGCTTTCGCTTTTTATCTTGGCGAGCATCCCGAGCTGCGTGCCAACGGGCGTGCCGCTGCCCATCAGACAGTCCAGCCACAAACGAATACTGAAGCTGAAGCATCCCTGACCGCCGCGTCGATGAAGCACTATGTGACCAACGATGCGGCCATCAACATCCTCAAGAGCCACGAAGGTCTCGCCCTGGACGCTTATCCCGAGGCCGGCTATTGGCTGATCGGGTATGGTCACAAGGGCAGGCAAGTGCACCACGGCATGACGATCACCGCACTGACTGCAGAAAGATATCTCCGGCAGGATCTTCGGTCACATGAAGACTACATCCGATCAGTGGTCCTTGTCCCGCTTAACGAGAATGAATTTTCAGCACTGGTTATCTTGAGTTACAATATCGGCAATGGCGCCTTTCGAAATTCAACCGTTTTGCGTCTGCTTAACGAGGGGGACCGCAGGGCAGCCGCTGATGCCTTCTTGATGTGGACCAAGGTAAAACGAAATGGCAAACTCACTGTCAGCGCCCAGTTGACCGGCCGCCGCGAGGCGGAAAGAGATCTCTTTCTTGAAAGCAGATAGTGTTTTCACAGTGAGGGTATTACTCAAACCTTAAGACATCAAGATCACCATCGATCGCGACAAGCTTTTGTTTGCTTTTGGCTGCTAGTGTCCTGATATAGGGAAACAGGTACTATCATGCAGCTTTCACATTTCAAATTCCTCGTGGTTGACAAGACTGACTTTGCTTGCAAACTGACAAAGGAAACTCTGTTTGAAATTGGCGCGCGCGACCTGACCCATGCGACAAATCTGAAAGATGCGATGGATCGTATTCAATCCGGCGGCGTGAATTTTGTTGTATGTGAGTACGATTTTGACGGAGAAAACGGCATCGACTTGATCAAGAGCATACGCAACAACGGCGATCAAAAGATCAGGCAAATGCCGGTTGTGCTTTTGACCTCCATCACTGACAAGGGTTCAATCTTCTCGGCCCGAGATGCCGGGGTCGATGAAATCGTCGCCAAACCTTTCACAGCTGCCGCCCTTCGATCCCGCATCGATGCGGTCTTGAACAGGCGTCGCGCCTTCATAGACGACAACGCCTTTTCCGGTCCCGACCGCCGCCGCCGCCCCAAGGACTTCGATGGCAACGACCGCCGCGGTGATAAAATCGAGGTGTAATGGTCGGAGCGAGTGGATTCGAACCACCGACCCCTTGTCCCCCAGAAAATGGGTTCGCCCAGAATTTGACTCCGACTGTGCCCCATTGCGTCCGAACACGGCCAACACATTCCTTCATAATTATTTGATTTTAAACGTGTTTCACAACAAATCAATCAATCTGGAACCTGTTCCTCCCGACATCCACCGAGAGATAAACGGGTTTACGTTGGTATAAAACTGGTAACAATCAGTATCCGATCCATTGTCTCCTGATCTCGAACCCTGCCATTGCCTGAAGACACTCAGAAAGCGACGAGTGTAAAGCCCCCTTTTTTGCACGCTAGAAAGCAAGCGGATAAAATCTGGAATTTTGACGTCTGTGACGTATATGACGGGGCCTATAAAGAGGTTCGGCAGGTTGTGAGTTCGGCTGTCATCGTCGTTTCCAGATAAACCGAGTGAGCTCAATATCTTGCGCCGAAACTCCAAGATCCCTTCATTTCAGTACATCACGGCTCACCGCATGATGGTAACCGCGCGGCCGGTCGACATAGAGAGATACTACACCGCAAGAACCAAAAGAATGACCTTCTTGTTCGGTAACCCAACGACTGAACCCGTATTGCTCAAACGCCGCAATATATCGATCCATCTTTTGGTTACTATCATTGAGGCTGATGGGACCATCAAGATCAGGCATGACCTCTGGGGCCTGGTTCATCTTTGCAAAGGGTATGCGATCGGCATTCTGCCAGCATCGCAGCAAAAGACGCTCAGTCTTCAATTATGTCGTCTGATGTCATTTCACTTGCTTAGAACAACATATAGAACTCAAAGAAAATCTGTCAGACTATTCCATCTATGATCTCACAGAAATTTTCCATTGGCCCCATAGCCATAAGCCCGCCAGGAATATTCTGCGTAATTAGAATCTGGCTCCCTCCACCTGATTTTTCTTCGATTACAAGGTTCAAAGGAACATGTTTATCACCTTTTGAATAACTGACTTGTTGAGAAAATGAGATTAGTCCCACCGAAGCGTCTTCATGCGTTATATGCCAGCCAATTTTGACCAACGCAGTTTTGGCCTTTTTGTAGGCAACTGGTTGCGACATATTCAGTGTTGAATGCGTCTTGAATTGCTTTCCTCTGAAAAAGCTACCGCTTTGGGTAAAGTTTCGTTCGCACTGAGGTAAGTCAGCTGCTGTCTCAACCGTCTGGGTACTGCGAGCAGTATCAGCCACGCTTTGCGCGACATTTCCCACTGTCTCACAGCCAGCTTACAATGATACGCCTACTACAACTAATGCCAAATTCTTCATTCCGTATCTCCGGTACCTGTGCTGTAAAACGCCTTGAAGGACAGCTTATACGAGTTAGCTTGTCAGACTTCATTCGATTTGCCTAGATAAAAGAAATCCCCTCCAGCATACAAGACAATACACCTAAAGTCATTAACCATAAAACGTCGGCATTCTTTACAGTTTCGAGCTCTCTTTAGGCATGAACCCTGTAACACATTGAATTCATGTTCTTTTAGAATCTGGCACAAGTATTGCTGTAACCCTTACACTATTAACCGTGTTCAACATCAATTTAGGGGATCCAATTCATGAAATGGATTAAACCACTTTTGACGGGCCTTGTATTTGGCCTCGTCGGATTCAGCTCAGCAAATGCCAGCCTCATATATGCTGCATATCAGGGCTCTCAGCAAGGTATCAGCGTCAGAGATTCGATTACTCTCAATCAAATCAACTCATTTAACGTTGGATTCGACATCAACGGAATTGCTGCAGCAAATGGCAATGAGATTTTACTTTCATCAGGCAACACAATCTATCGTTATCGCAATGATGGCACGCTTCTCAACAGCTTCTCCTGGGTCGCCTACCCGGTAACGTACTCAGATGTTTCTGTACAAAATGGAACTCTCTACGCATCATACACTGGTGGCACACAACAAGGGGTTACTGAAAGAAATGCACAGACTTTGATCCAGTCAAATGTCATTGCAAATGGAAGCACTTTTTCCAGTATCAACGATGGTCTTGATAATGACCTATACATGACTCTAGGCAATGTGATTTTTAACTTCGGGATTGATGGAACGGTGATTGGTAGCATGACTTTTCCTGATACAGGGATTGTCTATACCGATACAGCAACCCAGGGCGGTTTCCTGGTTGCCTCATACACAGGCTCCCAACAGGGCCTCACGATCAGAGATGCAGACACCTATGTGCAGCAGTATATTATTCCACTTCTCTTTGACATAAACGGAATGGATGCCGGTGAGTATAACGACGTCTACCTGGCTGGCGGTAACAGCATTTACCGTTATGGTATGGATGGAACTCAGCTGAACTCTTTCACCTGGGGTGACACTAGCATTCTTTATACGGATGTAGCTTTCCAGAAAGTTCCTGCACCTGCAGCGCTTGGCCTGTTTGGATTTGGCCTTGCCGGACTTGGGTTTGCACGTCGCAGAAGATCCAAAGTTTAGCTTCCAGTTAACAAGCAGGAAGGAGGGCGGCTCAAACGAGTCGCCCTTTTTTCTGATACATCATGCAGACTCAGCTAAATTGAGATATAATCGGGACTTACCCCAATGTCACAGAAGCCGGAAACGGCATCGAACGATACATCGACCTCTACAATACTATGGGACCCCATTCATCGCTTGCCGGGCGGATACCCGATGAGGCATACACAAATGAGCCGCTGCCAATATTGGCAGCAGCATGACAGCAGCAGTGATCCACTTAAGAAACCATCGCTGACTGTTCAGACAAACCGAACCACCTCAGTGATTGGAGCTGGGATTAGGTTTTGAACAAGACAGTCAGTGACATTGAAATGATGTGGCCGCACGATCATCATCTTATTTTTGTTCCGAGTCGGATGGCAGCCGCATTGGCTGAAATCAACGAAGACTGTACGCTGGGTAAAAGACAAGAAAACAAGCCTTACCTTGTTGGGCATCAGCGTAACGATGGTACATGGCGCTTTCGGCAGGATTACATCGTTGCCGAAATACTGGGCCGTAAGGTCTTGCAGGATGAATTCGATGTCTAGTCTCGGGACAATTAAATCGGTTCGGTCCAGTTGCGGTCAGATTTGTGGGAAGTGCCCTCCGAAAAGGAGTGGTGCTCCCCCCGCGACCTATGCCCGCGAGGGTTCAAGTTGGAAACTAGTTAGGAGGCAGTCCTCGGGGCTGCCTCTTTTTCGTGGCACTATCAAAGAAATGCTCTTATCAAAAATCTCAATCGCCGCTTTTGCAGATACACCAAATTCATTTCCTGTTTGGTATAAAACTGGTAACAAACGTAAATTTTAAGTGCGCGGCAAGATTATTGCGACAACCGTAACCATTTGATTTTAAAGATAAATTAAATGGTCGGAGCGAGTGGATTCGAACCACCGACCCCTTGTCCCCCAGACAAGTGCGCTAACCTGGCTGCGCCACGCTCCGACAGGAGGCTGGCCACAAAGGGCAGGCCTCACGGTCGCGGACTATAGCGGCGGCAGCGGGGAAAACCAGAAAAAAATAGCTCTGACAGAGCAGTATGTGGCCCGCTGCGAAACCGGGCGGCGCGGCTCACTCGGGTGCGCGCATTTTGGCGAGAAGCGGCATGTCCTCTTCGTCGCGAGCAGAGTTCCGAACATGGTCCACCCGTGCCTTCAAGGAAACCAGATCCAGCAGCACGCGGTTCATGACATCGCGTTGTCTGGTGCTCAGTTCAGGCGTCGCCTCAACAGAGGAAGTCGGCATGTCCGGCACCGTGGTGACAGGATCATCCTCGCCAACCTGTGACGGGGCCGATGGCGGAACTGATGGCGGAACTGGTAAATCAGCCTTGCCCGCTTCAAGATCCACAGATCGTTCCGTGATCGCAACGCCGCTAACCGCCAGTTTATTCTTCCCGTTATCCACGACAAAGCGGACACCCTGATCCTTGAGGATACGTTGAACGCCCTTGATCGTATAACCGTCGCCATAAAGCAGCGCCTGTATACCGCGAATGAGATCGACATCACCGGGACGGTAATATCGTCGTCCACCCGCCCGCTTCAGAGGCTTGATCTGACTGAATTTGGTTTCCCAAAAGCGCAGCACATGCTGCGGAACGTCAAGTGCCGTCGCAACTTCGCTAATCGTCCTGAAGGCATCCGGCGATTTGGCCACCGCAGTTCTCTTTCAATCGGTGTGCTGACAGATATTCAGTCAGCCACATTCGGGGTCAGTGAATTATTAACCAGATCTTTCAATACATGTGACGGCTTGAAGACCAGGACCCGGCGCGGATCGATAGGAACCTCCTCACCGGTCTTGGGGTTCCGCCCCATTCGCCCCACCTTTTCTCGCACAGAAAACGCACCAAACCATGACAGTTTTACAATCTCGCCCTCGACAAGCCGGGTTGAGATTTCATTTAACAC
>JAUWTJ010000040.1 GCA_030614785.1 Alphaproteobacteria bacterium | reverse complement strand
TTGATCGCGTCATAACGGGCACGCACGGCTTCTTCCTCGGCGCTCGCTGGCGCTTCGGGATAATCGGGGAGGGCATAGCCCTGTCCCTGCAATTCCTTGATGGCGGCGACAAGCTGAGGAACGGAGGCCGAGATATTCGGCAGTTTGATCACATTGGCTCCAGGTGTTTTGACCAGATCTCCGAGAACCGCCAGATCGTCGACCTGTCTCTGTTCCTCGGTCAAACTCTCCGGGAAGGTTGCGAGGATCCGCCCCGCCAATGAAATGTCCCGCGTGCCGACACTCACACCGGCGGCCCCGGCGAAACGCTGAATAATCGGCAAGAGAGAGGCCGAAGCAAGCTCGGGAGCTTCGTCGACGATAGTGTAAATTACATCAGGAGTATTCTGTTCAGTCATTGGATCTGTCCTTCAGCCTCGATTTTTTGCATGCAATAGTATACTAGGAGGCCCTTGTCCACGATTTGCTGCAACGTGACTTATAAAACCTCGAGATCCTAAAAATGGTGATTTTCCGGGACCAAACACCTGGAGCGCGCGTGTCTGCCACAGTCTGATCTTGAGACCGCCATGGGCGACGACGGGGCTGGCGCGAGAAACCCGAAGAATAGTCCCAAAGCGTTTGACACGGCCCCCCCCATGAGTATAGTGCGCGCTTCAAACGGGGCTTTTGCCTCGTTTTGTTTGGCATGAAGCCGCCTCGCCACAGGGTCAAGTTGCCCAGTGGAGTTGAGAAGCGGCATAAAAGATAAGGAAGGTGGACATGTCCAAGAGACAATCCGCGAAATACAAGATCGACCGCCGCATGGGCGAAAACATCTGGGGTCGTCCCAGAAGCCCGGTTAACAAGCGCGATTACGGTCCAGGCCAACACGGTCAGGGACGCAAGTCAAAACTTTCCGATTTCGGCATCCAGCTTCGTGCCAAACAAAAGCTCAAGGGCTATTACGGTTCCATTACCGAAAAGCAGTTCCGCCGCATTTATGCGGAAGCTGTTCGCGTAAAGGGCAACACGGCTGAAAACCTCATCGGTCTTCTGGAACGTCGTCTTGACACCATCGTCTACCGCGCCAAGTTCGTTCCGACAGTTTTTGCTGCTCGTCAGTTCATCAACCACGGTCATGTGCTGGTAAATGGCGTCAAAACCAACATCGGCTCGATGCGCCTCAAGGAAGGTGACGTCGTCGAAATTCGCGAGAAGTCAAAGCAAATGCAGTTGGTCCTTGAAGCCATCCAAAGCGCGGAGCGCGACATTCCTGACTATCTGGATGTTGACCACAACAAACTGACCGCAAAATTCGTCCGCACGCCGGATCTGGCAGACGTTCCCTATCCAACGCGGATGGAACCAAACCTGGTTGTCGAATTCTATTCCTAGGATTTGGGCGAAGACAGATATCGAAGAGGCCGCTCGCAGGAAACTGGTGGGCGGCCTTTTTGCATCCAGCTGATGATGCGCCCATGTGACGCAATTGATTGCCGGGCCCGATGGCTGCTATCCTGCTGGATCAAACGCCGAAAATGGTAAAATCGAGCCACTTGTCCATGTTGTCAATCTTGCGTAGTAAACTCCTGCCAGTCCAGTTCGCGATTTTTGCGCTGGTGCTCAACGCCTTTACACAGGTTCAATGCTGTGTTGGCGCGATTGAGAGCGCAGGCGGCAACAGCTTCTGGGCAGAGGCGCAAGCGTCTCTTTGCCTCACCGACGGCGAAGACGCTGAAACGGATACCGCCGAACGCCATGCTGCCTTTGAACTATGGGCCCAGGCCATGGGGGCTGGCGCTTTTCAAGGCCACGCGGGCCACGGCTCTGGTGGTGGATCTGGCGATTGCGATTGTGCCGACGGCATCTGCGCAGCGGGTCTGGTTGCGCTGGCCGCCTTGCAGGAAGTTTCGGTTGATACCGTCCGCGCGGACAATATGTCGCCCTCAAAAGAGGAGCGCCACTTCAGTGCTCACGAAACCATCGTATTCTCCGCACGCGGACCGCCGCACATTCTCCTCTAAGTCACATTTCAATTTTCCAATTTGATTGTCACCGCATTTCCATGCGGGTGAAGGAGTATGTTATGAAACCGTCGAACTCTTCGGCATGGGCTCTGGGTCTTGGATTGTCCCTCTGCGCGATGCCCGGTTTTCAGGGAGCTATGGCCTCTGAAACCAACCCCGTTTCCAACGGGAACACACTGGAAGAAATCATTGTTGTTGGTGCCAGGCGCGGCAAAGCTGATACAAAACTTGAAGCCGGGATAGAGCCGGTCCGGGTGCAGGCGGCGGATTCTGCCAGTCTTATTGCGCTGATGCCCGGAGGCGCCCTGATCAACAATGGAGCCGTGTCCGGTCAGGTTCAATTCCGCGGGCTGACCGGTGCGCGCATCGATGTAACGGTTGACGGGCAGCGTTTTGGCTCCGGCGGCCCAAATCTCATGGACCCGGCAATGCAATATGCACCGCCAACGCTTTTGGCGTCACTGGATGTCGCTCGCAGTGTCGGTTCTGTCTCAAAAGGACCGGGCCTCGCTGGGTCTGTCAACGCGCGATACAAGACAGTGGGTTTTTCAAACGAGGCGACCTTCGTCACCTCAGGGGATCTTACCCTGATTGGCCGCTCGGCCGACAGCAGCACGGCCTTTGGCGGCATTCTGGGCACATCAAACGACCAGTTTCGCATTCATGTGTTGGGATCCCGGGAGGAGGGAGACAACCTCAAGTTTCCGGATGGTGAAATTGCCAATACGTTTCATGATCGGCAGGTCCTGGGCGGCGGCGCTGGCGTGCGAACCAGCGACGGTCATCATTCCCTGTCTTTCGATTTCAGGCGTCATGAGACAGGTGAAACAGGTAACCCACCCTTTGCGATGGATATCGAATATATCGAGGGCGACTTTGCCAGGGCCGCTTATGAGGGTGAATTTGACGGATTCAGGATCAACCTTGACTTCGGGTCCGTTGATATCGGTCACGGCATGACCAATTATCTGTCTCGGCCTGCGCCTGTGATGATGAAGCAGCGGCGTACGATCGCCGACGGAGAAACGAGGACTGCCTCGGCGCGTCTGACAAAACCACTGAAAGGCGGCGAGCTGAGGCTGGGTGTGGATTATGAGCAGAACGATCACAATGTCCTGATCACCAATCCGAACGATCCTGACTTCTTCCTGAACTCATTACCGGACATCACTATGGAACGAAGCGGCCTCTTTGCCGAATGGTACCGGGACTCCGACACCGGCGGTGTTGAAATCGGCCTGCGCATGGATCATCTGTCGGCGGAAAGCGGTGTTGCCACTGTAGGGCCGGGCGTGCCCATGATGCCGGGGATGCTGGCCATGGCGTTTTCGATGCAGGACCGGACATGGGACGACACGACTGTCGATGCTGTGCTTCAGTCCTGGCGCGACATCAATGATCAGGTGACGCTCAGGGGAACGCTGGCGCGCAAGAACCGCGCGCCGGGCTATGTCGAGCGGTTTGCCTGGCTGCCAACACCGGCAAGTGGGGGCCTTGCAGACGGCAACACTTATGTTGGCGATCTTGAGCTGAAACCCGAGACCGCTCTCATTGCAGATTTTGGAGCCGACGTTCGATTCAGTCGGCTGACTGCGCGTCCAACCATTTTCTACCGCAGGATTGATGACTTCATCCAGGGTGTTCCGTTTGATACCACCGTTGGCGTTGTCGACAGCACGGTTGAAATGGTGTCGGGCATGAACGGCGATCCGACGCCGCTCAGATTTGAAAACGTTGATGCCAGGCTCTTTGGTGCCGATCTGGATTTCTCCTGGATGGCGTCGGATCGGGTCCAGGTCGACGGGGGCCTGTCATGGGTTCGCGGAGAACGGCGTGATATCAAGGATGATCTTTATCGGATAGCTCCGCTACGGGGGCGTCTCGGACTGACGTACCATGCAGAAACCTGGTATGTTTCCGGTGAAGGCGAGATTGCCGCTGAGCAAACACACGTGTCTGTGACCAACAGTGAAGCGCCAACCGATGGTTACGCTATTGTAAATCTCTTCGCCGGCTGGACCATCAGCGAGAACCTCTATCTGAATGCGGGCGTAGAGAACCTGCTGGACGAGGCATACGAGGATCATCTGGCGGGTTACAACAGGGTCGCCGGATCGGACGTTCCTCTCGGGGCTCGCCTGCCAGGCGGCGGCATCAATGGGTTCGTGAGACTTCAGTATATCTTTTAGCTGGGCCCAAGTCGCAAAGTGGTCGCTCATCGCAGTACGGTGAGCGGCCCTCCTTGCGGCGGAGATTGATGAGGAGGGACGTCGTCTGCTTGAAGAGGGAAGTCAGGCACCGGCTTTGAAGATGTAATCGGTTCCTTGTGATCTAGAATAGACAAGGGGAACGTCTAATCAGATTTAGGTGGCTCCGCAATCATCTCAGTAAGAACAGCCAGCCCATAAAGTCTCGCAAACCTTCCCTTCCCTAACATCATGTTGCTGATGAGTTTGCTCTCCATTGGCATTAGAAAGGAAGAACCAAAGGAGCAATTTCGTATCGCCTGCCTGATTTCCGGCCGACAGGTCTCGAGTAATCGACGTACGGGCCAGCGCAGCCCCTGATTGTCTTTTCGATACGCAATTTCACGTCCGACACTCCTCTCAAGCAGTCGCCGAAGTGGAACCTTGCTTATGCCGTCAATAAAGAAATGGTCCAGATCGTTGAGGATGAAGTTTGCAATCTTCTCATCAAAGAAGGGCATCAATATGTCTATTCCCTGAGCTTTTGCATTCGCACAATGCTGATAAATCCACTGGAAGGCATGGGCCCTGGTCGTTTCCTCATACATTTTCTCGGTAAAGTCAAAAGTCAACTTACCTTCAGTCATCAACTTTATATTCTTTGTACTAACGAGATTATTGCTATCTATCCAATCGAGGAAATGTTGGACTCTATCCACGTGTCCTTCCTGACGTTTGTCAAGTGCCCAATACCTTCCATGGATGTGGGAGTTACCGCCAAAAAATTGATCGCCGCCACTGCCATCAAGGATGGCGTCAAAGCCCATAGAGCGAGCTGTCCTGCAGATAGCAGCAAACCCGATAGCATTTCCGGTAAGTGGCATGGGTGACAGCGATGAGGCTGTCATCGCCCTATGCAAAATCAATGCGTCAGCATCTTCCGGAACACTCACTTTGATGAGTTTGATATCCAGTTTCTCCGCCACCTTGCTTGCGAAAAGAAGATCGTTTCCGGCCCCCGTATCTGCCGTAAACCCTACGATTTTCTTGTCAGGATTCATCTGTCGATATAGCGAAGCGATTAACGTGCTATCAATGCCCCCAGAGATAGCCAATGCAACATCGCGACCATCTACGAGGTTGCCAATGCAATGGCAAAGTTGAGGGCCGATCTCATTGGTGTCTAACGCCACACCGGGAGGGCGTGTTTGTTTGCTGATGGAGAGTTTCTGTGTTTGCAAGCTGATCGCCGTTCGATCCCCCGGCATGATGGTTGCTACATTATCAAAGGGACAAAAATTGATCGACATTGGCCCGTGTACCAGGAAACTGCGGAGAGCCTCCCTGGATGGGACTAATTCTGTCTGCGCAAGAGAGAAAATGACGCTTAGCTCATGTGCGATGACCATTTTGTTTCGGCCGGTAAAAACAAAAAGTGGTTGATTTGTCAGCCAGTGGCTATCAAAAGAAACCTCTTCATCCGTGATGTTGATTTGTGTGACGTTAGGCGATTTCTTTTGCCCGAGAACGGCAGTGTTTATGGATCTTTTCTGGACCTTGTTCAGCTGTATTTCGGGTGGGGTGTCACCATAAAGGATAACTGCAGCATTATAGTACATACAAAGAATATCTCAGTTTGATGACGCGGAGACTCGAAATCCCATTTCTCCTTGTCTGCTGGGTCAGTAATAGTGAAGGCGGCGAATAGAAGCAGGATTCCTCATCGGCCACAGTTTTTTCGTTCAGATTTGATTCAATGACAGGGCATATCCAGCTGGTTTTGACAAGAAGCCTGCTGGTCTGATGTCCGCTTTTTTGCTAGTAGGAGAAGTCTAGACTATCATGATCCAAATGTCAGCTTGTGGCTATTTGGGGAAGATAAATCCTGGTCATTGGGTGTCCGCTATCGAGGGAGATCGGGACTTCAGCGATCCGGGAAATGTCAAA
The DNA here is from genome assembly GCA_030614785.1 of Alphaproteobacteria bacterium. Taxonomy (GTDB): domain Bacteria; phylum Pseudomonadota; class Alphaproteobacteria; order M2410; family M2410; genus JAUWTJ01. The sequence goes on along the minus strand of JAUWTJ010000040.1, from coordinate 30,629 downwards.
TGCGCCCGTTCTTCGCCTTCCGGCCTCCTTGAGTCCTGGTCACGTCCCCCGCACCGACAATCCGCTTGCCCAGGCGCGGACGGCGATTTCTACCGGATAGCTCCGCTACGGGGGCGTCTCGGACTGACGTACCATGCAGAAACCTGGTATGTTTCCGGTGAAGGCGAGATTGCCGCTGAGCAAACGCGCGTGTCTGTGACCAACAGTGAGGCGCCAACCGATGGTTACGCCATTGTAAACCTCTTTGCCGGCTGGACCATCAGCGAGAACATGTTTTTGAATGCCGGTGTAGAGAATCTGCTGGATGAAGCGTATGAGGATCATCTTGCCGGTTACAACAGAATTGCCGGATCAGATGTCTCACCGGGTGCGCGCTTGCCCGGGGTTGGGATAAACGGCTTTGTCAGACTGGAATATGTCTTTTAGCGAAGTCTGAAAAACACCGAGGCCGCTCACGGGACTACTGTGGGCGGCCTCTGGCTTGGCTCTCAACCAGTCGCCGTGGTCAAGCGCTGCCTTGTTTTTACCATATCGCGGCCTCATCAAGACCATGGAGAGCAGGCAAGCTACCTCTCATGACCCGTCTTGTATTGATTGCATTTGTTCTGGTTTCCTTCGTCGCTGTACAGGCGCTTTCGCAGGAACGGACCTCCGAGCCAGGAGAGCTTTTGGCCCTTGCCGCTCTTGAGCGGACCTCTCACCACGTCTCCTATGACGGTGCCTACCGCCGGATCCCTTATCCCATGGGCGATGTGCCGGATGATCGAGGTGTTTGCTCCGATGTTGTGGTGCGCAGCTATCGCGCGATCGGGATCGATCTGCAAGTCCTCATTCATGAAGACATGCGGGATCACTTTTCCGCTTACCCGGTGCTCTGGGGCCTTGCGGCAACCGACTCGAATATCGATCACCGCCGCGTGCCCAATATCAGGCGTTTTCTCGAACGCCAGGGGGCGCAGCTGCCGGTATCGCGCGCGGCAGACGATTTCCTGCCCGGCGATGTGGTCACCTGGAATTTGGTCACAGCAGGCTCGTTGCCCCACACAGGCATTGTATCATCCAGGGTTTCAAAGGACAGCGTGCCGCTCATCGTCCACAACATCGGCAGCGGGACAAAACTGGAAGATGTTCTCTTTGCCTATGAGATCACCGGCCACTATCGATATCTTCCCTCTCCTTAAACGGAAGATCAGGACTTTCGCTTGAACGTCACGATCTCGCCATTCTTCTGGCACGCAGGACTTGCCAGCTCAATGAACATCTCAACAAGTTCATCCGGGTGCGGAAGGGTGTCCGGGTCTTCGCCGGGCACGGCGATGGCGCGCATTTTCGTGCGGGTGGCACCGGGGTTGACGAGATTGACCCGCATGGATGTGCTGGCGACTTCATCGGCATAGGTTTTGGCCATGGCGTTAAGAGCGGCCTTGGTGATGGCATAGCCGCCCCAGAAGGCACGAAAACGCTCGCCGGCGCCGGAGGAAACCAGGATCACGCGGCCTGCATCAGAAGCGCGCAGTAACATGTCGAGGGATCGGATCAGGCGATAATTGGCGGTGACATTAACCGCCATCAACTCGTCCCAGACTTTGGGTTCAAGGTGCGGCAGCGGCGTCAGGTCGCCCAGAACACCCGCATTACCCACAAAAATATCAAGTTTGCCCCAGCGTTCGTAGATTGAGGCGCCGAGATTATCGAGGCCGTCAAAATCCTTGAGGTCGGCGGGCACCAGGGTGGCCGTTCCGCCAGCGGCCTTGATCTCGTCATCGAGTTGTTCGAGCGCGCCTTGCGTCCTGGCAAGCGCAATCACATGCGCGCCTTCGCGGGCAAAGCCAAGGGCGATGGAGCGGCCAATGCCGCGAGACGCGCCGGTTACAAGGGCGATGCGACCTTCAAGTCTTTTGGATGTCATTATTCTGCTGCTTGTTCAATCAGGAGGGAGAGTTGCGACGGGCCATTCGATTTGGCGTGAGACCGATCGGTTAGTTTTGTTGGATAGGCCCCGGAGAAACAGGCATCACAATATTGTGGCATGTCGTTGTTACGCTTTGCCTCGCCAACGGCTCGGTAGAGCCCGTCGAGGCTAACAAAGGCCAGGCTGTCCACGTTTATAACCCGCGCCATTTCCTCCACGTTCATTCGGTATGCGAGGAGCTCTTCCGTCTCGGGTGTGTTGACGCCATAGAAGCAGGAATTGATCGTCGGCGGCGATGCGATGCGCATGTGGACTTCCTTCGCGCCTGCCTCTCGCACCATCTGAACAATTTTTATTGAGGTCGTCCCGCGTACAATGGAATCGTCAATCAGAACCACTTTCTTGCCTTCGAGCTGGGCCCGCGAGGCGTTGTGCTTCAGCTTGACGCCGAGATGTCGGATCTGGTCTGAAGGCTCAATGAAGGTCCGTCCGACGTAATGGTTGCGAATGATGCCAAGCTCGAAGGGTATGCCGGATTCTTCAGCAAAGCCGATTGCCGCGGGGACACCGGAGTCGGGGACCGGGATCACCATGTCGACGTCGGCGGCAGCTTCACGCGCCAGTTCGCGGCCAATTTGCTTGCGCGCTTCATAGACGCTCTGGTCGCCCATGGTGCTGTCGGGTCGCGCGAAATAGACATACTCGAAAACACAGAATTTACTCGGTGCAGGAGGGAAGGGGCGTCTACTTTCCAGGCCACTTTCGGTGATAATCACCATTTCGCCAGGCTCAATATCACGGACAAATTCAGCGCCGATGATATCGAAGGCACAGGATTCAGAAGCAAGCACCCAGCCCTGACCTTCATAGCGACCCAGCGCCAGAGGGCGTACGCCCATAGGATCACGAACACCGATCATCTTCTTGTTGGTGATGGCAACAAGAGAATAGGCACCCTCGACGCGCCTCAGCGCACGCGACAGTCTGTCAGCGATGGGCCCCGTTTCCGTCCTTGCGGTAAGATGAATAATAGTTTCGGTGTCGGATGTTGACTGGAAGATTGAACCCTGTGCAACGAGCTCCGAGCGCAGGGTTTCTGCATTGGTCAGATTTCCGTTGTGGGCGACGGCGATACCGCCAGTGGCAAGATCGGCAAAGAAGGGCTGGATATTGCGCGTGCCTGAGCCGCCAGCCGTCGAATAACGCACGTGGCCGATTGCGCTGTCGCCGGAGAGTTGGTTGATGACTTTTTGCTTGGTGAACTGGTCACCAACAAGGCCGTGACGCCTGACAAGATTGAACCTCTCGCCGTCAAAGCTGCAAATGCCTGCACCTTCCTGGCCGCGATGCTGCAGCGCGTGCAGACCCAGGGCTGTCAGGGCTGCCGCATCGGTGGTGCCGAAAATTCCGAAAACGCCGCACTCTTCGTGCAGCTTATCGTCGTCTAAAGGGTTGGTTCCGTATGAGATTTCGGTCTTGCTGCCCGGTTTTCCGCCCTGTGAACCTTCAGAAGTCATCCATCGCCCGCGCTTTTGAAAAGTTTTTCGATCTCGTTTCGATCCCGGTCGCTATACCCCTTTTCGCCTTTGGGGTCACCACTGGAATTACCCGGTAGTGGTTGTTTCTTTGGCGCGGCAATTTTGCCCGCAGGAGGGTTTGTTTTCAGGCCTGGAAACAGTGAGTAGTAGAATTCCGTCGTGTCCGCAATTACAGGTTCAAACTGCGCTTCTGCCATCCATTCCGGTGCGGTCTTGGGATCATAAAGGAGGTCAAAGACAAAATAGGCGATTGTCACCATGATGAACCCCCGCCCAATCCCGAAAAAGAACCCGGCGGTGCCATCGATCGGGCCTGGCTGTTTGCCGGAAACCTTCACAATCATTTTGTTGCCTGCCCATGAAAGCAAAAACAGCATGGCAAAGAAGGGAACGGAAAAGGCGACGAGGTCAGCGAGCCAGGTTTTGGTAATCAGCTCGTGCATCAGCGGGCCCAGCAAGGCCAGCATATGGAGCGCAGCAAAGGCCGATCCGACCCATGTGAATATGGTCACAACCTCTCGGGTAAAACCTCGCAAGAGCGCAAGCAGCCCGGACAACAGCATGACGGCGAAGATGATAACATCAACAGCAGTAAAAGGCATTTTAACCCTCGTTGGCGGCAGCAGGTTGGTCAACAGGATCACTGGTGCCAAACTGCTCGACTAGATCTAGCAAAGTCCCAATCTCATTCACACCTAACCCGGAGGCTTTCTTTGAAGCCTTGGATTTAACTCTACGCGGCATGATGGCGGTTTGAAAGCCCAGTTTTTCCGCTTCCTTCAACCTGGCGTCGCTCTGCCCGACCGGCCTGATCTCACCGGAAAGGGAGATTTCGCCGAACGCTATGCAATTTGGAGGCAGCGGGCGATCAAAGGCCGAAGAGATCAGGGCCGCCGCAACCGCAAGATCAGCAGCTGGCTCGGTGATCCGTAACCCCCCGGCAACATTGAGATAAACATCTCTGCCGCCCAGGCTGACACCACATCGCGATTCGAGGACTGCAAGCACCATGGAGAGGCGTCCGCTATCCCAACCGACGACGGAGCGGCGCGGCGTGCCAAGCGCGCTCGGTGCAACGAGAGCCTGGATCTCGACCAGAAGCGGCCGTGTTCCTTCAATTCCGGCAAAAATCGCGGCACCCGAAGTAGTCTCGTCGCGCCCTGTTATGAAAAGTTCGGACGGGTTTGAGACTTCCATCAGACCGCGATCAGTCATTTCAAAGACACCGATTTCGTCAGTTGCGCCGAACCGGTTTTTGACCGCGCGCAGAATTCGGTACTGGTGTCCGCGTTCGCCCTCAAAATAGAGCACCGCATCGACCATATGTTCAACCACACGAGGCCCGGCAATCTGGCCGTCTTTGGTGACGTGGCCGACGAGGATCACAGAGGTGTTGCGCCGCTTTGCAAAGCGAACCAGCTCCTGGGAACAGGCGCGCACCTGGGCAACGGTACCAGGTGCAGAATCAAGCGCGTCGGACCACATGGTCTGAATGGAATCGATGATCAGGACATCAGGCGGCGGGCCCTTTTCAAGCGTGGCAAGGATGTCGCGCAAATTCGTTTCAGCGGCCAGTTGGACCGGCGCTTTATCCAGACCTAACCGCGTAGCACGCATGCCGACCTGGGCGACGGCCTCCTCGCCGGATACATAGATGACTGATCCTCCCGAGCGCGCGATTGCCGCTGCGGTCTGGAGCAACATCGTTGATTTGCCAATTCCGGGATCGCCGCCGACCAGCAGCGCGGAGCCCGGAACAAGCCCGCCGCCTGTGACGCGGTCAAATTCGGTCATTCCGGAAACCAGTCGGGGAAGTTCTTCGCGGTCGGCATCAAGGGACGTGAGTTCAACCTTGCGGGTCTTACCGCCACTCTTGACCGAGCCCAGGGCGCCCTTGTGGGTCGCGCCCGCTTTGGCTTCCTCAATGAGCGAATTCCACTCACCACAGGCAACGCACCGTCCAGCCCACTGACCATGAGCGGCGCCGCAGGACTGACAGACATATTCCGCCGATTGCCTGGCCATGTTTTGCTTCTTCAGTTTTATCGAGAGGTCGCTTACGACCTGAGGATTTCCATTTGAATCGGGCCCTCGGCCCGGCCGTTCACAAACTGATCGACCATAGCATTGCCGCTATTATCGATTGAGTCGGCTGGCCCCGTCCAAACAATTCGGCCCTTGTAGATCATGGCAATGGTATCGGCAATCTTGCGAGCGGACGCCATGTCATGGGTGATCGAAAGGGTCGTCGCGCCCAGTTCCTGGACACATTTGACGATCAGATCATCAATGACATCGCCCATAATCGGATCAAGGCCGGTTGTCGGCTCATCAAAGAAGATGATTTCGGGGGAGGTTGCGATGGCCCGGGCGAGGCCAACGCGCTTTTGCATGCCGCCGGAAAGCTCGGAGGGGTGAAGCTCACCAACTTCAGGGCTGAGGCCAACCCGCGCCAGGTTTTCTATGGCGATGTCTTTTGCCTGTCTGTGGCTGACGCGTCGATTCTTCGGGCCTTGCTGGAGGCCAAAGGCAACGTTTTCCCAGACTCTTACACTGTCGAAGAGAGCCGCCCCCTGAAACAGCATGCCGAAGCGGGCCATCAGCTCGTCACGTTTTGTGCTGCCCAGCCTTGTGATTTCCTTGCCGTCGATCTTGATTGAGCCATGGTCGGGTTTGATGAGCCCCAGAATACACTTCAGCATAACCGACTTGCCGGTGCCCGATCCGCCGATGACGACAAGAGATGAGCCCCGGGGAACGACGAGGTCGAGGCCGTTCAGGACAGTCTTGTCGCCAAACTTCTTGTGGACATTCTTCAGTTCGATCATCGGCGTGGTTGTCATGATGCGTTTTGCCCTCAGCTAAACAGGAGGGAGGTGAGAATGAAATTGGCGGTGAGGATCAGGACCGAGGACCACACCACAGCATTTGTTGTCGCGGTCCCGACGCCGAGCGCGCCGCCCTTTGAGTAGAAGCCGTTGTAACAGCCCATGACCGCGACGATGAAGCCGAAGACAGTTGATTTCCAGAGGCCCGAGGTCACATCTCCAACGGTGATAAATTCAACCGTGTTGACGATATAGACGGTGGGGTTGAACCCCAGCGAATAAACCCCGGCGAGATAGCCCCCCATAATGCCAATTACATCGCCAACGAGGACGAGGAACGGCAGGGTCAGCACGGCAGCAATGATGCGCGGCGCGATGAGGTATTTGAACGGATTGGTCGACAGTGTCGAAAGGGCGTCAATCTGTTCCGTGACCCGCATGGTGCCCAGTTCAGCCGCAATAGCGGCGCTGACGCGTCCTGCGACCATGAGACCGGCGAGCACTGGCCCGAGCTCACGAGTGATGCCGAGCGCAACGATATTGGGCACAAAGCCTTCTGCGCCGAACCGGTCGCCGCCGAGATAGATTTGAAGCGCGAGGGCTCCGCCGGTAAAGACCGTCGTCAGGGCTACGACAGGCAGGGAGAAATAGCCGATCCGCAGGATCTGGGCAGCAACCTGGGAAGGATACCATGGTGGACGAAAGCAATGGCTCACAGACTTGAAGGTGAAGATCGAAACACGCCCGATCAGGGCCATCAAATAGATCCAGCCGGCACCAATCGCGCCGACGAAATTAATCCGGGATCTTGCCCCGGGAATCTTTGTGGTTCTCTCCGCTGCCATCTCGTGGCTTACCCCTGAAATGCCGTCCGCACCCAGGTGTGATATCTACCTCCCCGCAGAAGGACCCGGATCCGGCTGGTTAATATGTCGCCACCTGTATCTATTGCCCAGACCGGTTAATATCTCATATCCAAATGAACCTGAAGCTGCACCTAATTGGTCAATTGTGACATTTTTCCCCAGAATTTCGACATAAGAGCCAGGCTGCGCATCGCTTTCGGGCACGTCGGTGACATCGACGGTTGTGAGATCCATGGAAATGCGCCCGACCATGGGGACTTTCGCACCGCTTAAGATGCCAAATCCTTGATTGCCGGCGGCTCTCAAAATGCCATCTGCATAGCCAAGGGGCAGGGTGGCAATCCGGCTTTTCCGGGCAGTCGTATGCGTCCCGCCATACCCCACGGTCTCGCCCGGTCCAACGTGGTGTACCTGAAGAATTGGCGCATGGAGCTGGACCACGGGCTCGAGAGGTAACGGTTTTGCCGAAATCGGCTGCCCGCCATAAAGCGCGATACCGGGCCGAACTATGTCGAGGCAGTAATCAGCGCCCAGAAACACCCCGGCGGAATTGGCCAGACTGAGGGGCAGGCCGGGATGAACGGTCTTCAGTCCGCTGGCTGCCGCCGCGAAGGCTCTCCTTTGTTCGTCGTTTTGAGGACTTTGTGGAGTATTGGCCGAAGCAAGATGGCTCATGGCAAAGACGATTGGCGCGGATCTGAAATCAGGGTCAGCGGCGATGGCGGCGGCATCATCGGCGCTCATCCCCAGGCGGTTCATGCCGGTGTCGATATGAAGCGCGAACCCAGCCGGATCGGGCCCGTCAAACCAGAAAGGTTTCCACCTCTCATAATCATCCAGAGAGTTATGAACCGGGATCAACCTGTTGTTTTTAAAATCAAGTTCATCACCTTTCATGCATCCATAGAAGATGCACACTGCGATGTCGTCCAGTTGTGGGTCCTGGCGCAAGGCGCGCCCCTCGTCGGCGCTCGCAACAAACAGAAGATCGCATCCGGCAACCTTCAGCGCCCGGGCAACGTGGATGGCATCGCATCCGTAGCCATCTGCCTTGACGACCCCGGCGGTTCTTGCGCCGTGGGCACTGTTGCGGACCAAGCGCCAGTTTGCCTGCACGGCCGCCAGATCGATGGTCAGAACCGGCCGTCCGTCGCTCGCAGGAAGATCAATCAGGTCTCGAGAAAAGGGTGACACGCAGCGGCTATCCTTTTGACTATCTTTCCAGATTGCTCGGATCGTAGTGACCGTCTTGCGCCAGATCGGAGAATTTGGTGAGTTCGCCCTGGAAGTGAAGGTGGACAGTGCCTGTCGGGCCATGTCTTTGCTTGGCAATAATGACTTCTGCCTTGTTGTGAATATCGGCGCCCAGTTGCTGCGCCTGATCGATTTTGAGTTGGTCACCGCTGGCTGTTGCGGCAGCGATATCTCTTTCGCGGTAGTATTCCTCGCGGTAGATAAACATGACGACGTCTGCGTCTTGCTCGATCGATCCGGATTCCCTGAGATCAGACAGCATGGGTCTCTTGTCTTCGCGGTTTTCAACTTGCCGGGAAAGCTGGGCGAGGCCGATGATCGGAATGTTCAGTTCCTTGGCAAGGGCCTTCAGGCCCATAGTGATCTGGGTGATTTCCTGGACCCGGTTGTCGCTGGCTTTGCCCGATCCGGCAATCAGTTGGATATAGTCGATAATCAACAGGCCAATGCCATGGTTCCGTTTAAGGCGGCGGGCGCGGGCGGTCAGCTGGGCGATGGAGATACCGCCAGTGTCATCGATGAAAAGTGGAATACTTTCAATAACCTGCACGGTTTTCTGAATGCGCCGGAATTCGCTCTCATCAATCTGGCCGCGCCTGATCTGGTTTGACGGCACGCCGCTTTCCTCGGCAATCAGACGGGTGGCAAGCTGCTCGGAAGACATTTCCAGAGAGAAGATGCCAACTGCGGCGCCATCTGTGACAACATCCTCGCCATCTTCGTTCTTGCCGCGGCGATAGGCCCTGGCGACATTGAAGGCGATGTTACACGATAGCGCCGATTTCCCCATGGCAGGACGCGCGGCAAGGATGACGAGGTCCGACGATTGCAGGCCGCCAAGTTTGGCATCGAGATCCCGCAGGCCCGTGGACAGTCCCGACAGACGGCTACCGCGCTGATAGGCGGCGGTGGTCATGTCGAGGCTTTCCTTGATCGCTTTGGAGAAATCAACAAAGCCGCCTTCAGCCTGGCCAGCCTCGGCCAGCGAATAGAGCGATGCTTCGGACGCTTCGATCTGGTCCCTGGGCTCATGGTCCGCATTGGCATCAAAGGCGTTTGAGACCATCTCCTCGCCGATATGAATGAGGCCGCGGCGGATCGCCATGTCGAAGATCGCCCGGCCATAATCAACCGCGTTCATCAGGCTGATCGAGGCGCTCGCCAGATTGGCCAGATAGCCGATCCCGCCAACCTCGGCCATATCTTCGTCATCCTCAAACCGTGGCTTCAGGGTCACCGGATCGGCGACCCGTCCGGATGCGATGAGGTCTTCCATGGCGGAGTAAAGCCGCGCGTGGAGCGGCTCATAAAAGTGGTCCGCCTTGAGAAAGGCCGAGAGGCGAAAATAGGTTTCGTTCTGCAGCAAAAGCGCGCCCAGCACCGCTTGCTCGGCCTCAATGTTACAAGGCGCGATGCGCCCGCCATAGTCCCCGCCATTGTCAGCACCATTTTGCGGCGCGGCGTCATAGTCACCGATGATCGGTCCTTCAAGCGGCATAATCGGCTCGCCTGCACCCCCCCGGCCTGCCTCCATATCATGCGGCCCGTCATAAGGCCCATCATGGGGAACATCGGGCGGCACGTCAGAGAGGCCGGCATGAGGGCCGTCAGGGATGAGATCGCTATCTGGATATTCTGTTGTCATGGGCTTTGTCTACGTGTGATTCGTCGGGAACAATACTCAAATCGAATCAGTTACCAGTCTACCCACAAAAGACTTATCCACAGCCTGGGAACATTGGGGGTAAGTGCAATTTCGCATGAGGGCACCTTAAAGAAGAAAGGGCGGCCCGATTGGAGCCGCCCTTTCATATTGTATGTCCAAACCGAAATCAGGCGTTGGATTTTTCTTCTTCGTCGGCCGGGGCTTCCTTGTCTGAAGCGCCCTCATCCGAAAGATCGGCAGCGGCTTCCTGCGCCAGCTCTTCACTTTCGAAGACTTCCTCGGCCATGGCCAGAACGTCCTGCTCTTCGTCGGAGAGGTCAATATTGACGTCCTCGCCGCGTGCCTGACGGGCCGCTTCATCTTCGGTCCGTGCGACGTTCATGGTGATTGTCACACTGACTTCCGGATGAAGCCGAATGGTGGCTTCGTTGAGACCGGTTGTCTTGATTGGCGCAAAAAGCTCGACCTGATCCTTGGTGATCGTGAAGCCGCCGTCTGTTGCTGCCTCTGCGATGTCGCGAGTCGACACCGAACCATAAAGGTGGCCGGTTTCGCCAGCCTGACGGATGACGATAAAGGTCTGTCCGGCAAGCTTTTCGCCGACCTTTTCAGCTTCCCCTTTGGCTTCAAGGTTCTTCGTCTCAATCTGCGCTTTCTGCGTTTCAAAGATTTTCAAGTTGCGTTCGTTGGCTCTGAGGGCCTTGCCTTGCGGCAAAAGGAAGTTACGCGCGTAACCGTCCTTGACCTTGACGACGTCGCCCATCTGCCCAAGCTTGGCAATGCGTTCGAGAAGTACGATTTCCATGGCTGTTCTCCCTATTTCACAAGATATGGCAGGAGTGCCAGGAACCGGGCGCGCTTGATAGCCTTGGCCAGTTCACGTTGCTTCTTTGCGGAAACAGCGGTGATACGGCTCGGGACGATCTTGCCACGTTCGGAGATGTAACGCTGCAAAAGACGCGTGTCCTTGTAATCGATCTTCGGTGCATTGATACCGGAGAACGGGCAGGTCTTTCTGCGACGGAAGAAGGGACGGCGGCCGCCATCACCTTCAGATGGTTTTCTGTCTGTCATGATCTATGCCTCCTCTTTTGCTGCTGCCGGAGCAGGCTCTGGTGCTTTAACACGCGGTGCGTCATCACGAGGCGTGAAGTCTCTCTTTGGGCGGTCACCGCCCTTGCGATCATCCCGCCCGCCGCGGCGATCATCGCGGCCACGTGATGCCAGAACAGCCGAGGGGCCTTCTTCCAGCTCATCAACGCGCAGTGTCAGAAGCCGCAGCACGTCCTCGTTCAATTTCATTTGCCGCTCCATTTCAGCAACCGCAGCATGCGGCGCGTCAATGTTCATCAGGATATAATGACCCTTGCGGTTCTTGCGGATCTTGTAGGCCAGGGTGCGAATACCCCAGTACTCGGTCTTTTCGACCTTGCCGCCGTTTTCTGTGATGATGGATTTGAAGGTTTCAGCGAGACCTTCGGCCGCTTGTTGCGACACATCCTGCCGCACAATAAAGATGTGCTCGTAAAGAGACATGGCTCTTCCTTTCGGTATCAAAGTGACAGCGGCGCGTGGACGCGGCGCTCATTCGCCGGCCCAAACGATGGTTCGCTTTTCCTCGCCGCTTGCACATAAAGCGCCGAAACCTCAGGAAAACCCGAGGCGAAAAAGGACCGCCATCACAGGAAGTGGGGTTTAACCAGAATTGGGGGCCAAATACAAGAGAGAATGCAAGGGGGCATGGTGAAAGGTATGGCCACATTTCGCGAGACCCGACAGTAAAGTATTTCAAATTCATGACGTGCAGCGATAGTCTTGACAACAACTTCAAGCGATCCGCCGTTTGGCTCGACAACGCCCTCAATGTTTGAACGTATTGAGGCGGAAGAGCTGAGTGGATTTTGTCAGTCGATAGAGTCTTTCAAGAGTAGTCTCCTCAACCGAACTGATACAACATCTGCAAGGCGGGAGAACATTGACTGCTCCATCATGCCTTAAACTCATGAAGCTGCAGTGCCTCCTCTCCAGCGCTGATAGCTCGGTCGATGGCCTTGAGACCCTTAGTGAGGGCACTTCATTCCATCTGGCCTACATATAGTTTATCGAGATTGTTGGCGATGCGCGGTGAGTCTCAAGATCCGTGATGGCAATATTTGGACAGAGGTAAGTTTGACCGGGAAAACCGTCGGGAAAATGAAGGCGATTTTGGGGTGATTGACAGCAATGGAAACGGCATTCCTTTGCAGATAGCAGCATTGCTGCAGCGAACTCTCATTTCGCCGTCGGTGGACGAACCTGTGATGATGAGAGGTGCGTTCTAGGGTCAGGACCTATTAATTTTGAGGATTCCCAAAAGGGTTTCAGCTGTGATTCATTTAGGAAAAGGATTCTCTTCTGATGAATGGCCTGTTCTACCTGACTTCCGATCAGCTGGAACGCATTGAACCCTGTTTCCCCAAGCCACATGGCGTCCTTCGAGTTGATGATCTAAAAGTGATCAGCGGCATTATTTATGTGTTGAAACGTGGCCTTCAGTGGCGTGACGCTCCGAAGGAATATGGTCCGCACAAAACCCTTTATAACCGTTTTATCCGCTGGAGTGAGATGGGTGTCTTTGACCGGATCTTCACGAGCCTTGCGACGGATCATGATGTGCCCGAGCAGTTTCAGATTGATGCCACTCACCTGAAAGCTCACCGAACAGCCTCCAGTCTGCTTGAAAAGGGGATGTTCCGCGCGACATTGACCGCACAAAAAGGTGGCCTGAACAGCAAGCTGCACGCGGTTTGCGATGGGCAAGTCCATATCAGCCCGTAAGATCACTCGAGGTAATGGCAACCTTGCAGAAGAGTTAATATCTGATGCCAGCGCCCTCGGGCTGGGAAATGTCGAGTTCGAGAATTGCGTTCCGAAGGGTTCACTAAACGCAAGTGTGGCTGCCGCCGAAATACATTTGGTCCCGCAATTGCCAGAAGGGGCGGAATTTGCAATTCCCAGAAGTTTTTTTCCGATTATGTCGTCGGGGCGGCCGTTCATTTGTGCGGCTCTGCCTGATTCGCCCCTTGGCGGTCCCGCGAGGAAAAGTGAAGCCTTTGTGATCACGCCACTTAGCGAATCGAAGCAATTTGCAGATCGAATTTCTGAATTGTTGAATGACCCGGAAGCGCAGGGTATCATGGGAAAAATGGTTGGGACTATGATGTCGAAAACTTGGCTCGTGATACCGATATAGGGCGAATTGAGGCCTTGTTGATCAATCGCGGATGAGCTAACCATTTGTGCGGCTTGAGGAGCAGTTTAACGCTTTTTGAGGCCGCTTTACAAGCGATAACGGATGTTTGAGATATGGCGAAAAAAGTTGCCTTGATTACCGGCGTGACCGGCCAGGATGGAGCCTACCTGGCGGAGCTTTTGCTGTCGAAAGACTATGAAGTTCACGGGATCAAACGTCGTTCCTCCTCGTTCAATTCACAGCGGATCGACCACCTCTATCAGGACCCACATGAGCCAGGTGCAGAGTTTTTTATGCACTATGGCGACATGACGGATTCGACCAATCTGATCCGCATCATTCAGGAATGTCAGCCTACCGAGATTTACAATCTGGCGGCCCAGAGTCATGTCCAGGTCAGTTTTGAAACACCCGAATATACTGCCAATGCGGATGCCGTCGGAACGCTTCGAATACTTGAGGCGATGCGAATTTTGAATATTGGTGACAAAGCAAGGTTTTATCAGGCGTCCACGTCTGAGCTTTACGGGAAAGTCCAGGAAACACCGCAAAGCGAAACCACGCCCTTCTATCCGCGCAGTCCCTACGCAGCTGCAAAGCTTTATGCCTACTGGATTACAGTGAACTACCGTGAAGCCTACGGCATGCACGCTTCTAACGGGATACTTTTCAATCATGAAGGCCCGACACGGGGTGAAACTTTCGTCACGCGCAAGATCACGCGTGCCGTCGCGGCAATTACGCAGGGCCTGCAGGATCAACTCTTCCTTGGTAACATTGACGCAAAGCGGGACTGGGGGCATGCCAAGGATTATGTCAAGGGGATGCATCTGATGCTGCAGCAAGACGAACCCGATGACTATGTCATTGCGACAGGTGAAACGCACAGCGTGCGAGAATTTGTCGAGCTGGCGTTTGCGCATACCGGCCGGCAGATAGAATGGAGCGGCGGGGGTATTGATGAAGTTGGACGGTGCAAGGCATCGGGTGACACGTTGGTGAAGATTGACCCACGCTATTTTCGCCCAACAGAAGTGGAGCTTCTCCTGGGGGATCCGACAAAGGCGAAAGAAAAGCTTGGGTGGGTCAGCGAAACGCCGTTCAAGACTTTGGTTCAGGATATGGTGGATGCTGATATGCTTGAGATGAAGAGCGAACTGGACCGGAAGAATAGATATGACTGACCGGATCTCCCACTATGATCTGAAGGGAAAATCGGTATGGGTTGCGGGCCACAAGGGGATGGTCGGCTCCGCCCTGGTTCGCCGTCTGCAGAATGAAGATTGTGAAATCACTACGGTCGATCGTCAGGGACTGGATCTGCGTCGTCAGAGTGATGTCGAAGCGTGGATGAAGGGTGTTCGACCGGATTGCGTCTTCGTTCCGGCGGCGAAGGTTGGCGGCATCCTGGCCAATGACAGCCATCCGGCCGAGTTCCTTTATGAGAATCTCATGATTGAAGCCAATATTATTCACACGGCCCGGGAGTGCGATGTAGAAAAGCTACTTTTCCTCGGATCCTCATGTATCTATCCCAAGTTTGCCAGGCAGCCGATGACAGAAACAGAACTTCTGGAGGGACCGCTTGAGCCGACGAATGAGTGGTATGCGATTGCGAAAATTGCGGGATTGAAACTGTGCGAGTCCTATCGGTTGCAATATGGTTGCAATTTCATTTCGGCCATGCCGACCAATCTCTACGGTATAAATGATAATTTTGATCTCCAGTCATCGCACGTTCTGCCGGCTTTGATGGCAAAAATGCATGCGGCGAAGGCAGAGGGGGCGAGTGAGGTCGTTTTGTGGGGCACCGGAACGCCGAAGCGCGAATTCCTGTTTGTCGATGATTGTGCCGATGCCCTGGTTCATCTAATGAAGGTTTACTCCGGTCAAGGCCACGTCAATGTTGGCACAGGGACGGACCTTTCGATACGAGACCTGGCGGAACTCATTGCGGATGTTGTAGGGTTTGAAGGTGCGCTGATCCAAGATACCGGGAAGCCTGACGGGACACCTCGGAAGCTTCTGGATGTCACCAAATTGAGTGACCTGGGTTGGACTGCAAAGACATCCCTGATCGATGGCATCAGGCAGACCTATGGCTGGTACCTGAAAGCACTGGCCTGACAGCGAGGACGGCGACATGGAGCGAATCCATCCGGTAATATTATCAGGAGGATCAGGCACAAGGCTCTGGCCTGAGTCGCGGTCCCATTACCCCAAGCAATTGCTCCCCCTGATCTCTGATCAATCCATGTTACAGGAGACCGCGCAACGCGTAACCGGACAACGCGTATCCGGCGCAGGTCCGAAATTCTCTGATCCAATAATAATCTCCAATGACACCCACCGGTTCATTATTGCCGCCCAAATGGAGGAAATGGGCATAACGTCTGACGTTCACATTCTGGAACCTTTTGGCCGCGGCACGGCACCGGCAGCCATTGTTGCGGCAATTCATATTGCTTTCAGCGATCCTGACGGATTGATGCTCCTTCTGTCAGCGGATCATCACATTCCGGAGTTGGACAAATTTCACGATGCGATCGATATTGCATCAAAAGCTGCAGCAGAAGGATATTTGACCACATTCGGCATTGAACCTACCGGGCCGGAGACAGGATTTGGATACATCAAGTCTGGTCATGAGACGAAAGTCATTGGTGCCTTCGGTGTTGATCGGTTTGTCGAAAAACCTGACAAGGCGAATGCCGAGAAGATGATTGCTGCTGGCCGACACTACTGGAACGGCGGCATATTTCTTTTTCCGGTTTCCGGTCTTCTTCTGCAGGCCGAAAAACATTGCCCTGAAATTCTGGCGGCCTGTCGTCTGAGCTATGATAATGCCAATCGGGATCTGGATTTTCTGCGTCTGGACAACAAGTCTTTTGAGATCTGTCCATCTGATTCAATAGACTATGCGATCATGGAGAAAACTGACCGGGCAGCCGTGGTTCCCTCAAGCTTCGGCTGGAGCGATATAGGGTCATGGAGTGCTCTGTGGGATGTTGGCGCGAAGGATCAGGATGACAATGTTCTGGTCGGGGATGTCATTGCAATTGATACGAGGTCCAGCCTGATCAAGGCGGAGAACCTTCTTGTGACGGCCTTGGGCGTCAGTGATTTGATTGTTGTCCAAACCAGAGATGCAGTTCTGATTGCCGACAAGACCAAAGTGCAGGATGTGAAGAAGATTGTAGATCGCCTGAAAGAAGCCGACCGACCAGAACATGAATTGCACAAACGTGTTTATCGTCCCTGGGGGTACTATGAAGGGCTGGATGAGGGAGTGTCGCACCAGGTGAAACACATATGCGTCAATCCCGGTGCATCTCTGTCATTGCAGTATCACCACAAGAGAGCCGAGCATTGGATTGTTGTGAAAGGCACTGCCGAAGTTGTTGTCGGCGAGAAGCAAAAGACACTTGGGGAAAATGAGTCCGTCTATATCCCGATTGAGGCGAAGCATCGCCTTGCCAATGCGGGAAAGGATCCGCTTCATTTGATAGAAGTTCAGACCGGGGCATATCTCGGGGAGGATGATATCGTACGCTTGGAAGATGTCTATGGGCGGCTTGAAGACAAGTGATTATTGGGAGCATTTGAAGCAGCATGGATGAGAAGCGAGCTCTGGTCATAGGCGTTACGGGACAGGATGGCGGCGAGCTTTCGCGCTTTTTGCTGTTGAAAGGCTATAGGGTTTTTGGCGTCAGCAGGCGGGTCCTGCCTGAGCAGGACGACTACGTTGCTGGCATTGTTGGCGACCGAAAGGACTTGGCACCACAAATCACATTGATAAATGGAGACATAACAGACTCTCAATCCTTCGAACATCTGGTTGAAAATATAAGGCCGGACGAGATTTATAATCTGGCGGCACAGAGCGATGTGGGGGAAAGCTTCGACCGCCCGATCGACACAGTGCGTGTTAACGCCGACGGCGTAGTCAAGCTGCTCGAGATCTTGCGCTCGACTGATCCCGAGCGCCGCATCCGTCTCTATCAGGCCTCGAGTTCAGAACTTTTCGGATTTGGTGGAGATAATCCGCAAATTGAGGAAACGCCATTCAATCCACAAAATCCGTATGGCATTTCCAAACATCTGGCTCACCTGATGGGCGTTCACTACAGAAAGCTCTATGGAGTGAAGGTGTCAAATGGCATTACCTTCAACCACGAAGGACCGACCAGAGGACAGAATTTCGTAACACGCAAAATCAGTAGATCTGTTGCCGCCGCACTATTTGAATCCAAAGAACCTCTCATCCTCGGCAATCTCAATGCGCGCCGGGACTGGGGGCATGTCAGGGATTACGTGGAGGGCATGTGGCTCATGTTGCAGCATGAGGTGGCGGATGACTTTGTACTTGCAACAGGCAAGGCTCATTCAGTGCGGGATTTTGTTTCCGCCGCCTTCCGGGAAATCGATATGGATCTCGTCTGGGAAGGGGAGGGCGTTGATGAAGTCGGGCGTGACGCGAAGACAGGCGAAGTCAGGATAGCGGTCAGCCAAGAGTTTTTTAGACCGGAATCGCCAGGGTTGCTCGTTGGCGATGCTTCAAAGGCTCGCAAGGTGCTCGGCTGGGAGCCGAAGATCTCTTTTGAGGAGCTTGTCTCGGAGATGGTAGCAGCCGATATTGCCAGACTGGAGCGGGCGGTCCGACACTAGCGAGGCTTATCCCTCCACCAAAACTCGCCCGATCGAATGATATTCGATCCCGTTTGTCGCCATCTCCGCTGGTGAGTAGATATTCCTCAGGTCCACCATCACCGGCGTCTTCAGGAAGCTTTTGAGCTTGTTCATGTCGAGGGCGCGGAATTCGTTCCATTCGGTGAGGATGGCGACGAGGTCGGCGCCTTCCATGGCGTGCCAGGCGCCGTCACACATCAGGATGTCCTTGAGATCCTTTTGGGCCTCTTTCATGCCCTGGGGGTCATAGGCGCGGATTGTGGCGCCGTTTTGTTGCAGGATGGGCACGATGTCGAGGCTGGGGCTGTCGCGCATGTCGTCGGTGCCGGGCTTGAAGGTCAGCCCGAGGATCGCGATGGTCTTGCCTTTGACGGAGCCACCGGCCGCGTCGATGATCTTTTGCGCCATCTGTTTCTTGCGGGCATTGTTGATGTCGACGACGGCTTCGATGATTTTTGTCGGAACTCCGGCATCGGACGCAATTTTCACAAGCGCGAGGGTGTCTTTGGGGAAGCAGGAGCCGCCGTAGCCTGGCCCCGCATGCAGGAATTTTGCCCCGATGCGCTTGTCGAGGCCGATGCCGCGGCTGACCGCCTGAACATCGGCGCCGACTTTTTCGCAGATATCCGCCATTTCATTGATGAAGGTGATTTTGGTCGCAAGGAAGGCATTGGCGGCATATTTGATCAGCTCGGACGTGGCGCGCGTCGTGAACATCACCGGCGTCTCGTTGATATAAAGCGGCCTGTAGAGCTCCCTCATCAGCGTTTTGGCGCGCTCTGATTCGGCGCCGACGACAACGCGGTCCGGCCGCTTGAAATCCTCGATAGCGGAGCCTTCGCGCAGAAATTCCGGGTTGGAGGCGACGTCAAAATCGCCGCCCGGGTTGACCCGTTTGAGAATGTTTTCAACTTCAGTGCCGGTGCCGACCGGGACCGTGGATTTTGTTACGACCACCGTATAGCCCGACAGAGCCTCGGCGATTTCTTCGGTTGCGGCGTAAACATAGGTCAGGTCGGCGTAGCCATCGCCGCGCCGGCTGGGCGTGCCCACGGCGATGAACACCGCATCGGCCGAGGCAACGGCTGCCTTAAGGTCGGTTGTGAAGGCGAGGCGTCCGGCGCTTACATTTTCGGCGACGAGTGCATCAAGGCCTGGCTCATAGATCGGAATACCGCCTTCGTTCAGAAAGGCAACCTTGGCCTCGTCCTTGTCGACGCAGATCACATCGTGCCCGAAGTGCGAGAAACAGGCACCTGAGACGAGGCCGACATATCCGGTTCCAATCATTGCGACGCGCATGGCGTGATCCTTTGTCTTTGTAACTAATACTTGAAGCTGTTGGGCTTGTGAGAATTACGGCTTTTCGGCTTTTGCCACAGCATCCTTGAGCAGGGGCAGAAGCCCGTCGGTGAATTCCGGCCTTGCCATGGCGAGGGCGATGTTGGCGTGGAGAAAGCCGAGCTTTGAGCCACAGTCGTAGCGAATGCCTTCGAACTGCAGTCCGTGGAAAGGCTTGTCGCCGAGCATTTTGGCCATGGCGTCGGTGAGCTGGATTTCACCGCCGGCGCCGGTTTCATGGGCATCAAGATGGCTCATAACCTCCGGCAGGAGGATATACCGGCCGATGATCGACAGCGTTGAGGGGGCGTCTTCAGGGGCGGGTTTTTCGACCAGACCCTTGACCTCGACGCGGTTGCCCCTTGTTTCGCCGATATCGAGGACGCCGTAGCGGTTGGTGTGCTCGCGGGGAACATTTTCGACGGCAACCACATTGCCGCCAGTTTCATTGTAGACCTCTATCATCTGGGCGAGGCAGGGAGTGTCCGAAACGACCAGGTCATCCACCAACATCACCGCGAAAGGCTCGTCGCCAATATAGCTTTTGGCGCACCAGACGGCATGACCGAGACCCAACGGCTCTTGCTGGCGAATAAAGGCCGTCTTGCCAGGCCCGGGCATCAAAGCGGTGAGGGCTTCGAGTTCGCTGTCCTTGCCGCGCTCTTTCAGCAAGGACTGGAGCTCCCAGGCATGGTCAAAATAGTCTTCAATGGCGCCCTTGGACCGGCCATTGACGAAGATGAACTCCTCGATCCCGGCCGCCCGCGCCTCGTCGATGGCATATTGGACCAGCGGCGTGTCGACGATGGGCAGCAGCTCTTTGGGTACAGATTTGGTCACTGGCAGGAAACGGGTTCCCAGGCCAGCGACAGGCAAAACAGCTTTTTTTATCGGTTTCGGCATTATATCTGCTTGTTTCCTCAAAATTGGTCCTGCATTGGCACAGCTTCTGCCATGCGAGGTAAAGGATCGCAAGTCCCGTGCCGCCTTTTCGAATGTATTGGCACGAGGGAAAGTCTATTGTTTTTCGGGACTTAACCCTTTGTTGCGGGTGTTAGGAAATGATGTTACGGCAGACCAGACAGCAACGATAGCTTGCAGGTGGTTATGGGAACTCTGTAACCGGAATCCTGGAGGGATCCATTTCGAAGCATAGAACCGAAAGGCTCGGGCGATGACTGTACTGGTAAGTGGCGGGGCCGGCTATATAGGTAGCCATCTGTGCTGGCTTCTGGCCGATCAGGGCGAAGAGTTCGTTGTCGTGGACAATCTGTCCACGGGACGAGAATTTGCGATACCGCCGCAGGGAGATCTCATTGTTGGTGATGTCGGCGACATCGAGCTGATCGCCAACGTCATAAAACAGCATAACGTGGACGCGGTTGTTCACTTTGCCGGTTCGATTGTTGTTCCAGAATCAGTTTCGGACCCGCTCAAGTATTACAAGAATAATACGGCCAATTCGCGCAATCTGATTGAGGTCTGCGTCGAGAACGGGGTGAAGCACTTCATTTTTTCGTCCACGGCGACAGTTTACGGCGAACCAAAGAAAAATCCGGTAACGGAGGATTTTCCGTTTGCCCCATTCAATCCCTACGGCACGTCAAAAGTGATGACCGAGATGATGCTGAAAGATGTCGCCTTCGCTCATGACTTCGACTATGTCGCTTTGCGCTACTTCAATGTGGCCGGCGCGGATCCGAAAAAACGAACGGGGCAATCAACGCCAAATGCGACACACCTGCTCAAAATTGCCAATCAGGTGGCCCTTGGACAAAGAGAATACCTCGAAATTTTTGGCGAGGATTATGACACACCGGATGGTACCGGCGTCAGGGACTATATCCATGTAAGTGATCTGGCCGAGGCGCACTGGTCCGCGTTGCAATATTTGCGCAGCGGCGGAGAAGCGATTGCGCTCAATTGCGGTTATGGCAAAGGGTTTTCTGTTCGCGAGGTCATTGAGACTCTGGAACAGGTGATAGGCCGCAAACTGCCAGTGAAGACAGGCCCGAGGCGGCCCGGAGATATTGGCTCGATCATCGCCGACAACACGAAAATCAAGTCGCTGCTTGGCTGGGAGCCAAAATATGATGATCTCAAGGGGATAGTCGAAAGCGCCCTGCGCTGGGAAGAGGCGCTCGCACAAAAGAACAGTCAGGATTAGCATGACCATTCTCGTCACAGGTGCCGCCGGTTTCATCGGGTCCTATGTCGCTCATGCGCTACTTGATCGCGGTGATGAGGTCCTGGGCATCGACAATATCAATGACTATTATGCCGTAGACTTGAAGCTGGCACGGCTCGAGCGGCTGGGTGATCGGGCAGGGTTCTCCTTCAAGAAAGTGGATATCGCGGATCTTGAGGCTTTGAAACAAAGCGTTATTGGACACAAAATTACTAAAGTGGTTCATTTGGCCGCGCAGGCCGGGGTGCGCTATTCACTTGAGAACCCGATGGCCTATGCGCAGTCAAATCTGGTTGGCCATCTGGCGGTGCTGGAGCTTTGTCGTCATACGGAGGATATTGAGCACCTGGTTTATGCATCGTCGAGTTCGGTCTATGGTCTGAACGAGAAGATGCCGTTTTCTGAAGAGGACCGTGTTGACAAGCCGGTATCGCTTTATGCTGCGACGAAGAAGTCCGGCGAGTTGATGAGCCATACCTATGCGCACCTCTACGGTCTTGCGCAAACGGGTCTGCGCTTCTTTACAGTTTATGGCCCGTGGGGGCGTCCGGATATGGCCTACTGGTCTTTTACGGACAAGATCATGCGCGGCGAAACGATTGATATTTATAACCACGGCGACATGAAACGGGACTTTTCCTATATCGATGACATTGTTGCGGGAATTTTGGCAAGTCTCGATACGCTCCCCGAACCAGATAAAAAGGGTCTGCGTAACAGGATTTTCAATATCGGCAACAAGCGACCGGAAGATCTCATGCATTTTATTGAGATCATTGAGACCGCCGTTGGCAAGAAGGCAAAGACCCGGCTACTGCCGATGCAGCCTGGCGACGTCTATGCGACTTATGCCGATACAAGCGCGATTGAAGCGGCCTGCGGATTTGAGAGCAAGACCTCGATTGAGGAAGGTATCCCGCGGTTTGTTGACTGGTATCGCGGGTACAACGGTTTGAAATGAGTTTAGGTAAACCCGAATGAGGTTCTTATGTGTGGAATTGTAGCAATTGTTGGTAACCGGGATGCGACGGACTTCATGATTGAGGGTCTGAAGCGTCTTGAATATCGCGGATATGATTCCGCCGGTGTTACCACGCTTGTTGATGGCAAAGTTTGTCGGCGCCGGGCCGAGGGCAAGCTTTCCAATCTCGTGGAGGTTCTGGCGAATAATCCGCTTGAGGGCACGATTGGTATTGGACACACGCGGTGGGCGACGCATGGTGCGCCCACGGAGGGAAACGCTCATCCGCATGTGGCCACCGGGGTGGCGATTGTCCACAATGGTATCATCGAAAATTTCATGACCCTTCGTGACGAACTCAGGGACGCCGGCAAGGGGTTTGATACCGAAACGGATACCGAAGTAATTGCCCAGCTGGTGAGTTTTCATCTTGGCCAGGGCAAGACGCCAAAAGAGGCCGCATTTGCCGCGCTGGGGCGGCTTGAGGGCGCCTATGCCGTGGCCATGGTGTTTGAGGGCGAGGATGATCTTGTTATCGCTGCGCGCCAGGGCTCGCCGCTTGCGATCGGGATCGGTGACGGCGAACATTACATTGGCTCCGACGCTTTCTCGCTTGCCCCGATTACCAACAAGGTCATCTACATTGAAGACGGTGACTGGGCCGTCCTGTCACGAACCAGTGTCGAGATCTATGACATGACTGGCAATGAGGTTGAGCGTCCTGTTTCGACCACTTCTGTAAGTGCCGCGCTGGTTGACAAGGGTAACCACCGCCATTTTATGGCCAAGGAGATCTATGAACAGCCTGATGTGATTGGTCATACGCTGGGACGTTACGTGGATGCGGCAAAAGCCCTGATTGCCTTGCCGGATCTGCCTTTTAATCTGGCTGATGTTCCAAAGATTACCATTGTGGCCTGCGGGACGGCATCCTATGCCGGGATCGTCGCCAAATACTGGTTTGAGCAAATTGCGCGGGTGCCGGTTGAGGTCGATATCGCGTCGGAGTTTCGTTACCGAGAGGCGGCGCTGCCAAAAGGTGGCCTGGCCATTATGATTTCTCAGTCGGGGGAGACGGCCGACACGCTGGCGGCTCTGCGTTACTGCAAGGCCGAGGGTCAGCATGTGCTCTCAATCGTCAATGTGGCGGAATCGACTATTGCGCGAGAAAGCGATGTGATTGTTCCGACCTACGCGGGGCCGGAGATCGGCGTCGCCTCGACCAAGGCCTTTACCTGTCAGTTAACTGTGCTGGCACTGCTGGCCATTGCCACGGCCTCGGCACGAGGCAGGCTGAAACCCGATGGCGAAAAGCGGCTCGTCAAGTTGTTGCAGGAAGTGCCGCGTCATATGGCTGAAGTTTTGTCCAGCGACGAGCAGCTGAAGCGGATCGCACAGGATCTTTCCAGGGCTCAGGATGTGCTGTTCCTCGGGCGCGGTATTCACTACCCCATCGCCCTTGAGGGGGCTCTGAAATTGAAGGAAATTTCCTATATTCATGCCGAAGGCTACGCAGCGGGCGAGTTGAAGCATGGGCCGATCGCACTCATTGACGAGAATATGCCCGTCGTGGTCATCGCGCCGTGCGATGCGATCTTCGATAAAACGGTTTCCAATATGCATGAGGTCATCGCACGCGGCGGTAAGGTGATCCTTGTCTCCGACGCCAGGGGCATCCGGCAGGCGGGCGCCGATACTTCGGTTTCGTTTGAAATGCCTGAAATTGACAGCTTTATCGCGCCGATCCTCTACGCGCTGCCGGTACAGCTGATCGCCTATCACACGGCGGTGTTCAAGGGCACGGATGTGGATCAGCCGAGGAACCTGGCAAAATCTGTGACGGTCGAGTGAGGCTAGTTCTCGCAGTAATCGCGAATAACCTTCTCCAGATCGGCGCGTGAGAACTCGGGCCACAGGGTTTCCGTGAAATGGAACTCGGCCTCTGTGGATTGCCACAGCAGAAAATTGGAAATCCTTTGTTCGCCTGAGGTGCGCAGGATGATTTCAGGGTCAGGAATATCACCCGTATAAAGACGGTTTTCAATAAGCTGTTCATCTATGTCGTCGAGGGCGAGGGTGCCTGCGGCGACATCGTCAAGGATTGAGGCTGCGGCGTCGGCCATCTCGGCGCGGGCGCCATAATTGAAGGCGAGGGTAAGACCCAGGCCCGTGTTGGATTTTGTCGTCTCGACGGCTTTGTCAATAAGGTCGAGAATGTCGTCGTCCAGCCTGTCGCGGCGACCGATCACGCGAATGCGGACATTTTTCTCATTAAGCTCCTTGAGGTTTCGGCGGAAGAAAACCCGAAATAGCTGCATCAAGCCGAAGACCTCGGATTTGGGTCTTTGCCAGTTCTCGGTCGAAAAGCTGTACAGCGTTAGATAGCCCAGTCCCATATCGCTGGCCTCGCGGACTATGTCGCGCACCACCTCGACCCCGCGCCGGTGACCTTCGAGCCGCGGCAGGCCGCGTGCCTTGGCCCATCGGCCATTGCCGTCCATGATGATGGCAATGTGGCGAGGCATGGCGCGCGCTGCGCAGGTTTGATTCCGGTCCGACATGGGGCAAAGCGTTACGCTGGTTCAATTGAGGTAGCAACAGATTTGCTTCACCATGTTTTTCGAAAATGGGGTCAGACACCATATGGCGAAAACATGGTATCGAGCGAGTGTTTGATAATTTGTGGCTGAGGCAGCCGCAAATCAGATATGGATGACCCGGTCATGGTTTTGACCAAAACCTGATCAAGAGTGTCACTTGAGCTACCCCATTCAAAACGGTTGAGAAAATGAGCGAAGACAAACCCGAACCCGCCAATCAAGATGCGGATGTGAAGACTGATGTGACATCAGATGCGGGCGGTGCCTTACAGCCGCGAGCTGACAAGCGGCTTGGCGCGCGGCTCAAGAGATACTTTCTCACCGGTCTCGTCGTCGGCGTTCCGATCAGTGCGACGATCTATCTGGCGTGGTCTTTTGTGGCCTTTATTGACCGCAATATCCTGCCTCTGATCCCGGACCGCCTTAATCCCGATGCGCTTCTGCCGTACAATATCCCGGGTCTCGGGGTAATTATCCTTGTGGTCGGGATTACGTTTCTGGGGTTCCTTGCCGCCAATCTGTTTGGCAATGCCCTGCTGGTGCTTGGCGAGCGTATCGTCTCACGAATGCCCGTCGTTCGCACGATCTATACCGGCATCAAGCAGATCATGCAGACTGTGGTGGCGCAGGGAGACAATACCTTCAAGGAGGTTTGCCTTTTCGAATATCCGCGCAAGGGGATCTATGCGATTGGCTTTGTGACCTCCAGGATCGGAGGGGAAATCAGGCGGGCCGCCGGCAAGGAACTGATCAGCGTGTTCGTGCCGACAACACCCAATCCGACCTCTGGATTCTTGCTGTTTGTAGACAGGGCCGAGGCGCATATCCTGGAAATGTCCGTTGAGGATGGCGCCAAACTGGTTATTTCAGCCGGCCTCGTGATGCCGAAGGATGTCCCTGATCCGGCAGAGACCGGCGTTTCGGACTCAAGAGCACGGCGGTTCCTGAAAAGGGCAGAGAAGGCGGTCGGGGCACGGTGAGGCACGAGTGGCTTCGGGGCCTGGAACAGGGTTGCAATCTCCCCCTTGCTTTCCGCCCAAAAACCCCCTATATCCCCGCTCATTCCACACGCAGGCGTTCGGTTTCTTGTGCAAATTCACCTGAAACCGCTCCGGTGCACCCATAAGCCGTTTTTGGCGGGGTGATGAGGTCCTGCGGAGGTATAACCGGTAAAGGAGAAAAAGAGCATGGCTCTACCTGACTTTTCTATGCGTCAGCTGCTTGAAGCTGGCGTGCATTTCGGCCACCAGACTCACCGCTGGAACCCGAAAATGGGTCGCTACATTTATGGCACCCGCAACAACATCCACATTATGGACCTGTCGAAGACGGTTCCGCTCCTGCATCAGGCTCTTCTGGCCATACAGGAAACGGTTGCCGGCGGCGGGCGCGTTCTTTTTGTCGGCACCAAGCGCCAGGCTTCAACGCCGCTTTCTGAAGCTGCCCAGCGCTGCGCCCAGTATTATATCAATCACCGCTGGCTTGGCGGCACATTGACCAACTGGCGGACGATTTCAAATTCGATCAAGCGCCTTCGCGAGCTCGAGGAAACCCTGTCAAAGGAAGTTTCGGGCTTTACCAAGAAAGAGCTTCTTCATCTGACCCGTGAGCGGGACAAGCTGGAGCGGGCCCTTGGCGGCATCAAGGATATGGGCGGTATCCCGGATCTTATGATCGTTATCGACACCAACAAGGAAGCCATTGCTATCGCCGAAGCGCGCAAGCTGGGCATTCCGGTCATCGCGGTTGTCGATACCAATTGTGATCCTGATGGAATTACCTATCCGATCCCGGGTAATGATGACGCTGCGCGCGCCCTGTTGCTTTATTGCGACCTGTTTTCCCGCGCAGTCATTGACGGGATTTCCAAAGGTGCTGGAGCTTCTGGCAAAGACACCGGAGCCGAGGTTAATCCTGTCATGGAAGACCTTCCGGCAGAGGAGACTCCTGCAGCTGAGGAGACACCTGCAGCAGAAGAGGCGCCTGCAGCTGAGGCGGCGCCTGCCGTAGAAGCCGCGCCGGCCAAATAGCCAAACAACTTTTCCCTGGTGCCGCATCGATTGCCGCGCCAGGGAAACAGATACCTTAAACTCGAAATACAGGAATATTGTCATGGCGACGATTACCGCATCACTGGTGAAGGAACTGCGCGAAACATCCGGCGCAGGCATGATGGATTGCAAGAATGCGCTGAAGGAAACTGACGGCGATATGGAAGCTGCTGTTGACTGGTTGCGCAACAAGGGCCTCGCAAAGGCTGCCAAAAAGGCTGGCCGTGTTGCCGCTGAAGGTCTTGTGGGCGTCGCCGTAGCGGGTAACAAGGGCGCTGTCATTGAGCTCAATTCCGAAACCGATTTTGTCGCCCGGAACGAAAATTTCCAGGCGCTGGCAAGCAAGATCGCCGAGATTTCTCTTGCAAGTGGCGGTGATTTCGATGCGACCTGTGCCGCCGACTTTCCCGGAACCGGCGAAAGCATCAAGGATCACGTCACCACCCAGGTTGGCACCATTGGTGAAAACCTGAACCTGCGGCGGACCGCAGGTCTTTCTGTCGGCAGCGGTGCCGTTAGCGCCTATGTGCACAATCAAATTGCCCCGGGTCTTGGCAAAATTGGTGTGCTGGTTGCGCTTGAATCAGAAGGCGACGCGGCTAAACTCGAAGCGCTGGGCAAGCAAATTGCCATGCATATTGCGGCGACCAATCCGCTCGCTCTCGATACAGACAGCCTCGATCCGGAAATTGTCGAAAAGGAAAAAGTCTTCCTTATCGAACAGGCGCGCGAAAGTGGCCGTCCTGAGGAAATCATCGAGAAGATGATCGAGGGCCGGATGCGCAAGTATTACCAGGAAGTTGTTCTTCTGAAGCAGACTTTTGTCATTGATGGCGAAAATACTGTTGAAAAGGCGATCAAGAACGCCGAGGGCGACGTTGGCGGCGCGATCAAGATGACCGGCTTCGTCCGGATCCAGCTTGGGGAAGGCATCGAAAAAGAAGAAGCTGACTTTGCCGCGGAAGTTGCGGCGGCTGTGTCTTCCTAATCGCGCTCAAAGTGATATAACAAATTGTCGAAATGGCTTGATTCTCCTGAATTGGAGGATCAAAGCCATTTCGCTTGAATTGAACCCGGAATGGATCCCTTCTGGCAAAAAGGATGAGGCAACTGATGTCCCTTGCCACCACAGATAACGATGTTCCCGGCGTACGACCGAATTATCAACGCGTTTTGTTGAAAATCTCCGGTGAGGCGCTGATGGGCTCCGGCGAGTTCGGGATCGATGGTAAGACCGTTGACCGGGTGGCCGGCGAGGTCAAGGAGGCGATTACCGCTGGATATCAGATCTGTCTTGTCATTGGCGGCGGCAATATCTTCAGAGGTGTTGCCGGTGCTGCCTCGGGGATGGAACGCTCCACCGCTGACCATATGGGCATGCTGGCGACAGTCATGAACGCGCTTGCGATGCAAAACTCGCTTGAGCACCAGGGCGTGGACACGCGGGTCATGTCCGCCATTCCCATGATGACGGTGTGCGAGCCCTACATTCGCCGCCGCGCCGTGCGCCATATGGAAAAGGGGCGGGTGGTTATCTTTACAGCTGGCACCGGTAACCCCTTCTTTACGACGGATACAGCTGCGGCCCTCAGGGCCGCAGAAATGAGCTGCAATGCCCTGTTCAAGGGAACCAACGTGGACGGCGTCTATTCGGCCGATCCCAAAACCGACAAGACGGCGATCCGCTACGATCAGCTTTCCTACCTGGAAGTGCTGTCAAAGGATCTGAAGGTCATGGACGCTTCAGCCGTCAGCCTCAGCCGCGAGAACAATATTCCAATTATTGTCTTTTCCATTCAGGAGAAGGGTAATTTTGTCGATGTTCTTGCCGGCAAGGGCGAGTGTACAATCGTTTCCTGACAGGCACCCCTTGCGGGCCCACTTCTTTAAGGGAGAAAGAACATGGCAGACAAACATGACGAACCGGACCTTGATGACATTGAGAGGCGGATGAAGGGCGCAATCGCGGCACTTTCGACGGAATTTTCGGGTTTGCGGACAGGGCGCGCCTCCGCCAGTCTTCTGGAACCTGTAACCGTTGAAGCCTATGGCACGCAGATGCCAATGGCCCAGGTGGGCACAATCGGTGTGCCTGAATCGCGCATGCTTACAGTTCAGGTCTGGGACAAGGGCATGGTCGGGGCGGTCGAAAAAGCTATCCGTAATGCTAATCTGGGTCTCAATCCAATCGCTGACGGGCAGCTGGTGCGTGTTCCAATCCCTGAACTCAACGAAGAGCGCCGCGCAGAGCTTGCAAAGGTTGCGCACCGGTATTCCGAGCAGGCCAGAGTTGCGGTGCGTAATGTCCGCCGCGACGGCATGGACGGGCTCAAAAAATCTGAAAAAGACGGCCACATGAGTGAGGATGAACACAAGATGTGGGCGGGGGAAATCCAGAGCCTGACGGATGATATGATCAAGGCTATCGATGAAGCTCTTGCCACCAAGGAAGGTGAGATCATGCAGGTCTGACGACCGCATGTGCAAGTCGCAAGGACTATCGGCCAGGAAGATCATGCATGACTATCGGCCATAGAGATCGAGAGGAGATCAGGATCGCAAAGGTCGATCAACAGGCAGGCGATGCTTTGGAAGGTCAATTGGTCGATGAGGCTGGTAGATCCATATCGTGCGCTGCTGACATCCACATCATGTTTGTGCTTGATGCCGAGGGCTGTGGGCCCGGGTTGCTCACGGGCAATGACGCTGATCGTGTTCAGTCGATTTTTGAAGCGGCGGACCGGAATGATATTGCCAATCTCACACTCATCGAAGAATTTAGTAGCACTACCAATCTCAAGTCATACTTTGATTTTTTGGTGCAACATGTTGATAGTAAAAATATACTCTCTACGTTTAATGTAATGGATGAAGGAAGAATTTCACTGAAAGTTGGTGCCCGCCTCTGCGTAAACATGATCGCCTCTTATCGGGGCAAGCTGGATATCGTCGACGCTGTAAAAAGGATCGCCGGGGATTTTCAGAGGCAGCCTGAAAAAAGAATTTCTGACAAACGGGACGCCGTGCGGCTTGAAGCTGAATTAGGGGCGGGTTTGCAGGCAGGAACACTTCGGGAGCCGGATCTGATTGTTTTTTTCGGTGGCCGCCGAAGGGTGGGCGAGGTTGGCGTCTGGATGGGGGCGTATTCAGAATTTGCTTTTTTGGATCAGCCCTGGCATTCATTCAGTGCCAACGATCTGACAGATCTGCTCGCAGACTTCCGATTGCGCGAACGGCGGTTCGGGGCCGTATAGGATGCCGGGGCCGAGAGGCTGCGAGCAATGAAAAGAGGGATTTGTGACAGCAGGTAGCGATGATCAGCAAAGCGAGGCAATTGACGGCGTTGGTTCGGATGAGAGCGCGCGCGAGCCGACGCTGAATGAGGGGCTGAAAGCACGGCTCATCTCGGCAGTGATCTTGATTCCGGTTTCCCTTGGCTTTGTCTATGTCGGCGGTTGGCCGTTTGCCTTGTCGCTGGTTTTTGTTTCAGCGCTGATGGCGTT
>JAUWTJ010000111.1 GCA_030614785.1 Alphaproteobacteria bacterium | reverse complement strand
ACCTGAGACAAATAATCCGGACAACATAAATTGTTGAAAGGAGGTAAACGGGAAAAAACTTCTACCAGATATGCAATGCGATAAGAACAAGGAGCAGAACGGAATCCAAAAATAGTCGCACCATCGGTAATAAGGAATCGAAATTAAAACAATTATCTACAGCAAAAGGAGTATTCAACCCATGAAAACAATCAAATCGGTCAGTGTTTCATCTTTCGTCGTGTACGGCGCGGTTCTGATAGCTTTCTGGACCTTTGTATTTGGAACGTACTATTGGCTCCTGGGCTGGATTTTCGGCGCACAGTCCTGGTTCATCGACATGAACTTTCTCAACTGGTCGGCCTACACCTTAACCACTTACCTGGCAGTAATCTGGCGCAGCTTGATCAACTCCCTGGGCGGTGCCCTGGCGGGATTGATCGTGGCGCTGGTCTACAATGCCGTGGCCGGCATGATGGGCGGGATCAAGCTGAACGTGGAATAACCAAATAATAGGAAGATAAAAATGCTAGCAAGTATAGTCTTGTACGTACTTGGTGTACCGCTGTGGATGATAATTGGTATGGTGATCCTGGTATTCTGGAATCGCAGCCGAGTCAAAAAACAACCAGGGATCTTCCCGGTAAAAGTCAGACCTGACCCGGAGTCTAATGAAGAATCAAAATGGCCGCGTGGTGTGAGTTACGCACAGTGGGTGCATGATGTCGCCATCGTTCGCAAAGCTCCCGCGTTGATTCTGACCGTTCCATACGGGATCAAAGGTGTTGAAGGGTTGCCCCAGGATGCCAATCCTGAAGAAGTTAAAGGCTTGGGTGACCATCCGATACTGGTCCGGGTGCGATTGGACGATGATTCTATCATTCAGGTTGCATTAGCTGAACTGCACCCGGAATTGGCGCCAGAAAAATTTCAGGAAGGCATGTAGAAACTGCTCAATAGCTGACCGATCAACAGACTCTACTCAGAACAGAAAACCACGAGCGGAAGCAGCCAGCAGAGAGTCAAGCAGCCGGCGCTTCCCTCCGTAAATTATCACCGTGATCTTTAGGTTATTTAGAGACTAATGCTTTGTCAAGCGTAAAAGTATACTTAGTTTTCCAATGAATTGCCGCTTGACAAAGCTTAAAGTGTTCCATCATAAACAGTTCGATATTAAGAATTACATTTGACGAAACACTAAGTATATTGAATGAAAGGAGATAAGAATTTGGAAAAAGAACACAAGGATGTAAGTAAAGTAATGAAAGCCGACGAGATCGAGGCGCTGTTTATTGACGTGATCGGACGCCCGGCCACGCCAGTATCTGCGGCGGGCATGCACCGCCGTACCCGCCGCCGCACCCGGCGCCGCGGTCCCGGCCCCCGATAACAGGCAAGAGCCACATTTTGCACTGAAGAACAAGTTAAACCACTCATAAGCAATAGCAGATCAGTAAGAATGGAGTAAAAAATCATGAGCAAAGATAATAATATCGTAATATTAGCCGCATACCCGGCCATTGAGCCGGCCACGAACAACTTCGACCAGCTCGTGCAGCTGGTCAAAGACAAGAAGGTCAAGACCGACGGCATGATC
Organism: Alphaproteobacteria bacterium; assembly: GCA_030614785.1. Lineage (GTDB taxonomy): Bacteria > Pseudomonadota > Alphaproteobacteria > M2410 > M2410 > JAUWTJ01. The sequence goes on along the minus strand of JAUWTJ010000111.1, from coordinate 5,960 downwards.
CTCGTCCAGAAGGACGCGGAGGGCAATTTGAGCGTCAGTGAGACGGGCGACCACATTGGCCGCAAGGGTGCGGGCTGGGGCGCTGGAGTCGGTCTGCTGGTGGGTCTCGCTGCCCCACCGCTTCTGGCCTCGGTCGCCGTTGGCGCGGCCGCCGGTGCCCTGGTGGGCAAGTTTGCCAAGCAAAAAGTCGTCAGCGGCATGGAGGAAGGTCTCGGTGAGAAGCTCAAGCCGGGCACGGCCATCATCCTGGCCATCGTCGCTGAAGAGGACCGCCTGACAGCCGAGATGGAGCTGCGCGACTCGCTGGCTAAGTCGGTCGCAGCCATCGACAAGAAAGGCAAGGACGGCCTGCAGGAAGCCCTGGCTGAGGCCGGTGGCAAGTTCAGCCCCGATCGCACCGTACTGCCGATCCCCGACCGCAAGTTCGGCGGGGCGTGTGGACGCACAATCGGTAAATCGGCCGCTGATTGGTCGTTTATCCCGGACCCGCAGGCGCCCGAGGGCGCTCCCAATGTGCTGCTGGTGCTGATTGACGATGCCGGCTTCGGTGGTCCCGAAAACTTCGGCGGTGGGATCAACACGCCCACCCTGACGCGCGTGCAGGAGATGGGACTGACATACAACCACTTCCATGTGACCGCGGTGTGCTCACCAACTCGGGCTGCCCTGCTGACCGGTCGCAACCACCACCGGGTGGGCATGGGCGGCGTCGCTGAATTCCCGGGTCCATTCCCGGGCTATACGGGCCAGGTGCCGAGGAGCTGCACCCCGTTTCCGCGCACCTTGAAGGAAAACGGCTACATTACGGGTGGTTTCGGCAAGTGGCACCTCACACCAGGCAGCGCGTTTGGTCCCGCAGGACCGTTTACCCGCTGGCCGCTGGCCTGGGGCTTTGATCATTTCTGGGGCTTCCTGAGCGGCGCGGCCGGTCAGTATGATCCGATCATCACCCAGGACAACTCGATCCTCGGGGTGCCCGAGGGCGAGGACGGCAAGTTGTATTACTTCCCGGATGACATCACCGATAAATCGATCGAATGGCTGCACGCAGTCCGGGCGCAGAATGCCCAAAAACCCTGGTTCATGTACTACTCCACCGGCTGCTCCCACGCGCCGCACCACGTCTCCAAGGAATGGGCCGACAAGTACAAGGGCAAGTTCGACGGCGGCTGGGACAAGTACCGCGAGGCGACGTTCGAGCGCCAGAAGAAACTGGGCGTCATCCCCGAGGACACCGAGTTGACGGAGCGCCCGGAGCTGTACCCGGCCTGGGACTCGCTCGGCGAAGCCGAAAAGACGCTCTACATACGGCAGATGGAAGTATTCGCTGGCTTCTCTGAGAACGCAGACTGGAACGTCGGACGGCTGATCGACTCCATCGAGGGGATGGGCGAACTCGATAACACGCTCATCATCTACATCTGGGGCGACAACGGCGCCAGCATGGAGGGCACCATCACCGGCTCCTTCAACGAGACGACCTTCTTCAACGGCGTCGTGCTAGAGCCCGCCGAGCAGCTCAAAATAATCGAGAAATTCGGCGGCGTTGAAGAGCTGGGCGGCGAGCACACCGCGCCGCACTACGCGGCGGCTTGGGCGCATGCCGGCAACACACCCTTCCAGTGGGGCAAACAGATGGCCAGCCACCTGGGCGGCACGCGTGACCCGATGGTCATCGCCTGGCCGAACCGTATCAAGGCCGGCGGAGACCTGCGCACCCAGTTCACCCATGCCATCGACGTCGGTCCCACCATCCTGGAGCTTATAGGGATCCCCGAACCAAAACTGGTCGACGGGATCGAACAGGAACCGATGGACGGCACCAGCCTGGCTTACACGCTCGACGATGCCGACGCCGAGGAGCGCCACACGGTGCAGTATTTCGAGAACTACGGCAGCCGGTCGATCTACAAGGACGGCTGGTGGGCCTGCGCCAAGCTGGACAAGCTCCCCTGGGACTTCACTCCCGCCACGCTGAACCGCTTTGGACCGGACGTCTACGACCCCGAAAAAGACAAGTGGGAGCTCTACTACCTGCCCGATGACTTCTCCCAGGCCCATGACCTGGCGGCGGAGAAACCGGAAAAACTGGAAGAGATGAAGGAGCTCTTCTGGCAGGAGGCGGAGCGCAACCGCGTGCTTCCAATTCTCGGCGGTTTCGCAGCATTCTTTGGCATTCTGCCACCGATGCCGAAAGTCACCCGCTTCAACTATCCCGGCGACGTCCAGAACGTCTCGATGACCCTGACGCCCCACATCTTTGGGCGGACATACGCCATCGAGGCCAACGTGCACGTGCCCGAAGGTGGCGCAGAGGGCGTGCTTGTGGCCAACGCCGATTTCATCGGCGGTTACGCCCTGTGGGTCGACGAGAACGGCTTGCTGAACCACACCTACCAGTTCCTCGGTGTGGATACCTACAAGCAGACTTCCACCGAGCCAATCCCCACCGGAGATGTGCAGCTCAAGATGATCTTCGAGGCCGATGAGCCCAAGCCGGGCACCGGTGGCCGCGTCACGCTGTGGGCCAACGATAAGCAGATCGGCGAGGGCACGATGCCGCAGACGGTATCAATGCTCTACACCACCTACGCCGGCATGGACATCGGCCGAGACAACGGTGGTGTGGTCGACCTGGCGTACGAGGAGAAAGCCCCCTACGCCTTCACGGGCACCGTGAAAAACGTGGTCTTCGACCTCAAGCCAGAGCACCAGGAAGCGGAGGAGGCTCTGCACCACATCCGCTCGACTCATGGCGTCGCCCACGGCGCCGCTGGTTAAGTTTACCTGCATCCAGGAGGCCCGGGTTATGCACAGCGCGTAAACCAGGGGCTTCCTGGATCTATGGTGATGTCAGGCTGCCTGAAAGGAAGTTTGATAGCGCATCGACAGTTTTTGGCTGCCTCGCCGTACGTCCCGCACCCAGGGATGAAGGCAGCCACAAAAATACCGGTTAATCCGGGTTAATCACTTTGCGCCTTCCAGCACTGAAGACGGCATAATGAGGAGAATAAAATGACAGAAGAACAAGATGTAGTAGTTGAAGAAGATATGATAGAAGAAGACGCAGTCTATGAAGAAGAATTGACGACCTCAGGGTGGGGGTTATTTGCCGGTATGATGCTGTTCGGTGTCAGCATGTTAGCCTTTATGGCCATGTGCATCGGTTGGGGTGTCCCCAATATGTTACAGTACACGGCGTTTGGGATAGCGGTCGACTGGCTCTGGTACGGGATTTTTGATGGCCTGACAGCCCTGGTCGCTTTTATCGCTGCCGGAGCTGTCTTTCAGGGCAGGAAAACCGGATACTATCTCGGTCTGATCATAGCTACCCTGAGCGCCGGGCGCTGGTTCCTGTTCATCCCCCTCGTTCCTTTCTGGGGCGTGATGATGGGCATCGTCTGGGTACTGGTCATTTACGGATTAATCCGGGACAGGAAGACCTTCAAGTAACCAGCCTGGACGCCGGACCCGCGGCTGAACCGGCGGCATAATTCGTAAATTTTTATGATGACCGTTTTTTCTACATTCAGTGGGTGTCACGGAGGCATCTCCGGGCTCTTCCACTGCTGGCGGTCATAAAAAGTGGTAAATCAATCTAAATAAATTGAGGTGAATTATCCATGAGCGATACACAATCACAGGGGATTCCAGCAGTTGGATTTTTAGTCATGGCGTTTACCGATGAGACAGCGGCTGATGATAGCCTCAAAGCAATGAAGCAGGCCAAAAAGCAGAAGCAGTTCTACTATGAAGAGGCAGCAGTCATCCGGCAGGACGCCGAGGGGAAGGTTCATTATCACGAAACAGGCGACATGCGCACAGGCAAAGTAGCTGGAGCAGGCGCGCTGATCGGCGGCATCCTGGGGATCCTGGGAGGTCCAGCCGGTGTCGCACTCGGAGCAGGCGCAGGAGCAGCCATCGGAGCCGTAGCCGCCCACGGAGACGCCGGTTTTAAGGACACCAGCCTGGAAACCGTTGGTACGGCGCTGAAACCCGGCACCTCGGCCGTGACTGCCATAACCAGCAGCGCTTTTCTTAAAGCTGTCCAAAAGCAGGTCAGCGAGGCGGAAATTGTTGAAAGCGTAAAAAGCCTGTCCGCGGAAATATCGCGAAATCTGGAAGAGGGCAAAAGCATGGCGCTGGGCATCCTCCTGGCGGAGGATGGACTGGCTGTCAAAGAGGTGGCCATCAGCGAGGAGTCTACGGAGGTTTTCGGCATTGTCGTCACAGACGAAGCCGTGATCGCCGGGGCCGCGCTGGTGACTGACGACGAAGTGGACTATGAGATCGGGGTGGCCACAGAAGAAGGGGCGGCTGTCGAGGCAGGTGTCATCACGGAAGACCAGGCTGTCATCGTGGATTATGTCGAGTCAGCAGATGCGCCCGAAGTTGAGGGTGCGGACGAATCCACCGCCGGTGAAAGCCAGCCCGACGAGGGTACCGGCTGAGTCGCTGGCCGCACTGCGATTCCACCCGGGCGATTGCCGAACTGAGCACGCATTCTGGACCGTCCAGTTGACCGCTCAGTCCGGCAGCCACGGTGGTCGAGAAGGGGCTGTCTAATAACTACATAAATGTCATTCTGAACGGAGTGAAGAATCTCCGATTTACCCTAAGAGACCCTTCGTTAGATCCTTCGCAAGCTCAGGATAAACTCAGGGTGACAACCTTTTAGGACAGCCCCTCGCAAAGTAACATAATTTTTATTGTCATTCGGAAAAGGAGAATGTCATGGAACAGGCAACTGAAGAACGCATTTCGAGTCTGAGAACACCCGGTGCTGCAGCTATCGCAGGTATTATTTTCTCAGTGTTGATCTTGATCAGCATAGTGCTCATCAGGATTTCTGTCCCTGAAGACCCCCTTGATTCAGGCAGCTGGCTTAATGAGAACTCGAAGACAGTGGCCCTGGCTTTGAACCTGGTGCCGTTCGCCGGCATCGCATTTCTGTGGTTCATCGCGGTTATCCGCGACCGCCTTGGGGAATCCGAGGACCGTTTTTTTGCCACGGTTTTCCTGGGCAGCGGGCTCCTGTTCCTGGCGATGATGTTCACCTCAGCAGCCAATGCAGGCGGTTTGATCAGCATCTACCAGTCTGCCTCGGGAACGCCCATCGATTCCGGTATGTACAGCTACGGCAGGTCGATCACCTACCAGATCATGAACGTCTATACGATCAAGATGGCCGGCGCTTTTATGCTGGTAACCTGTACCCTGGCGCTGCGCACTGGCATATTCCAGCGCTGGATGGCCTTTCTCGGTATTGGCCTGGCGCTTTTCCTGCTGCTGAGTGTTGGCTTCTTATACTGGGTCATCCTGGTATTCCCGCTGTGGGTGCTGCTGATCAGCATTCACATCCTGCTGACAAATCTCGGCAATACTGACAGCGAACTCCCGGAGGGGTGAGACGGGAGACGGTCAATCGATTGAACAAACCAAGGATCGACAACAAATAAGGAGTGCATCATGAATCAAAATCCCCCCGCAGGCGGCATTCAAAGGTATATTCCCATCCTGAACTGGTTGAGCAGCTATAAAGGAGAATGGTTGCGCTTAGATATCATCGCGGCCCTGTCTGTGTGGGCGCTGCTTGTCCCGCAGAGTATTGCGTATTCATCAGTCGCCGGCATGCCGCCTCAGTTCGGTCTGTATGCCGCTCTGGGCGCCCTACTCGGCTACGCCATATTTGGTACAGCCAACCAGGTCATCACCGGTCCGAGCGCCACAGTGGCGGCAGTTTCTGCAAGCGTGATCGCCCTGCTGGCAGCCTCAGGCTCAGACGAATGGATCGCCTACACCGCCGCTCTGGCAGTAACAGCCGGTCTGATCTATGTCCTGCTTGGACTGCTCAAGATGGGCTGGATATCGAACTTCTTATCCCGGGCGGTCCTGGAAGGTTTTGTCTTCGCATTTGGCATCGGCCTGATCATAGAGCAATCCCATAAGATCCTGGGGGT
>JAUWTJ010000010.1 GCA_030614785.1 Alphaproteobacteria bacterium | reverse complement strand
CGCCTGATTCCACAAGTCGCTGGTAGTCGCTTTGAATATCGGAAACCTCAAATGCAAACTTGTGGTAGCCAATTTTTTCGAAGGGTAGTGGCGGCCCTGGTTCCGGCGTTACCGGATTTACAAACTGCCAGAGTTCAAGAACCATATTGCTCGTATCAAACCAGGCCGCACGAATATGGACGTCGTCGTAGTCGGCAACCTCATCAAATGTTGGACCGGCCGCCTTATTGGTTCGCCGGTTGGGCTTGGCTCCGAGAAGGGTCTCGTAGAAATCAACCAGCCGATCCAGATCATGTGAGACGAGCGCCACATGTGAGATCCAGATGGGGCCCTCGAAATGCGGGGTGTCCAGATGCTCTGTTTCAAACATGATGCCGTCGCTGTCGCGCTCATAGGCGTACCAGACACCTTGTCCCATGAGGCTGATGGGCTTTGTGCCTCTGCTGACCGGGGTCGCGCCCTGATCCCTGAAACGAGAATAGATGTCTTGATCAGATGGCCCCTGATAGCAGACATGGGTTACGCCCGGACCGTAAACCGATACTTCTTCGACTGGCCCCAAGACCGACACATCATATTGAGAAAGCTCCAGATACCCGTTGGGCCCCTTTAGAACGACCCTGTCGACAGGGTCATTGTTAAACCCACTTGCTTTCTCCGCTGCCGAATTGCCAAGTCTCTTCGAGTGGTCCACTTCAACGGATGCCGCCTCCGTGTAGAAGGCAATTGATGCCTTAAGGTCACTCACGGACAGGCCGACGTGATTGATGCCAATTACAGACGATGCGTTGGTCTTTGCTGTCTGCTCGGGGTGAATTGCCATGAAACTTGTGTCTACAATCCAGATTGTTCGGTTTGAAATGTGATTTCAGTGAAGGGTTTCAAAAGGTGGCGTGGTCTGCCCCAAACAGGAAAATCCGATGCTCTGGAGAAGTATGTCAAATGCCAACTCTGAACACCAATACATTTGCGCGAAAGAATGAGTTGGGCAGGTGCTGGCGCAAATCGAGCTGTGGAAGAACCACGCCAACTACAAGAATGAAGTTTACGTTCTGCCCACGCATCTCGACGAAAAGGTTGCCATGCTGCACCTGGGAAAGCTCGGCGCGACGCTTACTGTTCTCTCCGAAGAGCGGGCGGCCTATATCGACGTGGCACAGACCGGCCCGTTCAAGCCGGATCACTATCGCTACTAGGCTCGGTAAAATATGAGATTGTGAAAGGCGGCTTCTTATGGGAGACGCCTTTTTTCGATCTCAGCGCCTGTATTTGTGTGGGACGATCAGGATACGTCCTGATTGTTCAGTCCCGCCCTTAAGAAGGTGTCGTTGGTGTTGAGCGAAAAGACGGCGCGAGCACGAAACCGCTAACGGGATAGACAGCAACGCCAATTGTGTTGCCTGGCGTGTACCAAAGCCTGACCTCGGACCAGTCGCCTCGGCGCGAAACGTCACGCACCAACTGGTTCTTGTGAATGCTGCCGCGATTGAGCCAATTGGCATGGTCAACGAGAATTTCGCGCGCGTTCACAATCTGTGTCACCACCGCCAGATGACCGTAACGAAGACGGCCGGTTTTACTCAAAACCAGGACCGATCCGATCTGCGGTGTCTTCGAGCGAGCGTAGGTGCCGCCTGCCGAGCGCCACCATGTCCACGCGTCGCCTCGAATCCGGATATTTGAGATCTGCCTTGCGTAGGGAACACATTGCGTTGGAGGGCCTGTCGATACGATAAAAGGTGTCGCGAGAGGTCTCTTGAAGGAGGGGGAAGAAATCTCTTGCCGTACGGATTGATGAGGCGGATGCGTGGTCCCGCAGGCGACCAGCAGGGTGGTCGCCAGGCCAATTGTGATCGGGTGCACGATACGCAGCGCAGACATGACATTTCTCCAGAGATGCGCTGAGGCTTGAAGCCCCGTTCCGGGTTCATGGCCAATTCTCTGCCTGGTCTCCTAAGATTATGTAAACTTGGCCCACCGGCAAGGCAACGGCGAACACTTTGCCTGCTTTTGGCAACAACTTGCCTGCCCGGAGAGCTTCCGGGAACGGCTGATGACGACCGCCGGGCCGACATCAACCCCGTGATTGCCCGTTTTGTCTCCGGAAACGGACCCTTTCAGCAAGACAAGAAAAGACGCTTGTTGATCCGAAGCGGACACTTCGCAATTCTGTGGGCCATACCTATTTCTATTCTTCAGTTGATGAGATTAACACTCTGAGATTCTGCGGGTATGTCTCCATATGGCTCTATGTCCAGGGTCAACAGGCCTTTGTCCGTCAGTGTCATGACACCATCGTAAGCTCTGTAACGAGAGAGGTGTTCTCTACGCGTTTGAACTAGGTTCAAGTATTCACACTCTTCACGCACGACAAGCCAATATGAGGTTGTGGCACCACCATTCCCGCGATATAGCCTCAAAGTGCAATCACCATGAGGCGTTTCCTGAAGCAAATCATAACCGACCATGCCGTCAAAAATCAGGTGGACGAAAATAAAGGCGCTTGAGTAAAGAACAACGAGAATGGCCATGATGGACGCCAGGACTTTCGCCCATTTCTGCTCCAGATGAATCGGTACGAAGATTACCGAGACGGCGATAAGCGCCCAAGCGATAGTCACCGCGTGGTAGTTCAGTGCTTCAGGAAGAAGAAAGACGCCGCTAGGCCAAAACGTAAGAAACAGTGCAGAAAACGCCATCGCCACAATAGGTATTGCGAGGGCTGGTCGAATCTTTCGATCATTGGACAAGGGTTGTGGCTCCCCCTTAAAGATTGATTACGTCCATCAAGTTAAACCACAACAGGGTCGAAGAAAAGGCTAATGCTCCGATACGAATTAGGCTACCCAATGGCCGCCTTTGGCTCATCCTCGACCTGTCATGCCTCTGTCCGCACGCCTTCTTCGTGTTCCAAAAGAGACCTGCCCCCTACTCAACAATCGCCTGGTAGACCAGGGTGTGGAACTCGTTGCGGATGCGGTACGCATTGGAGGGGTAGAACTGGGTCATGAGTAGGCCGATGAGCTCTTCCTGCGGATCAATCCAGAAGTAGGTTGAAGCTGCGCCGCCCCAGCCATATTCGCCGATCGAGCCGGTTCCCGGGTCCTTGGTCATCGATGTGCGGACCTGGACGCCGAGGCCGAAGCCCATGTTTGTCGGGGCATAGAGATTGACGGTGACGCCGTCGGCCAGATGGTTTTGCGTCATCAGTTCAACTGTTTTGGGGCTGAGGATACGGTTGCCGCCCAGCGTGCCGCCGTTCAGCATGGCCTGGGCGAAGCGCAGGTAATCGCCGGTGGTTGAAACAAGGCCGCCGCTGCCGGAAAAGAATGTCGGCTTGGTCAGAAACCGACTTTGCTTCGGGGCATCTGCAACGGCGATTTTACCGTCCTGAAATTCGTAGGCTGCGGCAAAGCGAGCCGTCTTGTCTGCGGGCACATAAAAGTCAGTGTCCGTCATGCCGAGCGGTTCAAAGATGCGCTTTTTCAGGAAGACGTCGAAGGTCTGGCCGGATAATATTTCCACGAGCCTCGCCTGAATGTCGACGGAGATCGAATAGACCCAGCGCTCGCCGGGCTGATAGAGCAGCGGTACATCGGCGATCCTGTCGATCATGTCGCTCAGGGTTGCGCCCTTGTAGTCCCGCGTCTGGTAAACCTGGCTGATCGGGTCGGTTGAGCGGCCATAGGAAAAGCCTGCCGAATGGCTCATCAAATCCTGAATGGTGGGCGGGCGTTTTGTCTCGGCGAGACGGAAAGTGCCATCCTTGTTGACGCCGTTGAAAACCTTGAGGCCCGCAAACTGCGGAATATACATGGCGAGCGGATCGGACAGCTCAAACCTGCCTTCCTCGTAGAGCATCATCAGCGCGGCAGACGCGATCGGCTTGGTCATCGAATGGATGCGAAAGATCGTGTCGTCGCTCATGGGCAGGCCTGCGGCCTTGTCGGCCATGCCAAAATGCTCGAGATAAGCGATCTTGCCCTTGCGCATTACAGCCAGGGTCATGCCTGCAAGCTTTTCCTCCTTGATATAGCGCTGTGCAAAAGGGGTCAGCCGCTCGAGCCGCTCAGCCGAGAGACCGACACGGGCGGGCGCTGCCTTGCCCAGATCCGCAGCATAGGCCCATGAAGCCCCCAATGAGAGGCCCGGTGAAGACCCCAATACCAGTGTGGAGGCGCAAAAAACTGCCAATAAGAGGCCGATATGCCGCACTCGTCCAGCGTTTATGACCATGTGAATCACTCCCTTTTCGTAACGATAGTTGCGCTGTCCCGGGCTGTCTATTCTCGTATCCAGGCTGGTCCCCGGGGATGCAGGCCTGTCCTTGCTCTCATCAGCAAAGATGGTTAAAACACACACGGGTAAAGGGGAGGTGTTCGCGGGTTCCGCAGGCATCGTTGCCTTTTTTTGGGGGTAGTATCGAAGTCTGGCAGGCGACAGGCGGTCTGCAGGGATCTGGTAACTGGTCTTGAGGGTCGTAACGTTGTTAGAATCATGCGACTGATTCGTGATCGAAGAAAGATCGCAAGCTGGTTGTAAACCGCCGTAGACCTGCGCCCCGACGAGACCGGAGAGTATGACCTCACTTGCACAAAAAAAACGGATCCGGCGCAAGGCTTATGTGCGGTATTCGGCGCTGGCGACGGGGATTTTTTTCGGCATCTATGCTCCGGGGGCCTTTGCGGTTACCGAGGTGGCCGGGGCAGGCTGGGGTACCTACAGCTACTATGCGCTTTTGGTTGTCGCGATTGCCTCTGTCGCGCTTGCTGTAATGGTTACCGGCTATATGGTTCGCAACCGCCTGCTGGAAGAGCAAAAGGTGGGCCGGCTGCGCTCTCGCCTTGCTGATGCCGAAGGGCAGCTTTACTGGGCTGAATCCATTTTGGCTGTTGAGCCGCAGGTGGTTCTGGTGTGGCCAAGCGACCGGCTCGAGCCTTCCGAAGACGACGACGAGGATTTCGAAGACGAGGCGCTGCCACCAGCGGCCTTGCTTGAAGGTCCCGCAGACATGAAGGCGGAGGCCCCGCCCTCGGCCGCCTTTTCACCGCTCGGCCGCCCCCGCATCCTTGGCAGTCCGAAAGCCCTGGGCAGCGTTCTGGGGATTTCAGGCCCGGTTGAACCTGGCTCAAAAAATGGCGGCAAAGGCGGTGCGACCAGCATCTTTGACCTCTTCCTGTCCGGGCTGCACCGCCAGCACAAATCAAAGCTGGTTGCTGCCGTGCAGGACCTGAAGACAGATGGTACGGCCTTTACCCTTGAAGTGGAGACCCCGGGGGGCAAGATCTTTCTGGCTGAAGGGCGCCCGGCCGGTGGCAAGGCGGTTGTGTGGCTCAGGGATGCCTCTGAAGAAGGCCGTCAGGCGAGCGCCCTTTCGCGTCAGCTCGACGCCGAGGTGGAACAACGATCCATGCTGTCGGGTCTGCTTGATGCTTTGCCGTTTCCGATCTGGCGCCGGGATGGCGCGCTGCGACTGGACTGGGCGAACCGTGCCTATATACGCGCCGTTGAGGAAGCGGACCTGGCCAGCGTCATTGAAAACGAAACGGAGCTTGACCATACCGGCAAGCAGCTGGCGGCAGAGGCGGTCGAGCGCCTCGACTATGTCAGCGACCGGCGTTACGTCGTCGTCAGCGGTCAGCGCCGGGCGCTTGACTTTGTCGAACTGCCGCAGGAAAGCGGCACGGTCGGCATGGCGCTTGATGCGTCTGAACTGGATCAGGCGCAAAATGATCGCCTGCGCCATATTGATGCCCACGCCGAGACGCTCAATACGCTTGCGACTGCGGTTGCTATTTTCAGTGGCGACAAGCGGCTGGTGTTTTACAATCGCGCCTATCTCAATCTGTGGCAGATGGACGAGGAATTTCTCGATGCCAATCCGTTTGAGGGCGAGGTGCTGGAACGCTTGCGCGAGATGCGGCGCCTGCCCGAGCAAGCCGATTTTCCGGCGTGGAAGAAGAAGAAACTGGAGCTATATTCCAATCTTATTTCCCAACAGGACGAGACGTGGCATCTACCGGATGGGCGCACGCTCAGGGTTATCCTGCGGCCGCACCCCTTTGGCGGTTTGATCTCGCTCTATGAAGATGTCACCGACCATGTGACGCTTGAGAGCAATTACAATAAACTCATCAATACACAGACAGAAACGCTTGATCACCTCTATGACGGCGTGGCGGTGTTTGGTGCCGATGGTCGGCTCCGGCTTCACAATGCGGCGTTTGAGCGGATCTGGGGGCTGTCGAAGGACCGCCTTAAGGGTGAACCGCACTTTGATACGATCGCAGAATGGTGCGGCGATCAGGTGAGCGACCGCGATGAATGGGCTCTGCTGCGTCGGGGGATTACCTCCGGAGAAGCGGCGCGCAAGGCTCAGACCGGCCAGATGGACAAGCTTGACGGGGTGACGATATCCTATGGTGTGATGCCGTTGCCTGACGGGGCCGTGCTGACCAGCTTCCTGGATGTGACCGACACGATCAAGATCGAGCGCGCTTTGCGCGAGCGCAACGAGGCGCTGGAGACCGCCGACAAGCTGAAATCTGAATTCGTCAACCACGTTTCCTATCAACTCAGAACGCCGCTTAATTCCATTATCGGGTTTTCGAGCATGTTGCATGAGAAGATGCTGGGCGATCTGAATGACAAACAGGTTGAATATGTCGGCGATATTCTTGATGCCTCGGATCAACTCCTTGGGCTGATTAATGATATTATTGATCTTGCCACGATTGAAGCCGGTGGCATGGCGCTTGAGGTTGTGGAAGTTAATCTCGGTGATGTTCTTGAGACGGCTATGTCTCTCATGCAAAAGAAGGCGCTCGACAGCGGTCTTACCTTGCGTCTGGAGCCGTGCGACGATGTTGGTGTGATCTATGCTGATGAACGACGTCTGAAGCAGATCCTCTTCAACCTCCTGTCCAACGCGATCCATTTCACAGGCAAGAGCGGCACGGTGACCCTCGGGGCCTCACGGCATGGCCGTGATGTGGCGATCTGGGTGCAGGACACCGGCTCCGGCATCGATCCGAAACATCAGCCGGCGGTGTTTGACCGGTTTGAAAATACCGGCGGCAAGGGCAAGCGCGGCGCGGGCCTTGGCCTGTCGCTGGTCAAAAGCTTCGTTGAGCTGCATGGCGGCTGGGTAGCGCTGGAGAGCGAGCCGGGCAAGGGCACCAAAGTCACCTGCCATATTGCCGACCGTGTGCAGCAGGATGCGGCGGAGTAAGCCTGTCTGTCCCCCTTATGCAAGGAGAAGATATGTCTCTCAAGGTAATTGGTGCGGGGTTTGGCCGGACAGGAACCCTGTCGCTCAAGCTGGCGCTGGAGCAGCTGGGGTTCGACAAGTGCTATCATATGATGGAAGTGCAGCCGGAGCACCGCGCGGTCTGGTCAAAGGCGCACAGAGGCGAGGGCGTTGATCTCGACGCGCTGTTTGACGGCTTTCAGGCAACCGTCGACTGGCCGTCGTGCAATTTGTGGCAAGACCAGCTGAAACATTTTCCCGACGCCAAAGTCATCCTGTCGCTGCGCGATCCGGAGAGCTGGTACAAAAGTGTGATGAACACAATTTATCCGACCTGCGTCGCGGCCGCTGAATCCGACGACGAAAATATAAAGGCCTTCGGGGAGTGGGCGTTTGAAATTGTCTGGAACCCGATCTTTGATGGCCGCCTTGACGACAAGGCCCGGGTCATCGATATCTTCAATCGCCACAATGAAGCCGTGCAAGCGACATGTCCGGCTGACAAGCTTCTGGTTTTCGAAGCCAAGGACGGATGGGCGCCGCTGTGCGAATTTCTGGGGTGCGATGTTCCGGAGACGGACTATCCTCGATCAAACTCGACCGAGGAATTCAACGCCGGGGGCGGAGCGAAAGAAACCTGATGTCCGCAACACCCATCCACATTGCCTGCTTTTCAGATATTCTGTGCGTCTGGGCGTATATTGCCGAGCGGCGCATTGTTGAGGTCAGGGAACAGTTTGAAGACCAGGTCAGCTTTGACTACAGGTTTATCTCTCTGTTTGGGGACACCGAGACCAAATTCAACACCGGGTGGAAAGACCGCGGCGGCTTTGAAGGGTATGGCGCTCACGTGGCGGAAATCGTGTCGCGGTTCGACCATGTCGCGCTGCATCCGGACGTCTGGACAAAGGTGAGGCCGGTTTCCTCCGGCGGCGTGCACCTGCTGCTCAAGGCTGCTGAGTTATGTAGCCGGGGCGGGGAAAATGATGATGTGGAACGTCTGGCCGGCCGATTGCGCAGGGCTTTCTTTGTGGAAGCACGCGATATCGCCAGACGTGAAGTCCAGATGGAACTGGTTGAAGAGCTGGGGCTTTCGCGCAGCGCCATCGAGGGCCACCTTGCCGACGGAATGGCTTTTGCCGCCTGGGACCGCGATGTCCAGGAGCAACAGATCCATAGTATTGAAGGCAGCCCGACATATCTTCTCAACAACGGGCGGCAGAAGCTTTATGGCAACGTCGGCTTCAGGATCATTGAAGCCAATATCCGGGAGTTGCTGCGCGAGCCGTCCTCGAGCCAGGCCAGCTGGTGTTAGCGCCCTGCTACTTCAGCTCAAAGCCCTCATAGCCTTTTGCTGCGACATCGGCCAGGGTTGCCCGGTAGGTCGGCGCACCGCCGAGATACATCATGTGGCGCAGCTTGTCATGGCCGTCCACATTGGAATTATAGCCGGTGAACCAGGACTTGGCCCGGGCCAGCATGGTGCCTTTATAGCCGGCCTTGATGGCGTCCGTCCATGCTTCCTCGGCGCCGGGAGAGGCTTCGACCCGTTCAAGATTGTTTGCCTTGAGGTGCGTGATCATCTCCACGGTCCAGTTGACGCAGGCTTCAATGGAGGGCGGGAAGTTGGATGAGGCCGAGGCGCTTTGCGGTCCGGCAAGCATAAACAAATTCGGAAAGCCTGCGGCTTGAAGGCCAAGATAGGTCACCGGGCCGTCGTGCCATTTATCTCGCAGCTTCTGGCCCCCTGATCCGCGAATGTCGATCCTGTCGTAGGAGCCGGTGAAAGAATCAAATCCTGTCGCATAGATGATCAGGTCGAATTCGAAGTCTTCCTCGCTGGTCTTGATGCCGGTCTTTGTTATGCGCTCGATGGGCGTGGCCATCGCATCGATCAGGTGCACCGTGTCCAGGTTATAGGCCTCATAGTATCGGGTCTCGAGCGGGACGCGCTGATTGCCAAAGCCATGATCTTTGGGGATCAGCCTTTCTGCTGTTTCAGGGTCGTTGACGCGGCTGCGAATTTTATCCGCGATAAACTCCGAGTAAACCGCATTAACCTCCGGCTCAAGAAACACCTCGGCGAAATTGGACAGCCAGACGCCAAAGCCGGGCGAGCCGTAAAGTTTTTCCCACAGCGCCAGACGCTCCTCTTCTGAAACGTCATGATAGCTGCGCGGATCGACATCATGCAAAAAACTGCCACGGGTCTGGCTCAGTTTTTCGAAAATCTCATCATGGGACGCCTTGTACTGTGCTTGCGCGGCTTCATCGATCCTGGCGTTGTGGAGCGGGGCGCACCAGTTCGGGCGGCGCTGGAACACCGTAAGCGATCCGACCTTTGGAGCAATTTCAGAGATCGCCTGTACGCCGGTTGCGCCGGTTCCGATGACAGCAACGCGTTTGCCGGCAAGCTCGACATCGCGATCCTTTGGCCAGTAGTAGGTGTGAAACGCCTCGCCTTCAAACGTGTCGATGCCGTCAATGCGCGGCAAGGTCGGCGCGGACAGGATGCCCAGGGCGCCGAGAAGATAGCGCCCGGTCTCGATGCGCCCGTCGGCCATTTCAACCCGCCAGCAGTTGTTGTCGTCATCAAACGTTGCCGCCGTGACCTGGCAGCCGAACTGCATATGGTCCCGGATGCCCAGCTTGTCGGTCACGAAGTTCAGATAGCGCAGCGTTTCGGGCTGGCCGGCGAAGTGTTCAGACCAATTCCATTCATCGAAGATCTCGCGGGAAAAGGAATAGCCGTAGCTATAGCTTTCAGAATCAAACCGCGCCCCGGGATAGCGGTTCCAGTACCAGGTACCGCCAAGGTCGTCACCGGCCTCCAGCACCGTTGCATCAAGCCCGAGGTCCTTGAGTCGGTGCAGCAGGTAGATCCCGGTAACCCCTGCCCCGATGATAATTGCATCCCGCATCGTCACGTCCTCCGAACTCGATAGTATTGGTTTTCCGGAGTATGCACTCATTTTCAGCAGGATCGCAAACAGGGCGTCTTCTGCGGGCAGGAGGTGGCCATCGCGATGGTCCTGATGGCAGTCTGGCAAAATCATTTTTGGCGGACTGCGCGCGGCATTTGTTCGAGGGATCCCCGGAGGCTTCTGTTATCCCCTGACACCCGATGAATTTATTTATATACAGTCAAGTTGCAATGAAGAAACATATGCTGAATACTTCACAGCAGGACCGCAGAAAAAATGTGCAATTATATGCACCTGGAAAATTGGGAGCGAAGCCAACAATGAGATATGAATCGCCGACGACGATCAAAGAGGTCGTCGGATTGTTGAAAAAGGAGCGCGGCAAGGCCTTTGTTCTGGCCGGTGGCACGGACCTGTTGGTTGGAATGAAGCTGGGCATGATCGAGCCGGACCTGCTGGTCGACATCAAGCACATTCCTGCCATGAGGACCGTCAAGACGAGCAAGACGGGATTTCGCATCGGGGCGGCGGTTTCCTGCGCTGAACTGGGGGAACACAAGGCTATGAAAAAGGCCTGGCCCGGGGTCGTTGAGGCCGCAAATCTCATTGGTTCCGATCAGGTCCAGGGCCGGTGCACTGTTGTTGGTAACCTTTGCAATGCATCGCCTGCGGCAGACAGTGTCCCGGCGCTCATTGCTGCTGGCGCGAAGGCGGTCATTGTTGGCGCGGACGGGCGGCGCACGATTGCGGTGGAAAACATTGCGACAGGCCCGGGAAAGACCTGCCTCAAGAAGGGGGAAGTGATCGAGGCGATCACTTTGCCGAACCAGACGAAAACTTCGGGCGACGCTTATCTCAGGTTTACCCCTCGCACGGAAATGGATATCGCCGTCGTCGGCGTCGGCATCAATCTGACCCTCGAGAAAGGTCTTGTCAGCAAGGCACGCGTCGTCCTTGGCGCCGTCGCCCCGACGGCCATTACGGTGCCAGAAGCGGCGGAAGCCCTCATCGGGACAAAAGTGGACAAGAAGGCGTTGGAAAATCTGGCGGCTGCTTGTTCAGCTGCCTGCCGACCCATCGATGACAAGCGAGGCTCAGCCGAATACCGGACCCGCATCGCCGGCGTGATGGCCGTGCGCGCAGCAAAGATAGCATTTAAAAGAGCGGGGAGCGCCGCATGACTGATTCCACACTAGTATCGACAACTATAAACGGCGACTCGATAGAGTTTGCCTGCCCCAATGACGAAACCCTGCTTGATGCCTTGCGCAACCGCGTTGGTCTGACCGGGGTCAAGGAAGGCTGCGGCACCGGCGATTGCGGTGCCTGCAGCGTAACCCTGGATGGCCGTCTTGTGTGCTCCTGCCTTGTGCTCGGCGTTGAGGCGAGCGGACGCGAGGTCGGCACCGTCGAGGGGCTAACCACGAACGGTGAATTGCATCCGCTGCAAGAAAAATTCATCGAGCATGCAGCGCTGCAATGTGGCGTGTGCACCCCCGGTTTCCTTGTTGCTGCCAAGGCCTTGCTCGACAAAAACCCGGACCCGAGTGAAACCGAAATTCGCTATGCCCTGGCCGGTAACCTGTGCCGATGCACCGGTTACGACAAGATTGTTCGGGCGGTTCAGGCGACCGCCAAGGACATGCGCAAAGCCAAAAAGAAAAAGGGATAGGGAAACACCATGGCTCACGATCAAAGTTACAAAGACCGCAAGTTTGAGGTCGTCGGCAATCGGTTCAAGCGCCCCGATGGAGTAGAAAAGGTCACCGGCAAAGCCCGCTATGGCGCCGATACCTTTGCTCCTGGCCAGCTTGTTGGCCGCATCCTGCGCTCGCCTCACGCCCACGCAAAGATCAAGAAGATCAACACCGCAAAGGCTGAAAAGCTGCCGGGCGTCAAGGCGATCATCACGTCGAAAGACCTTCCTGATCTGACAAATGGCGACATCGGGTTGCAGAACATTCTTGAAAACTGCATGGCCAGAGGCCGGGCGCTGTATGATGGTCACGCGGTTGCGGCCGTTGCTGCTGTTGATGAACAGACAGCCAGAAAGGCCCTCAAGCTCATCGAAGTCGAGTATAAGGTGCTGCCCCATGTCACTGATGTGGACGAGGCGATGAAGCCTGATGCGCCACTGCTTCACGACTGGATCTTCACCTCCGGTGTTGACCCGAAGCCGACAAAGCCCTCGAACATCGCTGGCCGCACAGAGATGGGCAACGGGGACGTCGAAGCGGGATTTAAGGACGCAGACGTTATTGTCGAAAAGTCCTTCAAGACCGGCCAGACGCACCAGGGTTATATTGAGCCCCACGCGTGCCTCGCATCGGTTAATCCTGACGGCTCAGCGGAACTCTGGGTCACGACCCAGGGGCATTTTTCCTTTCGCAATACCTGTGCTGCGCTTTTAGGTCTGGACTTCGCCGCGCTCAAGACCACGTCGTCGGAAATTGGCGGCGGCTTTGGTGGCAAGACTCATGTCTGGGGAGAACCGGTGGCCCTTGCCCTTTCGCGCAAGGCGAACCGGCCTGTCAAACTGGTTATGAACCGTGATGAAGTCTTCAGGGCGACAGGGCCGACGTCGTCGACCTCGATTGATGTGAAAATTGGCGCAAAGAAGAATGGAACGATTACTGCCGCAAGTGCAGAATTGCGTTATCAGGGCGGGGCGTTCCCAGGACCCTGGGCGATGCTTGGCTGCATGACCGGGTTTGCCTGCTATGACATCAAGAATATGAAGGCCGTGGGTTGGGATGTGGTTGTCAATCGACCAAAGAGTACCGCCTACCGGGCACCATCTGCACCAATGGCGGCTTTTGCGATCGAAAGCACCATGGATATGGTGGCCAAAGAGATTGGCATGGATTCAGTTGATTTCCGCCTCAAGAATGTGGCGCGCGAAGGAACCCGCGCGCCCTACGGCCCTATATACGGTCCCATCGGTATTGAACCAACACTGGAGGCGGTGAGAGACCATCCGCACATGAAAGCAAAGCTCAAGAAGAACCAGGCTAGGGGTGTGGCCTGCGGCTTCTGGTTCAATATTGGCGGTCAGACGTGTACTGACCTCAACATTGGCACCGACGGAACAGTCAATCTCACAGTTGGAACCGTCGATGTTGGCGGCGCGCGTGCTTCCCTCGCGATGATTGCTGCGGAAGAACTGGGTGTGCCTTATGACCGGGTCAGGGTCAATATCGGCGATTCGGCGTCTCTGGGTCACAATGACACAACAGAAGGCAGCCGCGGCACCTTCTCCTCAGGCATGGCGACCATCTTCGCAGCTCGCGACGCCATTGACGTGATGAAGGAACGTGCTGCAAAGATGTGGGATATTCCCGTCGAGGACATCGTCTGGGAAAATGGCGTGGCCAGAGCCACAGGTAAAAAACACGGCAATCTTCCGACCTTGTCCCTGAAAGAAATTGCTGCAAAATCTCACAATACCGGCGGGCCGATCGCCGGCCACAATGAAATCACCGCCGACGGCGCCGGCAACGGGTTTGCAAGCCATATCTGCGACGTCGAGGTTGACCCCGAAACAGGGGCTGCCAGGGTGGTCCGCTATACGGTGGTTCAGGATGCCGGCAAGGCCATTCATCTCGATTATGTGGAAGGCCAGTTCCAGGGTGCCGCCGCTCAGGGTATCGGCTGGGCCCTCAACGAGGAATACATCTATGGTGAAGACGGGCGCTTGCAGAACGCCGGGTTCCTCGACTATCGGATTCCGGTGTGTTCGGACTTGCCGTTCATCGACACGAAGATTCTTGAAATCCCCAATCCGAACCACCCGTACGGCATTCGCGGTGTTGGCGAAACGTCAATCGTTCCGCCACTGGCAGCGGTCAGCAACGCCATTGCCAATGCTGTAGGCGTTCGGATGACACAAGTGCCGATGTCGCCTCAGCGCGTGCTTGCGGCCCTGGATGATCTGGACAATGCAAGTTGATATCAGCAGTTCTCTTCGCGCCGGAGCGGGCGGTGCCTCAACACTTGAAATCGAGGCATCGACCATCCGTGAACTGCTC
Organism: Alphaproteobacteria bacterium; assembly: GCA_030614785.1. Lineage (GTDB taxonomy): Bacteria > Pseudomonadota > Alphaproteobacteria > M2410 > M2410 > JAUWTJ01. The sequence goes on along the minus strand of JAUWTJ010000010.1, from coordinate 54,450 downwards.
ACCCGGCTGGTGGAGCGCTATCCGCAAATGCAGGCCCATCTCGACGAGGGCATTGCTGTAGCGATCAATGGCGACATTTACCGGGACGACTGGACGAAAGAAATACCGCCAGATGCTGATGTCGTCCTGATCCCCCGAATCAAGGGGGGATAAGGAACATTTGAGCGCGGCTTGATGAAAGGGGCCAGATGATCCCCTGCAATACGAAACGCCCGCTGAGAGATTCAATGCCTGTGTTGCAGCGACCAATTGAATCCGCAACCCAAAGCGGACATGACGCTGGTTGACCATGTTTGTCGTCCGGCCTGGTAGTGATAAGCCATCATTTGGAGAACGACAGTGAAAACTATCGAAATAGAAGCACGGGGCCTTACCTTTACGGCACTGGCCGATGGCCCCGAAGAAGGGCCCTTGCTGATCCTGTTGCACGGCCTTCCGCGAAACAGTTGGGAATGGCACCACCAGATACCGCCTATGGCGGCGATGGGATTTCGCGTCGTGGCGCCTGACCTGCGCGGGTTTTGTCCCGGTGCCAGGCCAGAAGGCGTCGAAGCCTACCACGTGCAGGAATACGCTCAGGATATTCGTGAAATTGCCGACGCGCTCGGCGGGGAGGGAACACCCTTCCACCTCATGGGAACCAGTATCGGCGCCACTATGGCCTGGCGACTGGCTGCGAACACTCCTGAACGGGTACTGACACTCGCCTGTCTCAACATTCCGCACCAGGGTGCGTTCTTTGAAGCTGCACAAAAATCCGAAAAGAACTCCGAGGAACAGCGGGAAAAATTCAGCTATTTCAAGGACTCCAGCAAGGATGGCAATGAGCGGGCCATGTTCCATCGCATGCTGGACAAACAAGGCATGCCGCCGGAGGAAACCGATCCGTACCGCAAGGCTCTCGATTCGGATGAAGCTCTTGAGGCTGTCTACAATTATTACCGCGCCATTCCTCTGTGGCAGCGCGATCGCCTCGCCCCGGTGCCCATGCCGACCCTCTTCATCTGGCCTCCCGGCTCCGGGAACATTTCACGCGCGGCGGCTGAGGCCAATGCAAACCAGGTGACGGGCCCTTACCGTTTTGAAGTGCTCGAAAATGTACATCAGCCGATCCTCCAGGCGGCGCCTGAGAAACTGACCGGCATGTTGTTGGGACATTTGGCCGAACACGCCCTCATGCCAGATTGACATCAGTCTGAAAGACTGCTCTCGAAGCGCCGCTCATATAGTAGAACAATGACCTGTTCGGATGAGCGCGCGATGTAAGGTCTGCTCCTGGCTGAGAGTGATAAAGACCTCATCCGAGGCTGGATATCGACGTCCGTTCATGGCTGAGGCTGTTGAAGAACTATTTTTGGATAGCTGAGACGCAAGATCGGCACTGTAATACCCACTTACACGAATCAATATTGCGCAACCAGACTCTCGCAAGAACCATTGTTTCGTTTAGTGTGTCGCGAAATAGTTCTTCAACAGCCTCGGCTAATATGAGATTCAATCCGACACTACAGTACAGGCTCGGAGTTCACTCGAAAGCAGATGTCCGGGTCTTTCGTCCTTTGAAGCAGATGCTACGCAGCTGCCCTGGGGTGAGATCTTTTTCCAGCCCGGTATGCGAAAACCGAAGCGCGACTAATATCGCGAAGGAATAATGACCTTCAGATTCTCATAGCCCTTCACAAACGACGAATAGGTTCGCTTCGGCTCCTCGACGACCTTGATTTCGGGGAAGCGTTTGAGGATTTCTTCCCAGATGATGGTCAACTGCAGTTCGGCGAGGCGGTTGCCGACGCAGCGGTGGATGCCGAAGCCGAAGGAGATGTGCTTGCGCGGGTTGGCGCGGTCGATGATGTAGGCGTCGGGATTGTCGATGGCGGTTTCATCGCGGTTGCCCGAGACGTACCACATGACGACCTTGTCGCCCTTCTTGATCTGCTTGCCCTGAAACTCGATATCTTTCAGGGCGGTGCGGCGCATATAGGCGAGCGGGGTTTGCCAGCGAATGGTTTCGGACACCATTGAGGTGATCAGCTCGGGATTGTCGCGCAGTTTTTGATATTGATCAGGGTTTTCATTAAGAGCGACAACGCTGCCGGTAATGGTGTTGCGGGTGGTGTCATTGCCGCCGACGATGAGGAGGATGACGTTGCCGTGGTATTCGCGCGGCTCCATATGCCTGGTGGCCTCGCCGTGGGCCAGCATGGATATAAGGTCGCCCTTGGGCGGTGCGTTGACGCGCTCGTTCCACAGTCCGTTGAAGCACTCAAAACACTCGCGGATCTCTTCCATCTTCTGCTCAAGCGTATCAACGATGCCGTGGCCGGGGATCGCAGTGACGACGTCCGACCAGCGGGTCAGGCGGCGGCGCTCCTCGAAGGGAAAGTCAAACAGGGTGGCCAGCATCGACGTGGTCAGTTCGATGGAAACCCGGTCGACCCAGTCGAACTCCTCACCGATTGGCAGGCCGTCGAGGATCTCTCCGGCCCAGCCGCGAATGATTGGTTCCATGGTCTGCAGATTGGCGGGCGAGACGATCGGGCTGACGGTCTTGCGCTGCACGTCATGGCGTGGGCGATCCATGGCAATGAACATGCGCAGGGGATCTTCGGCACCGGCCTCACCGGCAATGCCGATACCGCCGAGCGAGGCTTCAGAGGAGAACACCTCGTGATTGGTGTCGACCGCCATAATGTCATCGAATTTGGTGATCGACCAATAGGGGCCGAACTCGTTTTCGGCGCAGTAGTGGACCGGGTCTTCGTTGCGCAGGCGCTCGAAGTAGGGCCACATGGTGCCGGACTGGAAGAGCGCGGGCTGGGCTACGTTGATCTTGTCGAGTGGCATGGCATAAGCCTCGGCCCGCGCCTTGTCCTTCACACTGATCGTACTGTCGCCCATAATTATCTCCCTTTGGCTTTCCTGGCGCTAACGGCCCGGTTTCCACGTGTTTAGCACAGTTTTTGAGTTTTGTCGTTCGGGCCGGTTGCGCCGCCAGGGGCTCAGAACTGGGCTTCAGGCAATTTGACGACGAGGCCGTCGAGCTCGTCTGATACCTTGATCTGGCAGGACAGGCGGCTGCCTTCCTGGCGGGCCTCGGCAAAGTCCAGCATGGTTTCTTCCATGTCGCCAATCTCGCCGGTTTTGGCGCGCCATTCGGGCTCCACATAGCAATGGCAGGTGGCGCAGGCGCAGGCACCGCCGCAGTCTGCGTCAAGGCCGGGGACGAGATTGTTGACTGCCCCTTCCATTACGGAGAGGCCGTTTTCGACTTCAATCTCATGGATTTTTCCGGAATGTTCAATGTAGGTAATTTTCGCCACGGGGTTTCCCTGTCTTGTTTTTTCGTTGAAATCTAGACCATTTCCTTCATGGAAATGGAGGTGTCGGAGAGCCGTTCGGGTGCAATTATTGCCCGATCGCCAATGAGGCGGCGGCCCATCATATATTCCGGTGCCGCGTTCACCGCGTCAACGGCGATCAGTACACTGTCCTTGAGATAGAAAAGTGCAAACTTGTTTGTTGCCGGATCGCCGCGCTGGACCACCGTGTCATAACCCGTCGAGAGGCCTGCGATTTGTAGTTTGAGATCATACTGGTCGGACCAGAACCACGGCACCTGATCATAGGCCTTGAGGTTGCCGCACATGGCAGCGGCTGCTGTCTTGGCCTGTTCCAGAGCGTTGTGCACGCTTTCAAGCCGGATACGGCGATCGTAAAGCGCGCTTGGGTGATCGGTACAATCGCCCGCAGCAAAGATGTCCGGGTCTGCGGTGCGGCAAAATTCGTCAACCCGGACGCCGTTTTGCGCTTCAAGGCCGGCCTCTGCGGCGAGCTCGGTGTTGGGCAAAATACCGACACCCAGAAGGGCGATGTCAGCGGGAATTTTCTCGCCGTCTGCCGTCACCGCAAAAGCGAGTTTGCCATCGCTGCCGCTCTCAAAGGCGGCAATCGCCGTTTTGCACTTGATTTCAACGCCCCTGGTGCAATGGACTTCTTCAAAGAAGCCTGAGAGCTCGGGGCTGGTGACGCGCTTCAGGACCCGGGATTCCATTTCCAGAACGGTCACCTTGAGGCCGTGACTTGTGGCGACAGCAGCAACTTCGAGGCCGATATAACCGCCGCCAATGATGACCAGTGACTTGCCCGGCTCGAAGCCGGAGCGCATGCCGTCAACATCATCGACGGTGCGCAGATAATGAGTGCCTGCGAGGTCAGCGCCCAGGATGGGAAGCTTGCGCACGCGGCTGCCGGTGGTCAGCGCCAGCTTGTTATAGCCGAGGGTATCGCCAGACTCGAGGGTGAGCGTTTTTGCATCACGATCAATCCTCGTGACCCGCGTTGCCAGACGGGTTTCTACCTTGGCTGCGTCATAGAAGTCCGGTGGCTTGAAATAAACCCGCTCAAGGCCGAATTCGCCGGAGAGATATTTCTTGGAAAGCGGCGGGCGCTGGTAGGGCAGCTGGGCTTCCTCGCCGACCAGGACGATCTTTCCTTCAAAGCCCTCCTGTCTCAGGCTGGCGGCAAGCTGCCCGGCGGCATGGCCTGCACCGACGATGACATAGGTCTCGTTTGGGGATGTTGCTGCATCTGTCATTATTGGCTCTGGGTCTCGCGATTCAGTGTATATGTGGGCAGGTATGGGCCTGAAGGACGGCCGCGCCCGATTACGTCGGTACAATGTCGAAACGTTTCATCAGAATCAAGTATTTCGGTGAGTTAAGTGGCTCGCAACCGGGCATGGATCACAGAATTTCAAAGAGAGTGTCAGTTTGTCTGCAGCGCCGCAAACCCGTGTAGTTGAGATTGTCGATGAGGCCGCCATGATGGATTTTGGCGGACGGCTCTATCAGCTCGCCGAGGCCGGGGATGTCATCACGCTGCGCGGCGATCTGGGGGCGGGCAAGACGGTTCTGGCGCGCGGCTTTATTCGCAAGGCTTGCGTGCGCGGCGGCGAGCCTGCGGCGGACTTTGACGTGCCAAGCCCGACCTTTACCCTGGTTCAGATTTATGATGTTCCCCCCGGAGGGGCTGAAACCGTAACGGGAGGCCCTTCGATCTGGCATTTTGATCTTTACCGGCTTGAAACCGCCAGTGACATTTGGGAGCTTGGCTTTGAAGAGGCGCTGGATGACGGGATCTCGCTGATCGAATGGCCGGAACGCGCGGCCAGTCTGTTGCCTGACGAGCGTCTTGATCTGGTGCTTGAGACCCGGGAGGGCAGTGATATTCGCGACGTGACCTTGAAGCCGAGCCCGTTGTGGCAAGAAAGGATTGCAGATGTTTCCACTGGTTAGAGCTGCAAGCGAGGCGCGAGACCGTGACCTTGTTGGTTTCCTCGAAGCAGCAGGATGGGCGAATGCGTCGCGTTCTCATCTTGCCGGAGACGCCTCACACCGACGCTATGAGCGGGTATCCCTTGCGGACGGGCGGCGGGCCGTTTTGATGGATGATCCGACAGATCCGCTTGATGCCCCGCTTAATCTTTCTGGCGGGGAGAGCCAAAAATCCTACGGGGAGATTGCCCATCTTGCTTCGGGCTGCCGTGCCTTCGCCGCGATCGGCAATCGTCTGCGCGCCGAGGGGCTTTCTGCGCCCGAGCTTCTCGGGTTTGATTTCGACAAGGGATTTTTGCTTGTCGAGGATTTGGGCGATGCGCTTTTCGCGCCCCTCATCAATGAAGCCGAGGTGCCGCTCAAACGCGAATCAGGGCTTTATGCCGGGGCGGTCCAGGCGCTTGTCCATCACCACAAGCAGACCTGTCCGCCGGAATTGTCCCTGCCCGATGGCAGTGCTTACACCTTGCCACATTATGATCCGGCGGCACTGCAGATTGAAGCTGATCTTTTGCTTGACTGGTACGCTCCGGCGCGTCTTTCGAAGACCCTGGGTGATGCAGCGCGGACGACTTTTCGGGATATCTGGTCGGACCTTTTCCACTTCGTCGAAACCGACAAGGAAGTTCTCATCCTGCGCGACTTTCATTCGCCGAACCTGCTGGAACTGCCGGACCGGGAGGGCGCGGCTTCGATTGGCATTATCGATTATCAGGACGGGCTTCTGGGGCACCCGGCCTATGACCTGATGTCGTTGCTTCAGGATGCGCGCCGGGATGTTTCCGCTGACCTGGAAGAGCGGCTCATTGAGGGCTATCTCGCAGATCGGCCAGACCTCAATCCAGGGTCGTTTCGGACCGCCTATGCCGTGCTGGGCGCGCAGCGCGCTTCGAAGATCATCGGCATTTTCTGTCGACTGTGGAAGCGCGATGGCAAGGATCACTATCTGGTTCATCTGCCGCGGATGTGGGTCTATCTTGAGCGCAATCTGGCCCATCCGGTTTTGTCATCCTACAAGGCCTGGATCGACCAGCATTTTCCTGAAGATCAGAGAGATCATTAATGAGTGTACAGATTAAAAAGGCCATGGTTCTGGCTGCCGGTGAAGGACGACGTATGCGGCCGCTCACCGACGATCGGCCAAAACCGCTTGTTGAAGTCGGCGGACGGGCCCTGATTGACCATGTGATTGATCGCCTGGAGGCAGCCGGCGTCGAGGAGGTGGTCGTCAATCTGCATTATATGGCGGACATGCTGGAAGCGCATTTGAGGGGTCGCAAGAGCCCGCGGATTGTCTTTTCCGATGAACGTGACGCCTTGCTTGATACAGGCGGCGGCGTCAAGCGTGCTCTGCCGCTTCTCGGCGAGGATCCTTTCCTTGTGATGAGCGCGGACACAGGCTGGATCGAGAGCCCGGATGGCAAGGATAACCTCAAGGCCATGATGGACGCGTTTGACCCGGACAGATGCGATTGTATGTTGCTGGTGGCGGACTGCAAGACTTCGGTGGGATTTGTCGGGCGTGGTGATTTTGATATGGATGAGGAACGAAAACTCACACGTCGCACTCCTGACGGCGATGCAGACTACATGTACGCAAGTGTGCAGGTGATGAAACCCTCGCTGTTTGACGCGACACCACAAGGTGCTTTTTCCAACAACTGGATATGGGATCAGCTCAATCTGAAGGGGCGGCTTCTTGGTCACAAGCTCGAAGGGCGCTGGCTGCACGCCAGTTCTGCCGCCGACGTTGCGGCCATTGACGAGGTTCTGAGAGACGCTCCATGACCATGCCAGCTGCCCGAAAAGGAAAGATCTACACGATCGCGGGCAGCGACAGTTTTGCAGCGGCGCTGGCATCCGGCATCATGGCACAATACGGCGACCCTGCGGACCCGCTGGCTCTGGCGCGGGTCACATTGCTGGTGCCAACCCGGCGGGCGGTGCTGGCGGTGCGCAAGGCCTTTACCGACCTTGCGCCATCGGGTGTCACCTTGATGCCGCAGATCCTGCCGCTTGGCGATGTCGGCGATGATGATCTGGCGGGCGGCGAAGGCGAAGCTTCGGGGTTTGAGGATTTGCGCGCCGGACTGAAACCGGTGGTCGCGCCGCTCAAGCGACAGCTTCTTCTGGCGCACTATATCGCGGGACCTCGTGATGCACCCGAACCGCTGTCGCTGGCCACAGCGGCGGCGCTTGCCGCCGATCTCATGCGCTTCTTCGATGCGGTGCAGACCGAGAATGTTGACATTGCCAAACTTGTCGATGTGGTGCCGGAAAACCTTACTGATCACTGGAAAGCTACTCTGGAGTTTCTGAAAGTCATGACGGAACACTGGCCTGGTGTTCTGGAAGAACTGGGCGTCATGGACCCGGTTGCACGGCGCAGCGCGGTGCTTCGTCAGCTGGCTGATAAATGGGGCGCTCACATGCCCGATGGGCCGGTTGTCATCGCCGGGTCAACCGGCTCCATTCCGGCGACGCAGATGCTGATGGCAGCGGTGCTCACTCACGTTGAGGGCGCGCTGGTTTTACCAGGGCTTGACCTTGACCTCCCCGCTCGGGTCTGGGATCGGGTGCAGGAGACGCATCCGCAATTCGGGTTGAAGGCGCTTTTGGAAGGGCTTGATGTCGGGCGGAGCGACGTTGCGCCCTGGCCAACCAGCAGCCCGGTTGATCCGGGCCTGGCCGCGCGGCGCTCAATCCTGTCCCAGGCCATGCTGCCAGCCGAGGCAACAGAAGGCTGGCTGGCGTTTTCGCAGGCTGCCGGCGTGCATGAAAAACTCGGCGCGGCCTTTGCCGACCTTACCCGCATTGAGGCCGATGATCCGCGACTTGAGGCGCTGACCATCGCGCTCATCATGCGTGAAACTATGGAAACACCGGGCAAATCTGTCGCTCTGGTGACCCCGGACCGGGGGCTGGCGCGCCGGGTCTCGGCGGCGCTGAAACGCTGGGATCTCGAGGTTGATGACAGTGCGGGCGTGCCGCTGACGGGGACCCCGGTTGGTTCGTTTTTGCAGGGTATCCTTGATGTGGTGGAAAGCGGCTTTGCGCCGGTGCCGCTGCTCGCCTTGCTCAAACATCCGCTTACAGGGCTGGGCCATTCAAGGCCGCAGCTGCGCGCGCTGGCGGCGCGTCTGGAAATTTTGTGTCTGCGCGGCGTGCGTCCCGGTGGCGGCGTGGATGGTTTGCGTCACCGTCTTGCGGGCAAGGAAAAGCAACAGGCCGGCGGCAAAGTGTCAGATCTCGCCGTGCTTCTGGACCGCCTTGAGACGGCCTTTGAGCCTGGACTGACGATAGAGGGCGAAGAAGCCCCCGGGCTGCTGGTTGAAGGGCATATCCGCGTGGCTGAAGCGCTGGCGGACGCCTTTGTTGATGACGGGCCGGTGAGCGGCGCGGCGCGTCTGTGGGCAGGCGCTGCCGGTGAGGCGGCAATGGTGTTCTTTGCCGAGCTGCTGGACGAAGTCGGTGCGCTCAAAACCCTGCCGCCTGCCGATTATCCCGGGCTCTACCGGGCGCTGGCGCAACCGCGCACGGTGCGTCAGACTCGCAGTGTCCATCCGCGCGCTTTCATCTGGGGGCCGCTTGAAGCGCGGCTGCAAAGCGCGGACCGCATTATCCTGGGCAGTCTTAATGAGAAGGTCTGGCCGCAGGCGGTTCAGGCGGACCCGTGGTTGTCGCGGCCGATGCGCACGGCGCTGGGCATGTCTCAGCCGGAGCGCCGCATTGGCCAAAGCGCTCATGATTTCGTCCAGCTGGCCGGAGCGACGGATGTTATTTTGACCCGTAGCCTCAAGGTTGACGGGGCACCGACTGTGGCCTCGCGCTGGCTGATGCGGCTTGAGAATATGCTGGCCGGGCTGGAGGCCAAACATCACCTTGATAGTCAGACCCCCTGGCTTGCATGGGCGCGGGTGCTCGACACGCCGCAGGATTATGCGCCAATTGACCCGCCTTGCCCGAAGCCGCCGCTGGAAGCCCGGCCGCGGTCCATGTCGGTCACTGAAATTGAAACCTGGCTGCGTGACCCCTACGCCATTTATGCCAAACGCATTCTGGACCTGCGCGCGCTCGATCCGCTGGATGCCCCTGTTGGGGCTGCAACGCGGGGCACCGTGGTGCACCGGGCGCTTGAGCGCTTTGTGGCGGCGCATCGGGACGGGGTCGGCGGCGGTGATCTCGATGCGCTCATCGAAGAGGGCCGGAAGGCCTTTGAAGAAGAGGGCGTGTCAGCTGAAGTGCTGGCGTTCTGGCTGCCGCGCTTTGCCCGGTTGTCGCGCTGGTTCATCGAGTTCGAAACCCTGCAGCGCGCGCGCGCCAAACCTCTTGGTCTCGAGGTCAAGGGCCAGATGGTGTTTGATGGTCCCGCTGGTCCCTTCACGCTCAATGCCCGGGCTGACCGGATTGATCTCTTCACGGACGGGCTTGTCGGGCTCTATGATTACAAGACGGGTCAGGTGCCTTCAGGGTCCCAGGTCAAGGCCCTCCTCGCGCCGCAATTGCCGCTCGAGGCGATGATGGTGCTGGCCGGGGGCTTTGAAGGGGTCGGCAAGCCTGATGTGCGCGAAGTGGCGCATTTGCAGGTCTCGGGCGGGCGTGTGCCGGGCCGCGCTATAAGGCACAACAAGGACATTGAGGTGCTGGCTGCCCGGGCCGCCGAGGCGTTGGAAAACTTCATCGCGATTTATGATGATCCTGCAAAGGTGTACCGCTCGCGCGTCATGCCGATGTTTGAAGCCCGTGAGGGGGCTTACGATCATCTGGCCCGGGTCCGGGAATGGTCGGTCTATGGCGCTGAGGAGGGGGCAAGCGAATGAGCTCTGATCTCCTTTTATCAGCCGATGAGGAGCGACGCCGGGACACTGTGGCGCGCCAGACCGAGGCGGCGGATCCGGTGCATTCCGCCTGGGTTTCGGCCAATGCCGGGACTGGCAAGACCAAGGTTCTGACCGACCGGGTGATCCGGTTGTTGCTGGCGGGAACGCCGCCGGAAAAGATCCTGTGCCTGACGTTTACAAAGACCGCTGCAGCGGAAATGGCCAATCGTCTCTTCAAGCGCCTGGGACTGTGGACGGCGCTCGATGATACTGCCCTGCTGAAAGAACTCCGGGAGCTTGAAGGCGTCGATATCGATGCGGACCAACTCAATCCGGCGCGCCGTCTTTTGGCCCGGGCGCTTGACACGCCAGGGGGTCTTAAAATCCAGACCCTGCACGGGTTTTGCCAGGCGGTGCTGGAACGCTTTCCGCTGGAGGCGGGCGTTGCGCCAGGCTTCAAGGTTCTGGATGATGCCTCGGCGCGGGTGCTGCTGCGTGAGGCCGAGATGGCGCTTTATGGCGATGCGGTCGCACAACCCGATGGCGCGCTCGGCCAGGCTTTGACCCGGCTGGCGGCACGCTATGATGCCCCGGCTTTTTCAGATCTCATGCGCCAGATCCTCGGGCGCAAGGACGATATTGCAGCCGTCATTGACAGGGTTGGCGGCACCGGCAGGCTTGAAGCGGACTTGCGGGTGCAATTGGCCTTGCCGGGTGAAGGTAATGCGGACGACCTTGTTGAAGCCTCACTGGCGGACGTGGCGCGGCTTGAACCGGAGCTTCGCGAAGCGGCGGCGCGTCTTGGCGAAGGTACGAAGACGGATCAGGCGAACGCGGAGAAGATGCTGGAGTTTCTGGCGCGCCAGGATCGCGCGATCGCCTATGAAGATTATGAGCGCCTCTATCTTACCGGAACCGGTGAGCCGCGCGCCCGGTTGATGACGAAGAAACCGACAGAAGCGTTTCCGCATGTCGCCGAGTTTTTGTTGCGGGAACAGACCCGGGTCGTGGCTGTGCGAGAAAACCTGCGGCGTCTCGTGACCCTTTACCTGACGCTCGATGTCCTCAGTGTTGGTGATGCCTTTATCCAGCATTATGAGAGCGCCAAGCGTCGGCGCGGCGTGCTCGACTATGATGATCTGATCCGCCGGACCGGTGATCTGGTCTCGCCGGTCGGGGCGTCGGCCTGGGTGCATTACAAGCTTGATGGCGGCATCGAGCACATTCTGGTTGATGAGGCGCAGGATACAAGTCCCGGGCAGTGGCGTGTCGTGGAAGCGCTGGCGCAGGAGTTCTTTTCCGGGGCGAGCGCCTTTGATGAGCGCTCCGAGGCGCCGCGCACCTTGTTTGCCGTGGGCGACGAGAAGCAGTCGATCTATTCGTTTCAGGGCGCCGAGCCGGGCATGTTTGCGCAGAAGCGGGCCGAGTTCAGAGACCAGGCGCTGGACGCCGGGCAGGCGTTCTGCGAGCTTGACCTCATCCTGTCGTTTCGCTCCACGGCAGAAGTGCTGCGCGCCGTTGACGCTGTTTTTGCCGACCCGGCGCACGCCAAAGGTCTGACGGCGACCGGAAGCGTGCCGGTGCACGAGGCGGACCGCGCGGCGGAGCCGGGCCTTGTCGAGCTTTGGCCAGCGGTCCGACCCGAAGAAAAAGATGCTACTGATCCCTGGGATGCGCCGCTCGACGCGGTTTCGCGCCAGGCGCCGCGGGCTATCGTGGCTCATGATATCGCGGCGCAAATTGCTCACTGGATTGAAGCGAAAGAACCGGTTCTGCCAGGTGGCCCGCCCATTGAAGCGGGCGATATTCTCATTCTTGTGCAAAGGCGTAACAGTTTTGTCGACGAGATGATCCGGGCCCTGAAGCTGAAAAAGATCCCCGTTGCCGGGCGCGACCGTATGGTTTTGACCGATCAGATTGCGGTGATGGACTTGATGGCACTGGCTGAATTTGCACTTCTGCCGGAAGATGACTTGACCCTGGCGACTGTCCTGCGAAGCCCGTTCGCAGAGCTTTCGGAAGATGACCTGTTTCATCTTTCGCACGGTCGTAGTGGGTCGCTCTGGGCCGCTCTGCGTGCAAGGGCGCAAGAACCCGCCTTCGCAAAACCTGCAGCTTTCCTCGGTGATGTTCTGGCGCGGGTCGAGGTCTTGCGGCCCTATGAATTTTTCATTGCAGCGCTTGGTTTGAGCCCGAGTTTTGAGACCAGCGGGCGGACACGTTTGCTGCGCCGCCTTGGGCCCGAGGCGGGCGACCCGATCGACGAGTTCCTGTCCCATGCGCTGCAGTTTGAACAGCTCGAGCCGCCCGGTCTGCAGGGGTTTCTGGCCTGGGTGCGCGGTGATCAGGCGGAGATCAAGCGCGACTTCGACCATGCGCCGAAGGAAGTGCGGATCATGACGGTTCACGGCGCCAAGGGGCTGGAAGGGCGCATCGTCTTTTTGCCCGACACCTGCGCGCTGGCCACTGCCCGCAGCGATCCGCCCCTGATGGGCTTCGGGGAGCCGGGGCAAAGAGGGCTTCTGTTTGGCATGGCGAAGGATGAAGCCGACAGCCTTGGCCGCACGGTCAAGGAAGACTTGCGAGAGCGGCGTCTTGAAGAGCAGCGCCGGCTCTTCTATGTCGCCATGACCCGGGCGCGGGATCGGCTTTATATTACCGGCTATGAAACGTCGAAAAAACGCCCCGACGGGTGTTGGTATGATCTTGCCGAAAGAAGCCTGTCGCCGCTGATGAAAACCGCCCGACGGTTTGACGGGACGCCGGTACTTCGTCTTGAGCGGGATCTGGCGGAGACGCCGAAGGCAGAGGCCGCAAGCGACAAGACCGAAGTGAAGCAGCCCCTGTCGGCGCCTGAATGGATCGGGAGAAAGGTTTCACCTGAACCGCCGCCGCGAAAATTTGCACCGTCGCAACTCGGTCTCGCGCTTGACGGGGACGAGGCCGGTTTTGCGGAGCCTTCCGTGCTATCGCCGCTGAGTGCTCCCGGGCAGGATCGATTTAGACGCGGCAATGCGGTACACAGATTACTGGAACTGCTGCCTGGCTTGCCGGAGGATGCGCGGGCCGGTGCCGCGCAGCGGTTCCTTGAAGACCCGGCGCGCGGCTTTGAACCACCGCAAGCTGAAGCGATTGCGGACGAAGTGATGGGCGTTCTTGGTCATGCTGATTTCGCGCCGATCTTTGGTCCCGGCTCGCTTGCCGAAGCGCCTGTTGCCGGGCTCCTGCCGGGAACCGATATTCATCTTAATGGCAGTATCGACCGGCTGGTTATTACCGACGTCGAAATTCTGATCGTGGATTTCAAGACCAATCGGCCGCCACCGGTCCGGATCGAGGACCTGTCGCCGGTCTATGTCATGCAAATGGCGGCCTATCGCGGGCTCCTGTCGGCGCTCCTGCCCGGGCGTGTTGTCAGGGCGGCGCTCTTGTGGACCGACGGGCCGCGCCTGATGGAAATTCCCGGGCCCCTTATGGATGCAGCTCTTGACAGAATTGGCTGATTTCTGCGGCCAGTGTTCAAGATGCTGAAGACAGCTCTGTGATATTTGACCGCATCGGGGGCCATTTGAGGGCGTTTACCTTGACCTTCGAAGGGGGCGTTCCTACTCTTACAGGTCGCGACTCAGTACTGCCTGATGACAGAAATGACGGGCGGAACGATTGAAGTATCTAACCCGGTTTTAGCAAAGGACGACCCGATGACCACCCAGCATGTAACGGACAACAGTTTTGAAACAGATGTAATTAGCGCATCAAAGCCCGTTGTCGTCGACTTCTGGGCAGAGTGGTTTGGCCCGTGCAAACAAATCGCTCCGGCGCTGGAAGAAATTGGCGCTGAAATGAGCGACCAGATTCAGATCGCCAAGATCAACATTGATGAGAACCCTGGTGTTCCCGGCAAATACGGCGTGCGCGGCATTCCAACCCTGTTGCTCTTCCAGGACGGTCAGGTGATTGCCCAGAAAGTTGGTGCCATGCCAAAGAGCCAGATTGTCAGCTGGATCAAAGAGTCGATCTGATTGTTGTGTTTGTCACCCGGGATGCTTTGCAGCACAAAGTGATGCTCTAACGCATTTTCACTGAAAATGCGTTCGGTTCTCTCTTCCGTGCGCCCGGGCGTAAAACCGGTTTCCACTTTTGCTGGCGCACTTTGCGCTGGTCCGGGGCCTATATCCCACATATGGATACCGGACCAGCAGAGCAGCATTTCATGCTGCACCGCATCCGGCATGACGCGGAGCGTCTCAAGCCCCGACGCTTTCACCATTGAGCCGCAAGGCATGGCCCGCCAGATAGAGCGAGCCGCAGATGAGAATGCGCGGGGCTTTTTCACGGCTTGCGATATCTGTCAGGGCGGTTTCAAGGTCCGGCAATGGTCTTGCTGAAAGACCGCTCTTGACGGCGATGGCGGCGAGGTCTTCAGCCGAGTATGTGCTGTCCTCGCCCGGCACTGCAAGGGTGGCAACGTGCCTTGCAAGACCGAAAAAGGCTTCAAGGAAGCCTGCTGCATCCTTGCGCTCCATCATGGCGGTGATGAGATAGAGTGGCCGGGGGCTGCTTTCTTCAAGGGTTGCAAGGGCTTCGGCCAGGGCTGCCGCCGCATGGGGGTTATGTCCGCCGTCGAGCCAGAGCTCGGCATCGTTTCCGGCCAGGTCAACGAGATGGCCGCCGGTCAATCTCTGGAAACGGGCTGGCCATGTTGTGGTCTTGAGACCCTCTTCATAGTGCGGGTCTTCTATCAGGGTGCCTTCCAGCGCCCGGACCGCAGCGATGGCTGTTCCGGCATTGGCGATCTGGTGGCGTCCAATGAGCGATGGCAGGGGCAAGTCGAGCAGCCCTTTGGTGTCCTGATAGACCATGCGGCCGTGTTCCTCGAAAGCCATCCAGTCCTGACCATAAAAGGCCGGCTCGACACCGAGCTTTTCGGCCTCGATGCGAATGGCTTCCAGGCCTTCGTCCGATTGCGGGCCGACAACGGCGGGCGATCCTCGTTTCAGGATGCCGGATTTGTCCGCCGCGATGGTGGCAATGTCGTTGCCGAGAAATTGTTGATGGTCGAGCGCCACCGGTGTGATCACCGAGAGGGCCGGGTGGTCAATGACATTGGTGCTATCCAAACGCCCGCCAAGGCCGACTTCCAGCAGCAAGACGTCAGCCGGGGTTTTGGAATAGGCGAGGAAAGCGGCTGCGGTGGTCAACTCAAAATGAGTAATGTCCTGTCCGGCATTGGCGGCCTCACATTCCAGTAGAATGTCGATGAGGGCGCTTTCAGAAATCGGTTTGCCGCGCAACACAATGCGCTCGTGATAGTGCACCAGGTGCGGGGAGATGAAACTGTGAACCTGTTTGCCGCTGGCTTCAAAGATTGCCTTCAGCGTGGCCGAGGTTGAACCTTTGCCATTGGTGCCGGCGATGTGAATGACCGGCGGAAGTTTATCCTGTGGGCGGCCAAGAGCCTCGAGCAGGCGATGAATGCGATCGAGCCCCATGTTGATAAATTGCGGATGAAAGTCCATCTGCCGGTTCAGGATGTCCTCGCTGGTTTCCATAGGGTTTAACCGGCTCCCTTGCCAGCCTGAACTGACGGCACTGCCGGAGCATCAATGGGTACAGGAAGCGTGCTGCGCTCGGGGGATGAACCGTCTCCTGGTCCCCAGGTGTTTTTGGTCATCAGAAGGCGAATGATCCGCGACAGGGTGTCCCGCATCTCATGGCGATGGACAATCATATCGACCATGCCATGATCAAGAAGAAACTCGGCGCGCTGGAAACCGGCGGGCAGTTTTTCACGAATGGTCTGTTCAATGACACGGGCCCCTGCGAAACCTATGTGGGCATCCGGTTCGGAAATATGTATGTCACCAAGCATCGCGTAGGAGGCGGTGACCCCGCCGGTTGTTGGATCAGTGAGCACGACGATATAGGGCAGCCCTGCTTCCTTCACGCGGTCAACGGCCACCGTGGCGCGCGGCATTTGCATAAGCGACAGAACGCCTTCCTGCATGCGGGCACCGCCGGAGGCAGCGAAGAGGATGAACGGTGCCTTGCGGGCGACGGCTTTCTCGGCGGCGCGCACAACGCTTTCACCGCCAACCATACCAAGCGAGCCGCCCATGAATTCGAAATTCTGAACCAGAACCACCGTTTCCTGGCCGGTAATCCTGCCAACGGCGATGGCAAAGGCGTCCGCCGCACCGGTTTTGGCGCGGGCAGCCTTGAGGCGGTCGGTGTATTTCTTTTCATCGCGAAACTTCAAAGGATCGACCGGGGCCTCCGGGGTTTTAATGATTTCGAAGGCGCCATCATCGAAGACGCTTTCGAGCCGTGCATCGGGGCCAAGGCGCATGTGATGATCGCAGTTTGGGCAGACATAACGTGCGGCCGCCAGATCACGATGAAACGCCATCTCGCCGCATTTGCGACACTTGTGCCAAAGGTTGTCCGGCGTCTCGCGCTTTTTAAAAAATCCCGACAGCTTGGGCCGGGTCATCTTGTCTAGCCAGTTCATCTGCCGTTCTCCCTTAATTCTCTAACTTTTGCGAGCGCCACGCACGCCTGCCGCAAGCTCTGCGACAAGCGCAGTTACTTCTTTCGTCACATCGACACCGGGCTTTGGCCTGTCGTCTTTGCCAAGGCACTCAGCAAGCCTTGCGACAATCGACGTGCCGACAACCGAAGCATCGGCCAGCCGCGCAGCTGACGCCGCGTCCTTTGGCGTCTTGATGCCAAACCCGACAGCCAGCGGCAAGTCCGTGTGGGCGCGAAGGCGGGCCAGTGCCGGTTTCAATTCATCCTCGCCGGCGGTCCGCCCGCCGGTGATGCCGGTGACCGAGACATAATAGACGAAACCCGAGGTATTATTAAGCACTGTTGCAAGCCGCGCTTCGCTTGTTGTCGGCGCGACGAGGCGAATAAAGGCCAGGCCCGCCTCGACCGCCGGAATGCAAAGCTCGGCGTCCTCTTCGGCGGGCAGATCCACGATGATCATGCCGTCCACACCGGCGGCCCTGGCTTCGCTAATCCAAGTCTCGACACCCCGGGAGTAAATCGGGTTGTAATAGCCCATGAGAACGATCGGGGTCGTATCGTTGCCTTGCCGAAACGAGCGCACCATATCAAAGGTTTTTTGCATGGTTTGGCCTGCTCTGAGTGCCCGGTTGCCGGCTTTCTGGATGGCCGGGCCGTCGGCCATGGGATCGGTGAACGGCATGCCAAGTTCGATGATATCCGCGCCGGCTTCGGGCATGGCCTTGAGAAGGGCCAGCGAGGTTTCAAGATCAGGGTCCCCGGCCATGAAATAGGCGACAAGAGCGCCGCGCCCTTCGGCGGCCAGTTGCTCAAACTTTGTGTCGATCCGGTTGGTCATTCGATCTCAACCCCCAGAGCGGCACCAACGGTAAAGACATCCTTGTCGCCGCGGCCACACATGTTCATGACCAGCAGATGATCCTTCGGCAAGGTCGGCGCGTGTTTGATGACGTGGGCCAGGGCATGGGCCGGTTCAAGCGCCGGGATGATGCCTTCCTGAAGACAACAGAGCTGGAACGCCTCAAGAGCTTCGGTGTCAGTGGCGGCGACGTAAGTGATGCGGCCCTGTTCGCTTAGCCAGGCATGCTCGGGCCCGATGCCAGGATAATCCAGACCAGCCGATATCGAATGGCCATCAATGATCTGACCGTCCGGGTTCTGAAGAAGATAGGTGCGGTTGCCATGCAGAACGCCCGGCCGTCCGCCGGACAGCGATGCGGCGTGGTGACCATCGCCCTTGTCGATGCCGCGTCCGGCCGCCTCGACACCGATCATCTTGACACTTTCATCGTCGAGAAAAGGATGAAAAAGGCCCATGGCGTTGGAGCCGCCGCCAATGCAGGCGACCAGCGTGTCGGGCAGGCGCCCTTCGGCCTCTATCATCTGTGTCCGGACTTCCTTGCCGATAATCGACTGGAAGTCACGCACCATGGCCGGATAGGGGTGCGGGCCCGCAACGGTTCCGATGATGTAGAAGGTATCTTCAACATTGGTGACCCAGTCGCGCAGAGCCTCGTTCATGGCGTCTTTCAGGGTGCCGGTGCCCGAGGAGACGGGCACGACCTCTGCGCCGAGAAGCTTCATGCGGAAGACGTTGGGTTTCTGGCGTTCAATGTCGGTCGCGCCCATATAGATGACGCAGGGCAGGCCGAAGCGCGCGGCAAAGGTCGCTGTTGCAACGCCGTGCTGGCCAGCGCCTGTTTCGGCAATGATGCGGGTGCGTTTCATGCGCCTGGCAAGCAGGATCTGGCCCAGTACATTATTGGCCTTGTGGCTGCCGGTATGGTTGAGCTCATCGCGCTTGAGATAAATCCTGGCGCCGCCGAGATGTGCCGTCAGGCGTTCGGCGTGATAGAGCGGGCTGGGACGTCCGACATAGTGGGTCCACAGATCATCCATCTCCGCCTTGAATGCCGGGTCCTTTTTGGCGGCCTCATAGTTTTCCTCAAGGTCGAGGATGAGCGGCATCAGGGTTTCAGCAACGAAGCGTCCGCCAAAAATACCGAAGCGGCCTTCCTCGTCGGGACCGCTGACGTAAGAGTTCGGCCTTTCCGGGGAGTTTGGTCTTTCGGATTTCTGCTTACTCATCAAACACTCGCTTCTTTTACTGCCCTGAGGAAGGCCTTGATCTTTGCCGCAGATTTCACCCCGCGGGTCTGTTCGACGCCGGACGAGACATCAACCATCCTTGCTCCGGTGAGGCGAACGGCTTCTGCCACATTCGCCGCGTCAAGGCCGCCTGACAACATCCAGGGTGTGTCGATCCTCGATCCGGCCAGAATGCGCCAGTCGAAAGCGATACCGTTCCCGCCGGGAAGGTCTCCCGATGTAGGGGTTTTTGCGTCAAACAGCAAGATATCTGCTGTTTCCTGGTAAAGAGCGGCCCTGGCCAGATCGTCCGCGCTCTCCAGCGCCATGGCCTTGATGACAGGCTTGCCTGCGAGGCGCCGGATTTCGCGGGAGCGCTCCGGCGTCTCGTCGCCGTGGAGCTGAATAAAATCAGCCCAAAGGGCGGCGCGCGCGACCTCGGCGTCGCTCGGGTTCACGAGGACTACGACCGCCTTGACGGTTTCAGGCAGGAGGCGCGCCAGTTTCTCGGCGTCTGCGGGTTCGATATGGCGCGGGCTTTTTGGAAAATGCATAAAGCCGACGAAAGCGGCGCCTGCCGTGACGGCGGCGCGCACGTCCTCTTCGGTCCTGAGGCCGCAGATCTTGGCCTGAATGGTAGTTGGTTTGTTCATGGGGGGGGCTTATAGCAGAGGTGGGCGTGCCAGGCACTCTTCAAGAGGGCTACGAAAGTCGCTTTTGAGCTTCTTTGGCCTCGGGGGCGGGTTTTTCTGCACTGGCGGTCTCGCGGCGTTCGATGTCTTTAGTGAGGTGTTTGACCTCGCGGGCATTTTTGCGGGCTTTCTTGCGCGAGCCCATCTGGCCGATCCAGGCTGACGAGCCGCCAATGAGAACGCCGATCAGGAGCGCTGCAAAGATGAGAAGATAGAGCGGCAGCTCAAAGGCGATGACCGGGCTCGTTGCAGAAAACGGATCAATGCTGAGGGTGACAGAGCCGCGGTTTGCAATGGCTACGATGAGCGCAAGGGCCAGGGCGGGCACGGCAATCAGGAGAGTTGAAAGTTTCATCCTCTAAATCAATCCTGGATTAAATTCCGAACCAAGTTCCGAATTTGATTCTGTGTTTGATTCTGTGTTTGATTCTGGCGGGCGGCGAGCCTAAAAGGTTGGCGAAGCGGAAGCGTCAGGCGCGGCGCCATTTTCTTCCTCGCGCTTTTTGTCGTTGAGGCGGTCCCGCAACTCCTTGCCAGTCTTGAAGAAGGGAACGTGTTTTTCCGATACGGACACGGGCTCTCCGGTTCTGGGATTGCGGCCGATCCGTGCCGGGCGCTTCTTGACAGAAAAGGCGCCAAATCCGCGCAGTTCAACGCGCTCCCCGCGAGTCAAGGCGGTGGCAATTTCGTTGAAGACTGTATTGACGATGCACTCCACATCGCGCTGGTACAGATGCGGATTGGCGTCGGTCAGTATGGTTACGAGTTCAGATTTAATCATCGCCTAAGCCCCTGAAATTTTCCCTGAAACTTGTCTTGAATTATACCAGGATCGCGGCCCGCAACCATCTCTTGCAGCCCCAACCCCTTGTTGTTCGGCGGTTAACGTGCCAAAGCAGGCCTTCGCCGTCAAGCCTTTCAGACCTTAAGTCTTTCATTATGTTGGGTTATTTTGTCCCAGGTGGTATTTTTGAAGCAGTCCGGGCGCTCAGGCGCCGGTAACAAGCGGCAGACTTTCATCTGATGCCCATTCGCTCATGGAGCCGTCATAGACCGCCACGTCAGGATGGCCGATGAGGGTCAGGGCGAGGGCGTCGATGGTCGCAGATATGCCTCCGCCGCAATAGGCGATGATGTGGGGGTTGTCGAGAACGCCCTTTGCTGAGAACAGTGCCTTCAGGTCTTCGGCGGATCTGAAGCACCCCTTGTCCAGAACGTCACCGTAGAAAACATTTTTCGAGTTTTCGATATGACCCTTGCGGCCATAGCTGTGGGCGGCTTCGCCGGTATAGACGTCCGGCGCAAGAGCGTTGATGGTGCATGTGCCTGCATCATTGATGGCTTCAATGACCCGTGTCTGATCGGCCCAGCGTGCGGGATCGGGTTTAACCGCAAAATCGCCTTCCGCAAAGGAGGCCGGCGCATCGGAGACAGGTCGGCCTTCCTCGTTCCATTTGGCAAAACCGCCATCCAGAACGGCGACATTGGTGTGGCCGGATGAATGGAGCATCCACCAGGCCCGGGTCGCCCACATCATGTGGCCGGTGCTGTAGAGTACGATCTGGCTGTCGTTGTTGATCCCGGCCGCCCGGTATGCGGCCTGGAGCTTATTGTCCGCAGGAAGAGTAAATCCGAAGCTGCTCGCGGTGTTGGACAGATCCTTGATGAGATCAAGAAAGGCGCTGCCTGGAATATGCGCCTTTTGACAGTCTTCCAGACCGGAAACCGCCTTGTATCCTTTTGCGGCGGGAACCAGATTGACGGTGGCGTCAAAAATCTGCAGTCCATCCGGGTTGGCTTTGAGAGTCTCGGCAAGGTCGGCGGTTGAAATCAGATAGTCTGGATGGGTATAGGTCATGGACATTTCCGGTTCGGTTGCAGGGTGCCGCGCGCTTTGCCTTCACCGGACTATAGAGCCGAATTTGATACCTGAGCAAGGGGCCATGGCCTGAATGCAAAAAAGGCCGGTGCTTGAAGCACCGGCCTTTCGTGTTCGTCTGCTGATCTTGCGGGGTTGAGGTCTTACTCGTCCTCGCCGTCAGCCTTGTCTTTGCTATCGTCTTTGGCAGAGGACTTCAGGGCGGAGCCCAGAATGTCGCCAAGGGTCGCCCCTGAAGCGGAGGAGCCATACTGCTTGACGGCTTCCTTCTCTTCATCGACTTCGCGGGCCTTGATCGACAGGGAGACGCGGCGGCTGGAGCGGTCAAAGGTGGTGACCTTTGCATCGACCTTTTCGCCAACGGCGAAGCGCTCGGGGCGTTGGTCAGCACGATCGCGGGACAGGTCGGAACGGCGGATAAAGGCCTTAACCCCATCTGCGATTTCTACCTCAATCCCGCCGTCCTGAACTGCGGTGACGGTGCAGGTGACAATGGATCCGCGGCGGATATCACCGGCTGCTTCCAGCGGGTCGCCTTCAAGCTGTTTGATGCCCAGCGAGATGCGTTCCTTGTCGGTGTCGATGTCGAGGACAACCGCCTTGACCATCTCGCCCTTCTTGTATTCGGCAAGAGCTTCGTCGCCGGACCGGTTCCAGTCGAGATCTGACAAGTGAACCATACCGTCGAGGTCACCATCAAGACCGACAAAGAGACCAAACTCGGTGATGTTCTTGATCTCCCCCTCGATTTGAGTGCCCTGCGGGAAGCGGTCTTCAAAGGTTGACCACGGATTATCGTTGCACTGCTTGAGGCCGAGAGAAATACGGCGTTTGGCAGGATCAACTTCCAGGACCATGACTTCAACCTGTTGCGAGGTTGCCACGATCTTGCCGGGGTGAACGTTCTTCTTGACCCAGATCATTTCAGAGACGTGGACCAGACCTTCGACACCTGGCTCGAGTTCAACAAACGAACCGTAATCGGTAATGTTGGTTACCAGACCGGTGAACTTGGTGCCAATCGGATACTTGGCGGCAACGCCTTCCCATGGATCGGACTGCAGCTGCTTCATGCCAAGGCTGATGCGCTGGGTTTCCTGATTGATGCGAACGATCTGTACCTTGACGGTCTCGCCAATCGTGAGGACGTCGGACGGGTTGTTGACCCGGCGCCAGGCAATATCGGTAACGTGGAGCAAGCCATCGACACCGCCAAGATCGACGAATGCGCCGTAATCGGTGATGTTCTTGACCACGCCTTCGACGACCTGGCCTTCGGCAAGGTTGGCAACCAGCTCGGTGCGCTGTTCGGCTCTGGTTTCTTCAAGAATGGCGCGGCGCGAGACAACGATGTTGCCGCGGCGCTTGTCCATCTTGAGGATGAGGAATGGCTGCGGAATGTTGAGCAACGGTGTGACATCGCGGATCGGGCGAATATCAACCTGTGAGCCTGGCAGGAAGGCCACGGCGCCGTCGAGGTCAACAGTGAAGCCGCCCTTGACGCGGCCGAAAATGACACCTTGCACGCGCTCGGTTGCGTCATAGGCTTTGGCAAGATTGATCCAGCTTTCCTCACGGCGGGCTTTCTCGCGAGAAAGCTGTGCTTCGCCTTGCATGTTTTCGATGCGCTCGAGGTAAACTTCAACCTTGGAGCCAACTTCAAGGCCATGATCCTGGCCCGGTATGGAGAATTCTCTGAGAGGAACGCGGCCCTCCATTTTCAGGCCGACATCGATGATGGCCTGGTCGGCCTCAATGGCGATAATCGTACCTTCGATAACGCTTCCTTCCTTGGCTGTATCTTCAGCCCAGGTTGCGTCGAAAAGAGCAGCAAAATCCTCAGTTGTCGGATTAAAGCCGCTGGTTTGTGTTTCAGACATTTATGTTCCAGTTCAGTTAGTGGTTTGGCCAGCCGGTTTGCGCCGGCGGTCTTGCTCCACAAGCCCCATGGCCTGCAAAACTTTCGGTGTCTTTTTGTGTGATCCGCTGAAAGTTGCAGCGCCAAACCTGTCTCGCATTCATTGATGTGAGGGGAGGTCGGCTAACGCCTATCTGCGTCTGGCGGCAAAATTTGCTCAATGACATCCAGGGCAGCGCGGAACGCGGCTTCTATACTCAAGTTGGACGTATCAAGCAAGTGCGCATCTTCCGCCGGTTTGAGCGGTGAATGGGCCCGATTTGCGTCGCGGGCGTCGCGGGCAACAACATCGGCCAGAACTCCGGCTTCGGTGACGTCCTCGCCTCTGGCCTTGAGCTCCAGAAAACGGCGGTTTGCGCGGGTTTGCGGGCTCGCGCTGACATAAAGCTTCACGAGGGCTGCGGGACATACGACCGTTCCGATATCGCGGCCATCAAGGATGGCGCCCGGCGGTTTATTGGCAAAACTGCGCTGGAAATCGAGGATTGCGGCGCGGACGCCTGGCATGGCGGCAACGATCGAGGCGGCCTCGGAGATCTGGTCGGTGCGCAGACGGGCATCATCAATGCCGTCAATATCGAGGATTTCTGCGGTTTTTACCGCATTGGCCTCATGGTGCGGGTCGAGCCCGGCATCCAGCATGGCGAGGCCCACGGCGCGGTAAAGCGCGCCGGTATCGAGGTAGTGGAACCCCAGGTGCGCTGCCAGGGCACGCGCCAGGGTTCCCTTGCCCGAGGCAGCCGGACCGTCAACGGCGATGATCTGGGGGTCTGTGGTCACGATGGTGCGCCGATCTTTGCCCCAAGCTGGTTCATAAGGTCTGCGAACCCCGGGAAAGAGGTGTTGATCGGGCCGGCATCATCGACCTCCACAGGCTCGTCAGCGGCCATCCCCAGCACCATGAAGGACATGGCGATGCGGTGATCGAGCCCCGTCTCGACCCGGGCGCCGCCCGTGACGCCGCTTGAATTGGCAGAACCGAGCCGGGCGCCGCCGCTGCCGGTGATGACCATGCCGTCGTCCAGCTCCACCGCCTTGACACCGTTGGCGACCAGGCCAGTGACCATGGCGGCGATGCGGTCGCTTTCCTTGACCCTCAGCTCCTGTGCCCCGGTGATGCGGGTTTCGCCCTCGGCAATGGCGGCAATGACGGCCAGAACCGGGTATTCGTCGATCATGGAGGCCGCGCGGTCCGCCGGTACTGCGGTGCCCTTCAGCGGGCCATAGCGGACCTTGATGTC
The DNA here is from genome assembly GCA_030614785.1 of Alphaproteobacteria bacterium. GTDB lineage: Bacteria > Pseudomonadota > Alphaproteobacteria > M2410 > M2410 > JAUWTJ01. The sequence continues at coordinate 29,948 of JAUWTJ010000010.1, read as the reverse complement.
GGCGACTTTTTCGCCGCCTGCGTCACGCTGGTTTTCAAACGTAAGATCAGCGCCCATCTCGAGCAGCGTCGTAAAGAGGCCGGTGCGCGCCGGGTTCATCAAGACGTTTTCCACCGTCAGGTCCGAACCGGGGGTGAGCAGCGCTGCGGCAACAGGAAAGGCCGCCGACGAGGGATCCCCGGGAACGTCGACGGTGCAGGCTTTCAGGTCAGCCGGGCCCTTGAGCGTTATGCGGGTTTTGCCATCGGCTTGTGTCACGTCAAGATCAGCGCCGAAATTTCGCAGCATGATTTCCGTGTGGTCGCGGGTCGGGATCTGCTCAATGACCACGGTGTTGCCCGGCGTGTTCAACCCGGCCAGCAGCACGGCTGACTTGACCTGCGCTGATGCGACGGGGAGTTCATAAGTGACCGGCAGCGGCCGCGCCGCCCCTTGCATGGTAAACGGCAGACGGCCGCCTTCGGCCGCCATGATCTGCGCCCCGAAGAGCGCGACAGGGGCAAAGACCCGCTCCATGGGCCGCGAGGAGAGCGAGGCATCGCCAGTGAAGGTGACCGTGAGGTCATGGGTCGCCAGAAGCCCGGTGAGCAGGCGGACGGCGGTGCCGGAGTTTCCCATGTCGATGTGAGTGGCCGGCGCGCGCAAACCGCCCACACCGGTGCCGTGCACCTCCCAGACGCCATCCCCCATCCTCGTGACAGTTGCCCCCAGCGCCCGCATGGCGGCGGCGGTTGCCAGCACGTCCTCGCCCTCGAGGAGGCCGGTAATGTGGCTCTTGCCGATAGCAAGACCGGCAAACATGAGCGCACGGTGGGATATCGACTTGTCGCCGGGGACGGTGACGCGGCCCTTGAGGTCGGTTGATCCGGAAGATCGCAGCGGAGCGGGCGAAAGGCTTGTTGATGAGGTCATGGGCGGGTCTGTTTTGTCCTCGGTCCCCGGTTTTCAGGAAGAATTGGCTCGGGGGATTTTACTGCGCGCGGCGGAACTTAGCTCTCCTGGCCCCGCTTGGCAATCCGGGGTTGGTCTGTCGCTGGCTAATCGCCGGTCAATCGGGGTGTTAATCCCGGACGATTACCTTTTGACTCGCCCGAAAATCCGTGGCAAAGGGTGCGCAACCTCATCTCAATTGTTGGCGGATCGGTGCGCAAGGCGCGTTACACCCCGTCCCGCGGCAGAAGGATTTACTTGTGGCGAAACCAGAACTCGGAACCAAACGCACCTGCCCGGAATGCGAGGCGCGGTTTTATGATCTTGGCAAGATGCCTTGCGAATGCCCGAAATGCGAACACAGCTTTGAGCCGGAAATTCTGCTGAAGTCGAAAAAGCGTGTCGTCGAAGCGGAAAAACCCAAACCCAAGCCCAAGCCGGCGGAAGCCGACAGCGATGATGATGAAGAAGAAGAGACCGGCGTCGAGGAAGTCACCGCCGAAGGTATGGTCAAGATGCCGGTCGAGGTTGATGAAGACGGTCTGGCTGTTGTGCCCGACGGCGACGACGATGATGAAGCGGGTATTACAGAGATTGATGTCGACCTCGCGGCAAACGACGACGATGACGACAATGAAGACGACAATACGACACTGGTTAATTTTGATGACGACGAAGACGATGTTGCCGCGACTATTGTTCCGGACCTCGACAAGACGAAAGATGAGTAATTAAGGCTGGCGCTGCGCTCGGGATCCCGCAGTCGGGCCGCCGCCGCGCAGCAGATTTCGTATTCGTAAAACCGCAGGGGCCTTCCACCCAAAGAAGACCCGGCACGATCTGACTAAGGGGCTATAGCTCAGTTGGGAGAGCGCTTGCATGGCATGCAAGAGGTCGTCGGTTCGATTCCGTCTAGCTCCACCAGATTTTTCAAAGCAACTAATCTGTATAAGGGACCCATTTGGGTCCCTTTGTTTTTACGGGCGAAGTCAATGGGTTACGTTAGGGTCGATCTATTGCTTTTTCTCTCCAACGTGATGGAGAACCCACAGAACGCCCTCACACGTCGGATTTTCTCCAGATGGGTGACATTCGGCTCGCTTGAGAGAAGTGCTAAGCGGACCGCCGTTTTCTGTCACTCAGAAACTGATTTGTGAGAATTTTGTTTCGTCTTTCCAGAGAACAACTCTTTTCCAGATTCGTATGGAAGGTGCTGGCACTACGGCTTGGTGTTACTTTGGCGACTTGCTGTATGAATTTGAGAGATTTGACGGCGATCGGAGGTGGGGGCTAAAAAGCCAATGGCTAATGTTACTCAAAAATGAATAAAGATCTTGCTTCTTTTCGGCGATTCAAACCTGATTCTCCAGATTGCGATTATCGGAAGGAAAGTCGATGTTGATATGGGCGCCATTAACGACGGTATTGCTTGTGGGCGCCGGATATTTTCTGTCGAGGAAGCCTGTAAGAGAGATACCGATTTTGATCAATGGGCTTATACCGAGCGAGCCAGAGGCGAAAACAAAGGAAGAAAGCGGAACAACTATACTCATCTTTTATGAAGGAGATGACCCCAAGGATGAGAGCAAAGCAATTTTTAAGGGCTATGCAGATGAGCGAGGGAGAGTTGAAGCATATATTTCATCGGAGAATGTAGGTCGCTCGGTGCAAATACGTGTACGCCATATGCCTTACAAGTTTATTGAACTTCAAATGACGATTCCCAGCCTTGGACTTGTCCACACTATCAAGCTGGAAGAAGATGGAGTGTATAATGGAAAAGTTCGTGGAAAGGATGTTGGCAACCTCGATAAGTATTTCGAAGATTCCCTGAAGGAGGCAGATATAGAAAGGAGCCGCTTTGCGTTGAATGTCAGTAAGTTATTGAATCATCCGTTCGCGAGAATTCCTGTTGTCTTCTGGCTAGTAGTTTATGTCACCTCAATTTTGGCATTTGCGGGTGACTATTGGAGGTTTCGTGACATGTTTTGTTCGCCGTTGGAATCTTTTGTTCAAAGCATATATTTCAGCGCCGTCACCATCACTACATTAGGTTATGGCGAAACGGTCCCGACAACAGATACCCTGCGAATGATAGTCTCGGTTGAAGCGGTTTTGGGGATCTTCGTGGTTGGCTTTGCTCTGAACTCACTTTTCGCAGGCCCTCGGAAATAGCGCCTTGTAGGGTTTTTTGTTCACTACGAAACCTGACAATTGAACTAGGCTCAGGACCTATTAATTTTGAGGATTCCCAAAGGGTTTGAGCTGTGATTCATTGAAGAAAAGGATTCTTTTCTGATGAATGACCTGTTCTATCTGACGCCCGATCAACTCGAACGTATTGAGCCCTGTTTTCCAAAGCCGCATGGCGTGCCGCGGGTTGACGATTTGAAAGTGATCAGCGGCATTATTCACGTGCTAAAACGTGGCCTTCAGTGGCGTGACGCCCCAAAGGAATATGGTCCGCACAAGACCCTTTATAATCGTTTCATTCGCTGGAGTGAGATGGGGGTCTTCGACCGGATCTTCACAAGTCTGGCGACGGATCACGATGCGCCTGAGCAGCTACAGATTGATGCCACGCACCTGAAAGCCCACCGAACAGCCGCCAGTCTGGCAAAAAAGGGGATGTTCCCCGCGACATTGGCCGCACAAAAGGCGGCTTGAACAGCAAGCTGCATGCGGTTTGCGACGGACAGGGGCGTCCGCGTCTTATGTGTCTGACCGTTGCTCTCACACCTACTTCTCAGCGATCTGTATTGCGGCTATCGTCATATGGTGGATTTAATGAGTCCTGACCCTAGAGTTCACAGTGGAGAAAAACGTGTTCAGAACCCCTGTCTCAATACTCGTACTTGCCCTATGGGGTATGCATACGGTGGCAAACGCCGCACCACTAATTGTTGCCGACAGTAATGAAGAGGCTTGCGCGGCCTGTCACCGGGCCGAGGTCACTGCCTGGCGCAAGTCCCACCATGCCAAAGCCATGGATCATGCTAATACATCAACTGTTTTGGGCGATTTCAGGAATGTTGCACTGACCCACTCGGGAGAGCAAACCGTATTTACTCAGACTGGCGATATCTTCCTGGCGGTTGTTTCACAAACTGACAAACCGGGATTACAAGAGACATTCCGTATTCGTTATACTTTTGGTGTTTTCCCCCTGCAACAATATCTCGTTGAAACCAAACAAGGAAAACTGCAAGCTCTCCCATGGGCCTGGGATACGCGATCAGCATCTGAGGGCGGAGATCGTTGGTTTCACCTCTATGAGGAAAATGTAACACCGCGCGGGGATCGGCTGCACTGGCTTTCGCCAAGTCAAAACTGGAACGGTATGTGTGCAGACTGCCATTCATCAGGTCTCTCTCGAAATTATGATGTGTCGAATGACCTTTTTAGCTCGACAGCTTCCGCCATCAATGTCTCCTGTGCCTCCTGCCATGGTGAAACCAAAACTCACATTGAAGCAATGAATGATATAGTCCGTTCGACAAAGGTGTTTGATAAAGGCTCTGCCAGTGACAATGTTCTCCGGTTTTCGGATTCGCAGAAAACAAGGTTTGAACGTGATGACGATGAACACACCGCCAGAAACCAGGGTGAATCGCACGAGAAAGGTGAGATTGCTGTGTGTGCAGCATGCCATTCGCGCCGCACGCCGTTGACCAAACATATTGATCCACGTCTCGCTTTTCTGGATCAGTTTTCTCCTGGTCTTCTCGACCCTGGCCTGTATCATCCAGACGGGCAAATCCTTGATGAAGTTTACGTCTGGGGCTCTTTCATGCAAAGCAAAATGGCGGCAGCCGGGGTGACCTGCACCAATTGTCATAACGCCCACAGTCTGGATCTCAAGCAGAATGGCAACTCACTATGTACGACCTGCCATTCTCCAAAGATTTTCGACGCCCCTGTCCATCACCGCCATCAAAGCGGATCAACCGGAGCCCTCTGCGTCAATTGCCACATGCCAGAAACAACTTACATGGGTATCGACGCACGTCGGGATCACAGCTTCAAAGTTCCTCGCCCGGATTTATCCCGGGACCTGAACACGCCAAACGCCTGCACCAGGTGCCACAAGGACATGACCAACGATACTGCCGCCGGACATATCACGCGGTGGTATGGATCAGAGCCCGATGCAGCGTCTCATATCAGGGCTCTTTCCGCAGCACGTCGGCGCGACCCTGCTGCCCGGAAGCCTCTGCGGGACCTGATCGAAGACGAGGCGGAGCCCGCGCTGACCAGGGCAACAGCCCTCAGCCTTGTGCCTGGCGTAGCTGATCTCGCCTTGATCTCGGTTGCCAGGTCGCACTTGTCAAGTGAGGAGCCTCTTCTTCGTATGGGAGCAATCAGGGCTCTGACCATGCTTTCAGAAAAGGAACGCGTGGACTATCTCGCACCGCTACTCTCGGACGACCTGAAAGCCGTTCGAATTGAGGCGGCAACTGCCCTTGCTGACATCCCCCAGGCAGCCATGTCAGATGAATTGTCAGAGACATTCAAAGTGGCAATGGCTGAGCTTCTTGAGGCCAATGAAGAAAGTGCCTGGCGTGGCGAAGGACGGCTCAACCGTGCTCTCGTCTATCAGGGGCAAGGTGACATGGAAAAAGCCGCCGCAGCTTATCGAAAAGCCATGGACATAGATCCTGCCTTTGCACCTTCATGGGTAAACCTCGCGGAACTTCTGCGGATGCAGGGTCAAGACGAAGAGGCAATGAATGTTTTGCTTGAGGGGCTCAAGACCACGAAGGGAGATGCTTCAATCCACCATGCTTTGGGCCTTGCCTACATTCGCCAGAAAAACACTGTTGAGGCCATGATTCATTTGGAGGCCGCAGCAAAACAGGCCCCCATTACTGCTCGATTTTCATATGTCTACGCGGTGGCCCTTCAATCCTACGGTCATCTCGCAAAGGCCCACACAATACTGGATACTGCACTGGAGGAGTACCCGTTTGATCCGGACCTTCTGAACCTGGGATTAACTCTTGCCAATCAACAACATGATTTTCCTGAACTGCAAAAATACGCTGAACGGCTGGCGAGAGTCTTTCCCGATGATCCGACCTATAGGGATTTAGTGACTCGTTTGTCACGTTAGCCGGAGAATGACGGTTGCCCAATCTGCCTCACTGGCGCCCACGAGGATCCCGATAGAACTCTGTGCGCCAGGTTTCAAGTTGCTCTTCAAGTCGTGTCACCTCGTCGGGATACAATTCGGAAAGATTGTAGGCCTCGGACGGATCCAGATTGACGTCGTAGAGTTTTGGCCAGGAATTGAGTTTCGGAATCGATCGCTCGTCACCTTCAGGTGAATATCGGGGCATTGTCACTGCCGCAAAGCCGACCGGTTTGTCGAGAGGAATCGGCCACCCATAGGTGCTGTTGCGTTCAATCAATTTGTACCGCCCCTGACGCACAGCCTCAAAGTCATATCCGCTGAAAAAATAAATCGGTCCGCGATCAACGTCACTCGCCAGGGGAGCACCGGTCTCGTCAACCAGGCTGATGCCATCAATCACTCTGTCATCAGGCAGGCGGACACCGGCCATTGCAAATATCGAAGGCAACAAATCAATCCCCATAGCCGGGGCATCATTGACCGTTGCAGGCTCAACTCGCCCGGGATATCGCATGAGGAAAGGCACCTTGTACCCGCCCTCATAGCTCATGCCCTTACGGCCGCGTAAGCCTCCAGGATTTCCCTCATACCAGGGTCCGTTATCACTCGTGAATATGACAACCGTATTCTCGGCAAGATCAAGGCGCTCAAGAGTTTCAAGGATAGTGCCAACACTGCCATCCAGTTCCTCGACCGCATCGCCGTAACTACCGCCTTTCGATTTTCCGGCAAAACCACTTGAAGGAAAGAACGGTTGATGGGGATCCTTGTGGGAGAAGAACAAGAAGAAGGGTTGTTCCTGGTTTCGCTCAATGAATTCAACAGCTTCTTGCGTGAAAATCTGTGTGTAGGCTTCCTGTTCGAACCCGATATCGGCAATGATCTCCTGATCGTTGTCATAAAAGGCAACAGGCCAATCGTCATTGGACGCATTAAACCCGACGAACCAGTCAAATCCATTTTTATGAGGATGATATTTCGGCCAACGTTTGAAGTCACCCAGATGCCACTTGCCGACGATGCCGGTGCGATATCCCGCTTGCTTCAGACCTTCCGCGATAGTTAATTCCGACGGCGGTAAGCCGTTGACGAGGTTTCCACCCGACTTGAGATCTGCAGTGCCAAGGTAGGCCAACAAAGAGACAAACCGGCTTTCGACCCATCCGCCCAAACCTTTGACTTCCTCATTTTGGAACGGGTATGAAATGCCCGTTCGCAAGGCGTATCGGCCTGTCAGCAATCCTGCTCGTGAAGGTGAGCAAAGGGAAGCTGCGGCGTAAAAGCTGGTATAACGAACGCCCTCTTGCGCCAGTTGATCAAGATTAGGCGTATTGATCGGCGTTGGGCCATAGGCTTTAATGTCCCCGTAACCCAGATCATCGGCAAGAATGAAAACCACATTCGGTCTACGCGTGCGCTTCTCAACGACCAGCTTCACTGAAGCTGGCAAAGTCTTGTCGGCAAAGTCCTCTGCCGTCAGGCCATTGCGTTCCGGGTCGGGGAACGTGAGAAGAACAAGGGTGGTAAGAAGAATGCCGAGGCCAACCCCTGCGACAACCCAAGCCGTCGCCGCCAGGGGGCGGGCTGAAACAGCTTGCCTTATCCGGGCGCGAATAACACCAGGAAGATCTGCGGCCCTGCCGGTTTGCGGATCCAGATTCTCACTCATCATCGCCTCACTCTTGTTTGGGCTGGACATTCTCCGGGGGCAGATCCTTTATCGCACCGGCTGAAACACTGTGTTAAACCTTCCCAACGGATATATTGTATGATAGTATAAACTATTCTTTTCAGGTGCAGTCAAGGGCTACGTTGCAGGTCCGTCCACCACCGAAACCACAAGAGTACAGATCTTCATGTCTTCAGCCGCACAAAGCAATGGACCACGCGAACCCCGGCAAGCGCGCGCACGTGCAACCTATGAAAAACTGTTGATGGCAACGGGAGAACTTCTTGAAGAGATCGGTATCGAGAGTATCTCGACAAATGCGATCGTTGAACGCGCCGGTGTCACGCCCCCGGCTTACTATCGCTATTTTTCGGACAAATACGACATCCTGAAAGTTCTGGGGAATCGCTTGATGGAGAAGCAGAACACTCTCATCCTCACCATCATCGAAGAGCAGACAGAACAAGACGTATTCTCTATCAGCGTCCACCAGATTGAAAAAATAATCTCCGAAACCGTCCGCACAACCGAGGCGTTTCCGGGTGGCCCGTGGATCACGCGAAGCCTGCGCGCAATTCCAAGCCTTCTGAGTATCCGTACTGAGTCCCATGCCGCGATGGCCAAGGCCATTGCTGATACCACAGCGCCGTCCCTTCCAAACTCAACCCGGGCCGAAGTCTACCGGCAATCCCGTCTGGCCATCGACCTTGGGTATGCAACGATGGAACTCATATTCGACGAGCCCGGCCTTAATCGAAAAGCTGTAATCCGCGATGCGGCCCTTGCGATCAGTGCTTTCTTTGTGATTGTGACATAGGTCACTTGCCTGTTTTCATAAAGATAGTTATAACTACTTTTATGAAAACGCACATCACCATATCCCGGTGGCTTTGCCTCTTTGCCTGCGTGGCCACCTTGAACGCTTGCAATGCTGAGCGGGAAAGCGTGCAAACCTATGGTCCGCCGCCCGAATTGACCGAGGAGCAGCTCGAGCTCTTCGACGTCACTTGCGTTGGTTGTCACGGCGACAAAGACTCCGGGGCACCGCTCTTCGGGGACGGTGCGTCCTGGGATGCCAGATGGGCAAAAGGTTTTGACGCTCTCTACTCTCACACGATCAACGGATTTGAGGGAATGCCTGCGCTCGGCAGCTGCGCGGCTTGCACAAAGCAGGACCTGGAATTGTTTATTCAATACCTGGGCGGACGATCGCTTAACCAGGCAGCGAAGGAAAACTGATGGACCGACGTAAAGTTCTCGCACTTCTCGGAGTAGCCGGGGCCGCTGGTCTAACCGGGGTGGCTCTCCTGCGACAGCGCGCCACATCCTCACCAAATCCCGAGACTTCGCACGGCGATATCTTGGCTTGGCGAAACTGGTCTGGCAATCAAATCAGCTATCCGGCGAACCGTTTTGGCCCACGCAACGAAGATGAATTAAGAACGATATTGATGGAAAGTTCAGGACCGGTTCGTGCTGTGGGTTCCGGTCACAGCTTTTCGCCGCTCGTGCCCACCGACACAACCATGATCTCTCTTGACCGGATCAGAGGAGTGAAATCTGTCGATCCGGAAGCCGGCCTGGCTGTCCTCAACGCAGGCGGTAAACTGGCCCGCCTCTCACCGGAACTGGAAACGCACGGCGTGGCATTTCCAAATCTGCCCGACATCAACAAACAGACACTGGCCGGGGCTATTTCAACGGCGACCCACGGGTCAGGAAAGAATGCCCCATCCATGTCGGCTGATGTCAGATCGCTGCGTCTCGTTGCAGCCAATGGCGATATTCTCGAGTGCTCGTCTGAGCGGAACGCCGATCTTTTTGCGGCGGCGCAAGTCTCCCTGGGGGCTCTGGGAATCATTACCCAGGCTGGATATCACGTTGAACCCTCTCACTATCTGGAGCGGAAAACATGGGTGGAACCATATGATACCCTCATGTCCCGCGCGACGCAGCTCTTTGAAACGCATCGGTCGTTCGAGTTCTTCTATGTCCCGTTTACAGGTCATTGCCTGGCTATTGCCCACAACAAAACCGACAACGCGCCAAGTGGAAACTCCATGTCCGATGACAATGAAGGCTTGGTGTCGCTGAAGAAACTGAGGGACACAGTCTCGTTTATCCCGCCTCTACGCAGAGCCCTTGGTCGCTCCGCCATCAAGGATATCGAAGCGGAAACCGTTTCCGACACAAGCTGGAAACTGTTATCTTCGGAGCGGACCATGCGCTTCAATGAACTGGAGTACCACATGCCCGTTGCTCAGGCTTTCGATACGCTCGACGAGATCATCGGGATCCTGGAACGCGATCATCGCGACGTGTTTTTCCCTATTGAAGTGCGTTACATCAAGGGTGACACAGCCTGGCTCAGCCCCTTTGAGGGCTGTGACCGCATTTCGATCGCAGTTCACGTCCACCATGAAGACGATTATCAGTTTCTGTTCACTGATATCGAGCCCGTGATGAAGCGCCGTGGCGGCAGGCCGCATAGGGGGAAACTGAACACCCTCGAGTCGGCTGATTTCAAAGAGCTGTACAGGCATTGGGATGACTTCAAACGGGTACGACAGGAAGTTGACCCAAAGGCAAAGCTTCTCAACTCCTACCTCAGGAAGGTGTTTGATGTCGACATTCAGGCATAGAGCCGAAGAAATACTTGCAAGAGTGCCAGGTAACTATTCGCGTCGCAAGGTCCTGGCCGCCAGCGGCGTGCTCGCGGCCACGGGCGGCCTCTTGCTTGCCAGGCCACGCGACGCCAGCGCACCGGTTGACCCCTACTTCACGCGAATGTCTGATGCCTTGAAGCGGGCCGGGATTGCGGCACCAACTCTGATCATTGATCGCGCGCGCCTGCACAGTAACATCGACACATTGATGCAGAATTTGCCCTCTGGCATGAAGTACCGGATCGTCTCAAAGTCTCTGCCCAGTCATAACCTGCTGGACGAGGTCGCCGGGCGCTCCGGATCAAACCGAATGATGGTGTTCAATCTTGAATTCCTGAAGCACCTTGTTACCCGGCCAGGCACGACAGATATTCTGCTCGGTAAACCGCTGCCGGTTGCTGCCGTGGCCGGTTTTTACAAAACCCAACAACCGACCGCAAACGAGGCCCTGAACGGCATCCAATGGCTGGTCGATACGCCCCGGCGGATTGCGGAATACGCTGCCGTGGCCGAGGCCCGGGATCTGAAATTGAATCTCAACCTCGAGATTGACGTCGGGCTGCACCGGGGAGGCTTTGAAGGCAATGAAGATATTGCCGAAGCCATCACAATGATCGCCGCAAACAAGCGCCTCACCTTCTCCGGGTTCATGGGTTACGAACCCCATCTGGCCGCTGTTCCAAAAGTGCTCGGCCTTCGTGCGCGGGCGACAAATGCGGCCTGGGGCCTGTATAATGACGCTCTCAAGACTGCGCAGGAGGTAATGGGCGCAGACTACAATCCAGACCTGATGACCCGTAACGCTGCAGGAAGTCCGACCTACCGCCTTTATCAGGACACCAGCCTGGCAAATGAAGTTTCCGTTGGCTCGGCTCTCGTAAAACCAACACACTTCGATACCGATATGCTGGAAGGATTCCAGCCCGCCTCATTTATTGCGGCACCGGTCATCAAGAGCATGTCGGGTATAAGGGTCCCTCTTCTGGGAGGCCTTAACAAAATAACCGAGCTTTGGGACCCGAACAGCCGCAAGACTATTTTCATTTACGGAGGCCATTGGATGGCCGATCCCGTCTCACCTCAAGGGCTGCACTATAATGGGTTGTTCGGGCGATCAAGTAATCAGGAGATGCTCAATGGACCTTCCGAAGTTGACCTTGATCCAAATGATTTCGTTTTTCTTCGACCCCATCAAAGTGAGGCGGTATTCCTTCAATTTGGCGATATTGCAGTCTATGATGAAGGTGAAATTGTCGACCGCTGGCCTGTGTTTCCTGCGTCCGCCTGAAGCTGCCCTAGACTCAAAAGGTGATCAAAATGATTGATGAAATCTTCAAGTGGTACGTGACGCCAAACAGCGATGACATTGATCATCTGAACCACGTGAACAATGCGTCCTATCTAAAGTGGATACAGGCCGGTGTAACAGCGCAATGGCAGAGCCGGGCAACCCCGCTCATGCTCACACAATATCTCTGGATGGCAACACGACATGAGATCGACTACCGACAGCAGTCTTTCCTTGACGACAGTCTCTGTGTCGATGTCATCTTGAGAAAGGTCAGGGGTGTTCGCGCCTATTATGACATGATCATCAAACGCGGTGATGGCATTGTTGTTGAAGCCAAATCGGTGTGGTGCTGCATATCAGCCTCAAGCCTGAAACCGGTCCGTATCGGGCAGGATATAATACGCGCTTGCTCAGCAACGGGTTAGAGGCGCGAGCCCGGCCCCGTTTCGGCATCGATCACAGACCAGCCCGCACACATCCTACTCTTCTGTCTGCTTTTTCCTGTCTTCGCGCACCGCCGGATTGACGCCAACCAGTGCGGCTACAAGATCAGACAGCCAACCAATATAGGTCTGCTTGTAGCCCGCCTGCGGCAGACCAAGCGCGCGACCCAAAAAGGCGCCGACAAGCAAGTGTCCGATGAGTGACGTCCCAACCATCAAGATAACGGCCTGGCCTTGTGACAGGTTGTCATTCGTGCTGACAAGCACATTCTCCTCAGCTCCAAGGCTGACGCGCTCATCTGCAATCGCTGCCAGCTCCTGCAAATGTTGCGAGATGGCGTTTGCCTGATCGCCGGTCCAGTTCTTCTGATCTACGGGATTGAGAACAAGCCAGGATAACAGGTGACCGGTTTCGTCATTGTCCATCTGTTCCATAAACAGCGCAATGATCCGGTCGATGGTCAGAACCTGGGGCTGCTCGGGCTGCAGGATCGCGATGGCATCTTTCAGGACACGTTCCAGAATATGCCGGGTGACGGCACCCTTGAGTGCTTCCACGCTGCCAAAGTGGTGCAGGATGGTAGAGTGGGCAAGCCCCGACTGCTCGGCAACGTCAAGAAGGCTAAAGGCCCCCGGACCGTCTTTCACGAGCCTTTCCTCAACCGTTTTTAATACCAGAGCTCGCGCCTCTGCCGGTTTGCGTCGTTTTCTTGTGGTGGCCACAATCTTATCCCTTATTGACATTTATGTAGATAAGAGTTATCGACATAAATGTCAATAATAAGTTCCTGACTTGTTCGCGGAGGGTTTGACAATGCGGTTTCAACTAAAGGCCCTTCGGGCACTCCTGTTAATTGGTGTTTTCTATTCAGGACCCGCTCATTCTATGCAGGAGAGCGAGCGCCCCAACATCCTTTTGATTCTTCTCGACGACGTCGGCTACGGCGACCTGGGAGCCTATGGCTCGGAAATCGAGACACCCAATATTGACGCCCTTGCTGCTGATGGACTGACATTCAACAATTTCCATGCAACACCCACCTGTTCGCCGACACGCGCCTCTCTGCTCACAGGACGCGACCCCCATCGGGTCGGCATGGGCCTGATCGCTCGCTATGATTTTGGCCCGGCATTCCCCGCCTTCCGTGGTCGGATCAGTGACCAATCCGCAACCCTTGCGCAAATCCTTCAGGACGAAGGGATCAGCACTTACGCCATTGGCAAATGGCACTTGGCACCGCGCAAGGATAGCCAGCCCGCAGGGCCCTTTACCCATTGGCCCCTTGGCAAAGGTTTTAATCGATTCTACGGCTTTATGACGGGTTCGACGGATCAGTTCGCACCAGAACTGGTCCGTGACAACCAGGTTATTTCAGAAACATACCCCGAGGGTTATAATCTCACAGTTGATCTGGTCGATCATGCGATCGAGATGGCACACAATCATGTATCCTACACGCCGGATCGCCCCTTTTTTATGTATCTTGCGACACCGGGGATGCACGCGCCGCACCAGGCACCGCAATCCCTTTTGATCGAACAGCGCGGCCGGTATGATCGTGGATGGGACGTAGTGCGCACCGAACGCTTTCAGCGACAGAAGGACCTTGGCCTTGTTCCGCAATCGTCCCGTCTTCCCGCAACGGATGCAAGGGTAAAGCCGTGGGAAACGTTGGACACGACGCAGCAACAAGTCTATGCGCGCCTTCAAGAGACCTATGCCGGCTTCCTCACCCAAACAGACGAAGAAATCGGACGGCTCCTGAGTGAGCTTGAAGTGCTCGGTGTCCTCGACAATACCATCGTCATCGTCTTGTCCGACAATGGCGGCAGTCAGGAAGGCAGCCCCGGCGGATCGATCAATCATACAACCAACAACAATGGCATTTTTGAAACAGCTGACGATATCCTGCGCCGCCTCGACGAGATCGGTGGGCCCAATACGCTTCCCAACTACCCCCTCGGGTGGGCGCAAGTTAGCAACACGCCTTTCCCCTATTTCAAACAGCATGCTGCTGGTGGCGGCATTTCAGTTCCCTTTATCGTCAACGGTCTGAATGAAAAATGGGGTGCGAAAGGCGGCATTCGGGAGCAGTATCATTTTGTTAGTGACGTGATGCCCACAGTCCTCGATCTCCTTGGGATCGAGATACCAGACCGCGTCGATGGCAAGCAGCAACTCCCGGTCGATGGACAAAGCATGACATACGCCTTTGCAGAGGCAGAGGCTCCTGACGCCAGGAAAACACAGTTCTACCGTATGGCTCACAATCGCGGCATCTATGATCACGGGTGGATGGCTACTGCGGTTCATAAGCGCGGAACAAAATATACGGACGATGTCTGGTCCCTGTTCAATCTTGAGGAAGATTTCACCCACGCAACTGATCTTGCCAACACATATCCCGAAAAACTCGCCCGGATGAAAGAGGTTTGGCGCCGCGAAGGCGAACAGGTCAATGCGGCATTGATGGTTGATCTGGAAAATCCCGGCCCGAAAATCAAAGAGGAGATGAAGAAGAGAGCTGCAAAGAACCCGAAAAAGCACGAATTCATCTACTACCCGAGAGCCTCGCACGTTACTGACTTTGCAACACCTGACTTTATCGACAGGAGTTTTTCGATCACGGCCAGCATTGACCGGCCAACCGGATCCGAAAATGGTGTGCTATTTGCCAACGGCAATCACGATTCCGGTCTGGTCCTTTACATTCACAAGGGACGTGCCGTCTATGAGTATAACTATTTTGCCAACGTCAAAAGTGTCGGAACGATGTACAAAGTCACATCGGATACAAAGGTGCCTCGTGGCGCATCTCAAATCTCGCTCCGGTTCGACAAGACGGGAAAGTTGATGGGAACGGCGACTTTGTTGATAAACGGCGAGGTCGCAGGAACACTTGAAATGCCAAAGACAATGGCGGCACGAATTTCTCATGAAGGCATGGACATTGGCAGGGATGCAAATACTGCCGTCGGCTCCCAATACAACTCCCCGTATGAATTTGAGGGAAAAATCGAAAACGTTACTATACGTCTGGGCAATCGCTAAATCTCCAAACCACTTCGGGGTAGACATGTATACATCAATCACTTCACGCCTGCTGCTTCTTGCAGTTTGTACAAATCTGGCCGCGATATCATCAGCCACTGCAGATGAGATGCCCCGGCGCCCCAATATTGTTTTTATGCTGAGCGATAATCTTGGCTATGGTGAACTTGGCGCATACGGTGGCGGGCCAATCCGCGGGGTCCCGACGCCCAGCCTTGATCAACTAGCCGCAGAAGGTACGCGCTTTACAAATTTCAATGTAGAACCGGAATGCACACCTTCCCGTTCGGCGCTCATGACCGGACGCCTTCCCATACGTTCTGGAACGGGACGCGCCGGCATTCCCGGCTTTCCTCAAGGCCTGGCGCCTTGGGAATATACAATGGCCGAAATGCTTTCCGATGCCGGTTACAAGACTGCCATTTTTGGAAAGTGGCACCTTGGCGACAGCCAGGGCCGCTATCCAACGGATCAAGGCTTTGACGAGTGGTGGGGATTTCCGTTTAGCACTGGCGTGGTCTATCGCTATGACGCTCAGGGTTATCAGGGCCGCGAAAGCGAATGGCCGTATATTTTGTCATCAAAACGAAATGGTCCGGTGCAGAAAATCGCCCGCTACGACCGGGAAATGCGCGGCAAGATGGATGAGTTGATCGCTGAGAAGTCCATCAACTACATAAAGCAGGCCAAAGGCTCTGAGGAACCCTTCTTCCTGTTTGTATCCTGGTCGCTGATGCACCATCCTTATGTTCCCAATCCGGACTTCAAGGGCAAGACCGGTGTCGGCGACTTTGCAGACATGATGGCAGAGCACGATTATCGGGTTGGCCAAATCCGCAAGGCTTTGGTGGACGCAGGTTTTGCCGACAACACTATCATTGTCTACGCCAGTGACAACGGACCGGATGCATCTGAATACCCGACCGTTTCAAACTCCGGCCCCTATCGCGGATACCTTGGAAGTGCATATGAGGGCTCTATCCGGACACCAATGATCATGAGTGCGCCCGGTGTCATCCCCTCAGGCAGAGAAACAAACGAGATCGTCTCGATCCTCGACTTCTTCCCGACCTTCGCCTCGCTTGCCGACGCAACCTTTCCGACAGACCGGGCCTATGACGGCGTCGACCAACGCGACTTTTTCCTCGGCAAGAGCGAAAAATCAAACCGAGAGCACATCATCACCTTTCTCGACAAGAAACTTCTGGCCGTAAAGTGGAGGCAATTCAAGTTGTTCTTTGTTGGCGATGATCCTTCTCCAACATCGCGCATGCACCACGACCTTTATGGGCATATGATTTTTGACATCGAGAAAGACCCTCGTGAAGAGGTGGACATAATGGGCACCAAATTGTGGATCATCCCCCAGGCCTATGAGCCGGTCCTGCGTCTCGCCGGTAGCCTCTACAAATACGGCGGCATAAAAACCGGCGATGACTATCGCACTCCGCTCTCATTCACAATTCCGCCAGCTCTCAATTCCCCCGAAGAAGTCAAACGGGTTCTGTTGAAGCTGCAGCAACAACAAGGCGCGAACAAGGACACGAAAGAGACGTCAACAGAGTAAGGGGAACGGCACATGGCAAATTCACAACTTCGATCCAGGCGATTGCTTGTTCCGTCCTTGCAGCTCGTCATCGCTTGCGCGATTGCCGGAACCATCCTGTCCGCGCTCGGCATTCGCGCGCTTGATCTTCTGGTTTACGGTCTCCAAATGTGGCGTTCAATGACGGATATGGGCTGGGCCACCATTGGCGCCATCGCCGGGACCATCGGGCTGGGCGCAATGATCGTCGTTCCGGTCGCGGGCCTCTACACCATCATCAATACTGTCAATAGAAGACAAAAGACCAAACGGACAGGAGTGGCCCCTGGTCCCGAGGAAACCTGAACTTGGCACACATGTCGATATCGACCAGCAAATGGACAGACAATCATGGGAATACTTCAAGCGAAAAGAACCGTATTGATCGCAGCGACAATTATCGCCAGCGTCATTACGTCTGGCATTCAGCCTGCGCTGGCGGAATCAGAAAACGCGCAGCCGTGGCGCGAGGAATATGCCTACTCGGTCGGCATGGCAGCTTACCCCTACACACTGCCTTATCTTTACATGTCGCAACTACGCTGGATGTGGACGAATATTCCCCGTGACCCGGAATACTATCCCTACGCTCCGATCAACCACTTTTATCACGCCAACAAACTGGCGGACGCTACATACAGGGATGGTGGCACCCCCAATAATGATACTGTTTATTCCGTCGCCTGGATTTACGTGGGCGATGAACCTGTGATTTTGAGCCACCCGGACATGGGAGAACGTAACTTCAGTTTTCATCTATCCGGGTACACATCAGATGTCTTCGATGTTGTTAGTCAAAGGGCCACGGGCGCAGCCGCAGGTCACTATGCAATTGTGAGGGAGGGTTTCGACGGACGACTTCCGGATGGAGTAAAGACACTGAAGGCGACCCCCACGCCCTGGGTGTTGTTGCTGGGGCGAACTATGGTCGACGGCAAGGGTGACATGTCCAACGTTTCCAAACTGCAGGATCAGTTTCTCCTTACCCCTCTAAGTTATTGGGGCACGCCTCAAGATTCGGTGCCAGCATCGCGAGACGTGTGGCCTCCCTATAAGATCAAGCAAGATCCGCTGGCCTCCTGGCGAACGATCAATCGTGCCATGACGGAAAATCCGCCACCTGCCACGGAAAATGCATTGCTCAATTTCTTTGCGGAAGTGCACATCGGGCCAAATCAGAACCTTGATACTCTGGACGAAGACAGCAAACGCGGGCTCGCCCGTGCAGCACGCGATGCTCACAAGCTCGCCATCCGCGCCCGCGCTGACACGCCCGGCGGCGATATCGTAAATGGCTGGAGAAGAAACCCGCTTGAAGCAGGCAGACTGGGTGCCGCCGGTGAGTACTTTACACGGGGTATCGTACAGAGCTTCAAGGGAATTGCACCAAACTACCCTGAGGAAGGGCGATACTTTGGGCGATCCAGGGACGAATACGGACAATTTTTTGACGGCAGCAAAGCTTCTTATCAATTGACCTTCCCGGCAGGACAGTTGCCGCCGGTCGATGCTTTCTGGTCGGTGACCATGTACGGGCATGATGCCAATCTGGTCGATAATTCCATTGATCGTTACTCGATCGGGGATCGCTCGCCAGACCTGACCTACAATGACGATGGCAGCTTGACACTCTATCTACAATATCAATCGCCAGGAAAAGGCCTGGAGGGAAATTGGCTACCAGCACCTGATGGCCGTTTCGCGCTGACACTCAGAGCCTATCGTCCTCAAGAACCGATCCTGAACGGAACCTGGGTTCCGCCTGAGTTACAAACAGTGGAACCGTGACGCCGGAGCCTTCGGATTTGGCGGGCCGCAAGCGCAGGGGCAAACTTATTGGCTGGAGCATTTATTGGAATCTGACCCGGCGAGTATAAGAAGTCCATCAATCCTTTCACAAAGTCACTGCGCCCTTGCGTCCAGGGCTACCGCCATTTCGGCGAGAACATTACCAACTTGCGCGAGATCTCTTCCGGTGGGCCTCAGATCCTGCAAAACCACTTGTATGCCAGACCGAAGATTTTCCCACTCCTCACCACTCATCCGTTTCTCAGCGACGGCGGCCGGTCCTGCTCCAAGAGCCTGGGCAAGAAGTGCATTGATCTGCTGGACGTCCTGCGTCGCCGCAAGATGGTTTTCTTCGGCAATGCGTGCGGAATTTGACGCCCGGGTTGCCGCTGCCCAAAGCGCGTCACGAACGAGAAGATCATTATAGATCGGTTTGAATTTGCTAATTCCGCCGACCGGCTGCCCGGGGCTCCTGGATGATCCGAAGGTTACTCCTGCCAAGACCCGACGCATTGGCGAGTTGCCAATATAGAGCTCCCCTCCCGGTCCGGTTACCATGGACGAAATCGAGTCCTCTCCACCCTCCGCATAGTACCGTATTTCACCGGTCTCACGGTCGAGAAGCCCTGCCCCTATTTTGAACGGGAACTTTTGCTTTGGGTTGGCAACCCCGACAGCGCCGGTAAAAGCAATTCCATTGGCCGTAATTTCCGCACCAAGGGCTTTGAAGTTTTTTTGAAAGCGTCCGGGGTTGTACATGTCAAGCTTGGCTACCCATGCCAGTTCTGCATGATCACCACGGTCAAACAGCTTGGTGATTTCAGTTCGGGTATTGACAAAAATCTCACTATTGTCCGTGGCAACGGTAACAGAGCCGGTCACCTTACTCCCGACGTTATAGGACCAGATTTCCTCTCCGGTCGTAGTATCAACGGCATAGACCGTCTCCCAGGCATCGGCGACAAAAACACGGCTCCCGTTGATTCAAGTCACTATGCTTCCACGTTTCATCAATCAAGTGTGCATTCCCGGGATGCTTACGATCGGTGGTAAGCGCTCATTCCTGACCTGTTCATCGTCCGTTTCCGGCTGGCTTGCTACGGCGCTGGCGATATCAGCATCAAGGTCTTCAAGAGCAAGCTGGAGCTGATCATCATCAAGGTGCTCGGAGCGGCGTCCGAACTGACTGCGCTGGAGCGTCTTTACAATATTCCGCAGTCGGTCGATCTCCGCCTGCGCCTCAACGCGCTCGCCATCTTGCTCGGCAACCAGATCGCAGATCATCCGGTGCAATGTATCGACATCATGAGGCAGGGCAGCAAGATCGATGTTCATAAACACGATTCCAGACCTGGGCAACAGAGGTAGTGATTTACCCCGCCACGGCAGGCCGCCAACGGCGCTGAGGGCTGTGCTAGTCAATCCCCTCGATCAGGGCCGAGAGTTGCGCCGAGGTGAGAGACAGCGTACGCCCTGGCTCAAGATTGGGCGGCCACAAGAAGACCTCATGTTCGAGCCGCTTGGTGAAGAGGCACAGACCCGTTCCGTCCCAGTAAACGATCTTGATCAGATTGGCCCTGCGACCCCGGAAGGCGAAGAGATGGCCGTTGAATGGATCCTGGCTCAGTACTTCCTGAACCAGGACAGTCAGCCCATCCATGCCCTTGCGCATGTCGGTGTAGCCAGCCGCCAGATGGACTTTTAGGCCGGGAGGCAGAAGTGTCATGAGGAAGCCTCCTCCTCTTGAGCCACAACGCATGCTCCAAGAGGTGCATCACTGATCTCAACGGCCACAAAAGCTGGCCCAGCCGCTGCCAGCTCCTGTCTCCAGCGGAAGAGGACTCGTTTGGCGATGCCATAGCGCCGAGCAACTTCCGACACGCTCGCGTCCGGCTTGTCTGCTTCAGCCACGATGTGCCGGCGGTCAGATTCTCTGAAGCGACGTCGGTGACCGGCTCGCACCGGTGGAACAACAGGACCTAGCTCGCAGGAAGAAGAGGGATAAATCATATGACTTAGGGTGTGACTAAAGGGGTGACTTAGACTGTGACTTAGGGTGTGACTTAAATCACCGCGGCGGTACAAAAGCTGGCGAACCGGGGCCTCTGGCTCGGCCGTGAACTTTGCGCGCCAGTTGCCAAAGGCCTTTAGCGAGATCCTCTGCGCCTCGCAATACTCTCGTTGATTCAAGCTACTGCGCTTCCACGCCTCATGATGTGCACGCCAGAACGCCTCGCCGTAACGCGTCCCAAGAGCTTCAAGTTCTGCCATTTTGCTCTCCTCTCATGTGAAAATGAAAGGAACAAAAGATCAGAACCACGCGTCACAAAACAAGTGTGCGTTCCCTGAACGCTTACTGATGTGCGAATAAGCTTCCCTGTTCCTGCAGGAAATTACCTTGTTAAAGTTTTAGGGAATTTGGGCTTGAAGGTGCGGGATCTTGCGCATTTCAGAACCGATCCTGCGACCGATTGGTCCAATTTCGACAAAATTCCCTGTTAATTCCCTGTAAAACAGGGAAATCCGCCGGAGATGGGTTCGCAGCTGACTGCACCCACCACCAGATCTCAAGACTTTTCCTTGACTAACCCTTTGATTTCCTTGATGTTCCCCTGAAGTTTTCCGTGTGACCGGTACACAAATGCGTGTTGGCCAGTACACAGCGGAGACCAAGGGTGATACTCACAGTGACCTTGTCCTTGAGGCTCTTGATCGCCCTCTTATGGTTCAGAGGGTTACGAAAGATGCAGAACGACGTTGCCGCCGGCGACGCCCATAGCCGATGAAGCCGAGGGACATAAAGCCTGCACCGAATAGTCCGAGGGTGGAGGGTTCGGGGACGGCATCAGGATCGATGTCTCCGGAAGGCGCCTGGGGGCGAATATTGTCGCCACGAATAAGCCACGTACCTCGATTCGCAGCACTGCCGTATGGACCGTAATAGTTCGACTTGTATTCCACGTACCCTTGGCCGGGCTGATTTGCGTTGACGATCAAACCGAGCGACCCGGCATTGGTCTCATCGACATTGATCAATCCTGAGTGATATCCGATGATTTGTTTGCCTGTGTTGAAGAGGCCCGGAGAATACTCATAGTTAAATTCATAAGTATAGCCAACCAGCGCCCCTAGTGTCGAAGTTGCAGCGTCCAAGCCGGACGTCCATGTAAGGCCGGGCCAGGATGTAATGCCGGTGGCGCTGGTCCAGAAGGCCAGGACCTCGGCACTTGTTGCAACGACCCATCCGCCGCCAAACTGGCTATCGGCAATGCCCAGTGCATAGTTGTAGCTCTGGCCGACAGTGAACGATAGGTCCAGCCATTGATATCCTGTGTTCTGATCAAGCGTTATGTCGCCCTGATCAATCACCGTTGCTTGAGCCGAAATGCCCGTCATCGCCGCGACGACTGCAGCCGCCATCACCTTGTTACCGAATTTCATCTTGAATCCCCCGGATATCCATTTCCAAATACAGCCACCCAGCTGCATAACACTTCTCGCGCCACCGTAGGCGGGGCCATTCAGGCTGTCATCACCCATATGGTGTATGCAGGTCAGATTGTTTAACTTCTCTGAGCTGATTGCCTCTCGGGACTTCATCCGGGGCTGCCGCTGTACTCACCACACCTGCCAATCCGGACGACTGAACACTCCCCTCTACCACACGTTCACGCCGTCGACGGCCATGGCCTTGTTGTCCTTTTGGCCACTTCAGGGGTTCATCTTCGAGTTCCCTCTGCGGATTTTTGGCAAAGCGAGCCTGCTACCACTGCGGCCTACACCCGCATTATAATTATTCCAAATAGTAGCCACATCACCCATATGGTGTATGGTGCACCAATACGATGTGGGTTTGGGGGGTGCACAAGAAATGAAAGACACCAAACTGGACACCGCTGCGGTTGTCGCTCTATTTGATGAAAGTATCTTCGCGCCAAAATCCTGGATCGGCCTCTCGGAACAGGCCCTTGTTGTTTCCGGTGGCACTGCGGCACACCGGATTGCTGCGCAGACCTTTGACAAGGCAGATCTCGAGCCGATTTTACCCTATCTGGAACAGGCTCTCGAATATGAAGCCTTGCGCTCGACCAGCGAAGAAAAAGAGAAGTTTCGAGCACTCAAGTTGCAAGATCTGCCCTTGCCTGTTGTCATTGTTGGAGACGATCTGGAAATTGTCAGTATGACGACGGCGGCTGAAGGCTACCTGGAAAGCGGTTCGCTGCTCGGCCGGCATGGGCGTTTCCTGACCTCCGACGACATGGACTTTCGAGAAAACCTGCAGTCAACGCTGTCTAACGTCCTCAAGACCGGACAAAGCGCAGCTTTGGCACATTCTGGTCAAGCCGATGGTTTCGGGGTGATCCTCATTGCCCCCTTGCCAAGGGGGCTCTCCGGGGATGGCGAGTTTCATGCAGCACTTTTCTTCAATTTCGGACTTCACAATAATGACGAGATATCACCCATCCTGATGGAAGCCCATGGTTTGACACGGTCTGAAGCAGAGGTTGTCGCCTATTTGATTCAGGGAATGTCGCTGGAAGAAATCTCTACCCGGAAGAAAATTTCGATCAACACCGTTCGTACCCAAATTAAACAAGTCTATACGAAAACCGGCTCTCGTCGGCAGGGTGAGCTTGTTTCTCTTGTCTTGAGCGGCCCTGCCATGTGGATGCGCCTGCTCAAAACAGACAAGATGGAGGCTGGGAAACCAGAAGACTCCTACCTTGGTCTTGGGCAGCAAATGACACTTCGGGATGGCCGATTTCTGAGCTATGGCGACTTTGGACCGCGACATGGCAGCCCGGTCATTCTGATCCATCAACTTTACGGGTTGCGCACGGAGAGGGAAGATGACGAGGCGCTGCTGGAAGACCTCAACATCCGGTTGATCGTTCCCGAGCGCCCGGGTGTAGGAGGATCATCACCCCACGCAGGGCAAACCCTGCAAGATTGGTCAAGGGACATGGCTGAACTGGCCGACAGACTTGAAGTTGCCCGATTTTCTGTCATTGGCATTTCCGGAGGCGGGCCTCACGCTATGGCTTGTGCTGCCTGGTTCCCGGAACGGGTTACGAGGCTCGGCCTTGTGGCGTCGTCAGCGCCTGTCGATGAACTGCCGGACGCAGCGAGTGACACTTTGCCAAAAAAGTTTTTCACCTCAATGGCGCGGCACTGGCCAAAAGGGGCAAGAGCCTTGCTGGAAATCCGGTATCGCCGGATGTATGAGGTGCCTGAAGACGCCATGAAGGATTTTGCGACAAGAGGCAGCGAGGCTGACAAGGCTCTGTTGAATGATCCGGAAATTCACAGGATTTGCCTTAGAAACCTCAGGGAGGCAGGCGAAATTCCGACGTCTGCTCTCACTGAAGACCTCATCATGGTCTCCAGGCCCTGGGGGTTTTCTGTTTCTGAAATTTCTGCACCGACGTTTCTCTGGCACGGCCGGCAAGACCACTATTGCCATCCTGAACATGCCGATGCCCTGTCCAATCTCATTCCGAACTGCACGACCACCATCCGCGATGATTGGGGTCACTATTTCTATTATGCTGAATGGAAAGCGTTACTGGCTGAGTTTATATCGTAACGGATTGCAAGTTGTGGCACGGTTATGTGCTCGAAGGATCGGTGCGCAAGATCGGTTTTACAGATGCATCCGAACCGGCAGTCGGGTGGTGTATTTAACCTGGCGCAGTGAGAAGCTTGAGCTTGCAGATCTGACAGACTTATGTCCCAGCAGGCATTTGTTGAGGAACTGATTGTATGTCGCGATGCTGTCGGTGACGACGTGGAGGATGTAATCCCAGTCGCCGGATATTGAATAGCATTCAGTAACCTCGCTCAGATCCTCGACATGGACCTCGAAGGCGCGGCGGATGGAATCTTCGTGCGCGATCATGGAGACGCTGACGAGTACCTGCACGGTCAGGTCAAGTTTTTCCGGATCAAGAAGCACTGTCCGTTTGGTAATGACCCTCGCATCTTCCAGTTCGCGCATGCGGCGCCAGCATGAGGTCTTCGAAATGCCCGCGATATCGGCGAGCTCCTGTTGGGATCTGGAGGCATCGCACTGCAGGGCGTCGAGCAGCAACAGGTCGGATCTGGTCAATTTTAGCGACACAGGTTTATTCCAGATTTAAGAGATATCTGGAGTATAGTATCCAATATTGCACCCAAAAACAAGTAATGAGAACTGAAAACTTCCCTGTCTTGCAATAATCTCTTTGTGATGTTGACCGCAAACAGATCCGCAAAGTGAGACCACCATGACCAATCCAGCACGGGTACGGCGCAGCTGGGCCGAGCCCTACAAGATCAAAACTGTTGAACTCCTGCATATGACGACGCGGGAGGAACGCGAGGCCGCCCTGTTGGAAGCCGGATATAATACGTTTCTGCTGCGCAGCCGGGAGGTTTACATTGACCTTCTGACCGACAGCGGAACCTCTGCCATGAGCGACCGGCAATGGGCCGCTCTGATGCTTGGTGATGAGGCCTATTCCGGCAGCGAGAATTTTTACAATCTGGTTGAGTCTGTACAGGAACATTACGGCTACAAATATCTGGTGCCGACGCATCAGGGCCGCGGCGCGGAAAATCTGATGTCGCAAATTCTCATCAGGCCAGGAGATTTTATTCCAGGCAACATGTATTTCACCACGACCCGGTTGCACCAGGAGCTTTCCGGCGGACAGTTCGTTGATGTCATTGTTGACGAGGCGCATGTGCCGGGCAGCACATTTCCGTTCAAGGGCAATGTGGATCTGCGCAAGCTTGAACAACTGGTCAGCGACGTGGGCGCTGATCACATTCCCTATATCTCCCTGGAGGGCAATGTGAATATGGCCGGGGGGCAACCGTTCTCGATGCAAAATCTGCACGACCTGCATGCCTTTTGCCGGAAGCACGACATTCTCATTATGCTTGATGCGACGCGCACGGTGGAGAATGCCTGGTTTATCCAGCAGCGCGAAGAGGGGTGGGGCGACAAGAGCGTCAAACAGATCCTGCTTGAGATTTGCAATCTGACGGATGGCTGCACCATGTCGGCCAAGAAAGATTCTCTGGTTAATATTGGCGGGTTCTTTGCCTGCAACAGTGAGGAGATTTATCTCAAGGCGCAAAACCTTGTGGTCGTTTATGAGGGTCTGCATACCTATGGCGGCCTGGCCGGACGGGACATGGAGGCCATGGCCCAGGGCATCAGGGAGAGTGTTGAGGAAGCCCATCAAGCGGCGCGCATCGGACAGGTTTACTATCTGGGCGAAATGCTCGAAAGCGCCGGGGTGCCCATTGTGAAGCCGATCGGGGCCCACGCGATCTTTATCGATGCCCGGGCCTTCCTGCCACACCTTGATCAGGATCAGTACCCGGCGCAGGCGCTGGCGGCCGAGATCTACAAGGAGGCCGGCATTCGCGCGATGGAGCGCGGCAATGTCTCGGCGGGGCGCGATCCTGAAACCGGTGAAAATCGCCACCCGAAACTGGAGCTGGTCAGGCTGACGCTGCCACGGCGTGTCTATACGCAGGCGCATATGGATGTCGTTGCAGAAACGATCCTCGATGTCTTTGAGCGCCGCACCGAAATCCGCGGGCTTGAAATGATCTACGAGCCTGAATACCTGCGATTTTTCCAGGCCCGGTTTCAGCCGATTGAAGGGTGAGGCCTGCGGCTTCCCCTGGGAGGTTCTGCGTTCTGTTGTTGACACCGGGCCGCAGGCTGGTCTTTCTTGGGGCAAGGGAAGGTGTCACCAATGCAAGACTATCCACTCAGCGGACTTAAGGTCCTTGATTTTTCACGGGTTCTGGCCGGGCCGTTTGCGACGCGCATGTTGTCGGACCTCGGCGCCGACGTTCTGAAAATCGAGCCGCCGGAAGGCGATACCACCCGGCACTTCGGCCTCAGAAGCGGTGAGATGTCCGGTTATTATTTGCAGCAGAACATTGGCACGCGCACTATTTGCCTCGATCTCAAAGCAGACGGCGCGCGCGCGCTGGTTCACAAGCTTGTGGCGGAGGCCGATGTCGTCGTTGAGAATTTCAGGCCCGGGATTATGGACCGGTTTGGCGTTGGCTGGAAAGATCTGAGCGCGGTCAATCCAAAGCTGGTCATGCTGTCGATTTCCGGCTTTGGTCAGGTCGGGCCGGAGCGGGACCGGGCGGCCTATGCCGGTGTCTTGCATGCCGAGACGGGGCTTCAGGCGCGCCAGGCGGAGATCGCGGGCGGACATCCAACCGATATCCAGTTTTCGCTCGGTGACAGTTACACATCGCTGCACGGGCTTGTCGGTGTTTTTGCCGCTCTCAGAATGGCAGACCGAACGGGCACGGGGCAGCATATTGATATGGCGATGCTCAATGCCCTGCATGCCACAGATGATTTTGCCAACTACGGGCTTGATGATGTCTGGCCTCAGAACAACAAGAACTTCGTCTGGGATGCGCCGGAAGGAAAACGAATATTCCTGGCCGGTGATATCAAATGGCTCTGGCACGTGTTCTCCAACCGGGACGGGCTCACCGTTGAGATGCCAGAGGGCGCCGACCTTGAGGCCAAGATTGCCTTGCGGCAGGGCGCAATTGCCGACCACATTATGAGCTTCCCGAGCGCCCTGGCGCTCAAGGCGAAACTCGACGAGGTCAACATTGCCTGGGGCGATGTGCGCGATTTTGGCGAGGAGTCGTTTGCCCAGCCAAGCATCGAGGCGCGCGGCGTCTTTGTCGAGGTCGAAGACAGCGAAGGTAAAAAACGGCGCACGACCCAGTCACCCTACAGGTTTTCGGACGCCAAAAGCGGCATCACCAGTGCCTCGCGCGCCCCGCGCCGCGGTGAACACAATGTTGCTGCGCTCAAGGACTGGATTGCTATGGATGAGGGTGAAATCAGCGGTCTTGTCAGTGCAGGGGTTTTGTTGTCCGGAGACGAAGGTTAAATTCGCCATCAATGGCTGAGGGACTGATCACGCCCCCTTGAGGATCAGATCGCCAGCCTTTTCTCCGATCATCATGCAGGCAGCATTTGTATTGCCGCTGACGACCTGGGGCATGATCGAGCCGTCGGCGACGCGAAGGCCCTCCACGCCGTGGACTTTCAGATCTGCGCCGACGACGGCCATGGCATCAGGGCCCATCTTGCAGGTTCCGACGGGGTGAAACGTCGGGCCGGCGGCGCTGCGGACAAAACCTTCCCATTCGTCGTTCGTGTTGATCTCAGCCCCTGGCAATCTTTCGTCGATGATCTGGTCTTTCAGCGCATCGGTGCCATAGTGGGTGCGCACGAACTTGCCAGCGGTGACGAGCGTTTGAAGGTCATAATCATCGGCTAGCATATTGGCCTCGATGATCGGGTGCTCCTGGGGATCGCCGGAGGCGAGCGACAGGCGGCCCCGGCTGCGCGGTCGATTGACATTGGGCTGGAAGGTCATGGTCGGCTTTTCCATCAGGAACACACCGTTCTCGTCAGAGCCATAGCCCAGTGGTGCGAAATGAACCTGGATATCAGGGTAGGAGAGCTCAGGCGACGTCTTGACGAAAGCCAGGGCCTGAAAAACCACACTGGTCAACGGCCCTTCGCCTTTCAAGGCCCAGCGCAGCCCGGCTTTCATCTTGCCGCCGATGCTGGCGATATCATCGCTCAGGGCGGGCCCCTTGATGCTGGCTTGCATCGTGAGGCAGGGATGTTCATGCAGGTTCTCGCCGACGCCGGACAGATCATGCACGACATCAATGCCCTTGTCCCTCAGGTGCCGCGCCGGGCCAATGCCGGACAGCATCAAGAGCTGGGGGGAATTGATCGAACCGCCGCACAGGATGACTTCCTTGCGCGCCTTTGCCGTCTCCACGGCACCCTTGCGGCGAAACTTGAGGCCGGTTGCGCGCTTGCCTTCCATGGTGACGCTCGTCGCCTGCGCACCCGTCAGTACAGTGAGGTTTGATCTTTTTCGTGCTGGCATCAAATAGGCCTGCGAGGCGGAGTAGCGCACGCGGCCCGACGAGGTCGTGTTCAGGATTGCCGTGCCTTCCTGGACCGCGCCGTTATAGCCCGGGTTTTTCGGCACACCGACCTCAGCGCAGGCCTCGACGAATTTTTGCGAAAGATCATGTGCGCCCTGCACGGGCCGAATTTTTATTGGGCCTTCACTGCCATGTTCTCCGGTTTTATCCATCCGGTCCTGTTCCATGCGTTTGAAGACCGGTTCAAGATCATCAAACGACCAGCCCTGATTGCCAAGCTGGCTCCAGCTGTTGTAGTCGTCCCGGTCGCCGCGCACGTAGATGGTGCCATTGATGGAAGAGCTGCCGCCGAGCATCTTGCCGCGCGGCCAGATTTCGGTGCGGTTTTGGCGCGTCGGGTCGGGCGCTGTTTGATACATCCAGTCGTATTTTGGATTGCCGACGCCCAGAACCGAGCCCAGCATCGGGATCCGGAGGACCGGGTTGCGATCAGAAATCCCGGCTTCCAGGAGAAGGACAGTGTGCTTGCCAGAGGCCGTCAGCCGATTGGCCAGCGCGCATCCGGCGCTGCCAGCTCCAACAATGATAAAATCATATTCCACTTCGCAATCTTTCCGTGCTGCTTTCGGTCACTATTCTTGTATTTCATATCACTGTGGGCTGTCCAGATCATGATTGTGGATGGTGAGCCAATGAACTACGGCCTCAATCGCCCTTTGTTCGTTTTGCGCGGTGAGGTCGCCAGCTTCCGGGGAAAGTTTCATCCCGTGATTACCGCCAAAAACGAGGGTGGAAATGTTATCGTTTGCAGACCCCAGCCATTTGTAGAGATTGGGCAGAGGACACAGCGGGTCACGGTTGCCCAAAACAAGAACGGTTGGCTTTTCGGTTTCGAGCAGGCCCGGATAGTTGGCGTTTCGTCCGTTTTCGCCGAGCTGTCTGCAAATCGGCGTCAGGAGGTAGGTCGCTCGTATCTCGCTGTCCGCTGATGCCACACGCCAGGTGACCAGGCTGCCGAGAGATTTTCCGGCAAGGAAAATGCGATCTGTGTCAAGACGATTATCGTTTCTTGCAAAGGCGACGATCTCATTCAGATCAGCGATCTCGGTGGTCAGCCCCTCTGACGGTCTGGCGCTGGCCTCTTTGTAGAACCGCCAGTTAAAGCGCAAGGATGCAAACCCCGCCTGTCCCGCCGCCTTCGCCAGACCGCCGGTCAGCGGCTGATCCATGTCATAGCCTCCCCCCGGAGCAATGATGAGTGTCGGGAAGGGCCCTGAACCCTCCGGGACAATCAGTTTGGCCGCGAGCGGGGTGCGCTCAGCTGTGGGTATCGAAATGTCTACTTCCCTTGCCTTTGATTTGTTGTCGGCTCCGAAATTTGCTTATAGTATGATGGCAGAAAACAGTCATTTTTTTTGTCTGTTCATTTTAATAGT
>JAUWTJ010000044.1 GCA_030614785.1 Alphaproteobacteria bacterium | reverse complement strand
TGCAAAAATTACCCTTTACCCGGAAACGTGGGCCGCGTGTAGCAGTTCTGAGAATGAACGGCGTGATTTCTTCCGAGGGGCGCTTCGGTCAGGGGCTGAATTTGAGTGGTCTGGCCGGTCCAATTAAACATGCCTTTGACATGCCGCAGATGAAGGCAGTTGCCCTGGTGGTAAATTCTCCAGGCGGCTCGCCGGTGCAGTCCAGCCTGATCTTCAAGAGAATACGCGCCCTTGCGGATGAGAAGGGCGTCCCGGTCTTTGCTTTCATGGAAGATGTCGCCGCTTCGGGCGGATATTATATTTCGGTCGCCGCCGATGAGATCTTTGCCGACGAAAGCTCGATTGTGGGCTCGATCGGTGTCGTTTCAGCCGGGTTCGGATTTGACAAGGCAATCGAGAAATTTGGTGTCGAGCGCCGCATCTATACTGCGGGCGACCGCAAAGCCACGCTTGATCCTTTCCAACCCGAGAATGAGGAAGATATCAAGCGGCTCCTTGCCATGCAGGCCGAAGTGCACACCACCTTCAAGTCCGTTGTGAAAGAGAGGCGAGGTGATCGTCTCACGGAGGACGACGACAAGCTCTTTTCCGGAGAGTTCTGGTCTGGCACTCAGGCGGTCAAGCTCGGTCTTATCGACGGGATCGGTGATCTGCGCACCGTGATGCGCCGCCGCTTTGGCAAAAAAGTAAGGCTCATAGTTGTGACGCGGGAGCGGCCCTGGTGGAAGCGTGCCACCAGCTTCGGGATGAAGGCGGGCTCTGTCGAAGAACAGCCTGCGCGCGCCATTGGTGCAGGGTTTGCCGGCGAGCTTCTCAATGCCGTCGAGGTTCGCTCCCTGTGGTCCCGGTTTGGCCTTTAATCAGTAGTCAGGAGAGTAGCCATGTTAAATGCCCTGTCAGCCCTTCTCGTGGTGCTCTTTGGTGTTTTCTTCTTCAGGTCCCTCATTGGCGGCAAGGGAAGCTATAAGGCCAAAATGGAAGAGGCCAAACGAAAGGCCGCAGAGTACAAGGAAAAGGCCCGAGCCGAGCATCAGACCCGTGAAAAGGTAACCGCTGAAGATATGCGCCAGTGTGCGGTTTGCGAAGCCTATGTCCCGATGAGCGCCACGTCCAATTGCGGCCGTCAGGGGTGCCCCTGGTGATCCTTGTTGGCTCGATCCAGGCATATCTTGACCCCTGCGGTCCCTGTCGCTAGTTTCCACCCCGACCCGCCTTGAGCCGACTCGCAACGATCTGTTGGACCGGCGTTTTCAAATAATGATGAGTACCAGTTATGGCGCCACAGCAGGCTACCGGGCCGAATGACGGAACGACAAGTCCCGATATTTCCTTTCAGGGGTTGATCCTCACGCTTCAGACCTATTGGGCAAAGCAGGGCTGTGTCCTGCTGCAACCCTATGACAAGGAGATGGGGGCCGGGACCTCACACCCGGCGACAACACTGCGCTCCCTCGGCCCGAAGCCCTGGAATGTTGCCTATGTGCAGCCGTCACGCCGACCCAAAGACGGCCGCTACGGGGAAAACCCCAATCGCCTGCAGCACTTCTACCAGTATCAGGTGCTCCTCAAGCCCTCACCGGATAATATTCAGGAGCTCTATCTGAATTCGCTGCGCGAACTGGGTATTGACCCCATGGCCCACGATATACGCTTCGTCGAGGACGACTGGGAAAACCCGACCCTCGGCGCCTGGGGACTTGGGTGGGAGGTCTGGCTCGACGGCATGGAGGTCACCCAGTTCACCTATTTTCAGCAGGTCGGCGGTTATGACTGCGATCCCGTCGCCGGCGAAATCACCTACGGGCTTGAGCGCCTGGCTATGTATGTCCAGGGTGTCAACTCGATCTATGATCTTGATTTTAACGGCCACGGTGTGAGCTATGGAGATGTCTTCCTGCAGGCCGAACAGGAGTTCTCGGCTTATAATTTTGAACATGCGGACACAGAGCAATTATTTCGCCATTTCACCGATGCGGAAGCCGAATGTCTCAATCTGCTCGAACATTCTCTTACGCTTCCGGCCTATGATCAAATGTTGAAGGCTGGCCACACGTTCAATCTCCTCGATGCGCGCGGCGTTATCTCTGTAACCGAGCGCGCCGCTTATATCGGACGTGTACGGAACCTTGCGCGCGGCTGTGCGGCCAGGTGGCTGGAAAGTCAGGGGGTGAACCATGGCTGATCTGCTGCTTGAGCTCTTCTCTGAAGAAATCCCGGCGCGCATGCAAAAAGGTGCGACGGATGATCTGCAACGTCTCGTTTCCGAGGGCCTTAAGAACGAAGCTCTGGCGTTTTCCAACATGGTTGCCTGTGTGACGCCGCGTCGTCTGGTGCTCCATGTGGAAGGCTTGCCAGAGGCGCAATCTGATCTGCGCGAGGAACGCAAGGGTCCCAAAGTTGGCGCGCCGGAAAAAGCCGTTGAGGGGTTTCTGCGCTCTGTCGGCAAGACACTGGATGAGGTCGAGGTCCAGTCGAGCCCAAAAGGTGATTTTTACATTGCCACTACAGAAAAAAAGGGCCGTCCGACCGCCGATGTCATCGGCGAGCTTGTCCCTTCTGTTGTGCGAAACTTCCCCTGGCCGAAGTCCCAGCGCTGGGGGTCTTCGAGCCTGCGCTGGGTGCGTCCCTTGCACCGTATCCTGTGCCTGTTTGACGGCAAGGTCGTGCCGTTCCAGGTGGAAGAGATCAAGTCGACAAATCAGACGTCGGGTCACCGCTTCCTCGCCCCCGAGCCCTTCGCGGTGAAGGATTTTGACGGTTATGCAGCAGGCCTCAGGGGTGCCAAAGTCATGCTTGATCGCGAGGAGCGCAAGGCGGCAATCCTGAAAGGCGCGCTGCAAGCAGCAAGCGCTGCGGGCTATGACCTTATAGAGGACCAGGGCTTGATTGACGAAGTTGCGGGTCTGGTCGAATGGCCTGTCGTGCTGACAGGCAAAATCGATGATGCCTTCATGGATGTTCCCGCCGAAGTTTTGATTACCGCCATGCGGTCGCATCAAAAATACTTTTCGATGAATGACAAAGCAACGGGCAAACTCGCACCGCGCTTTATTGTGGTCGCGAATATGGAGACGGCTGATCAGGGCGCTGCCATTATCGATGGCAATGAGCGCGTCCTGCGCGCACGTCTGTCGGACGCCAAGTTCTTCTGGGATCAGGATAGAAAACAAAAACTCGAGAGCCGTCTTGATGGTTTGAAGGACATGGTCTTCCACGCTCGGCTCGGAACCGTCTATGACAAGGTCGGCCGGGTCGAAAAACTGGCCGAAAAATGTGCCGAACTTATTGGCGCTGACAAGATCAACACGGCGCGCGCCGCTCGTCTGGCAAAAGCGGATCTTTTGACAGAAATGGTCGCCGAGTTCCCCGAGCTTCAGGGGCTGATGGGACGTTACTACGCCATTGGCGACGGTGAGGTCGAAGCGGTTGGTGATGCGGTGCGCGATCACTATTCGCCGCAGGGCCCTTCGGATCGTTGCCCGACGGCGCCCGTCAGTGTGGCGCTGGCCCTTGCCGAAAAGGTTGATATTTTGACCGGCTTCTGGGCCATTGATGAAAAACCCACGGGGTCAAAGGACCCCTTTGCGCTGCGCCGCGCGGCGCTTGGGTCTATTCGTCTGATCCTGGAAAACAATTTGCGGATCAGTTTGCTTGAACTCTTTCAGTTCGCGGCGAACCAGCAGATGGTTGATGGTCACAGCGGCAAGCGCCGCGTTGACTATGCAGAAATTGCCGATCTCATGAGTTTCTTCGCCGAGCGCATGAAACCTTATTTCCGCGAGACGGGGGTTCGTCATGATCTGATTGATGCGGTCTTTGCTCTCGGCGGTCAGGATGATCTGGTTCTCATTGTGGAGCGGGTCAAGGCCCTGGAAGGTTTTCTGGCAAGTAGCGACGGAGCAGATCTCCTCGCGCTCTATCGCCGTGCTGTTAATATTCTTGGTAAGGAAGAAAAGAAGGACAAGGTTGAATATTTCGGTGAAGCCGATCCGGCGCTTTTCGAGCAGGATGAGGAGCGCCAGCTGTTTGCCGAATTGGCCGACGTTCTGACCCGCACCGGTAAAGCCGTCGAAGCCGAGGATTTTGCCAGTGCTCTGACTGCCATGAGCAAATTGCGCGGTCCCGTCGATGCCTTCTTTGAAAGTGTGACTGTCAATGCCGAGGACGGCAAGGTTCGGAAAAACCGGCTCTTGCTGCTGTCCGGGATCCGTTCGGTTCTTGAAAGCGTTGCAGTGTTCTCCAGAATCGAGGGATAGAAGAAGCCGGGAACGTCGCGAAAGGCCACGAGCATGACGAAATGGGTTTATTCATTTGGCGCAGGGCATGCCGAAGGCACCGCCGAAATGAAAGATTTACTCGGTGGCAAGGGCGCAAATCTGGCCGAAATGAGTAATCTCGACCTGCAGGTGCCGCCCGGCTTCACCGTGACCACCGAAGTATGCACAGCCTTTTACGCCAATGACCGCAAACTACCTGCCGCCCTCGGTATCCAGGTTGATGCCGCCCTTGCACAGATAGGCGCCGCCGCAGGGCGCACGTTTGGCGACGAGACTAACCCGCTGCTTGTCTCGGTGCGATCCGGCGGGCGGGCCTCGATGCCGGGGATGATGGATACGGTTCTCAACCTTGGGCTCAATGACGTGACCGTTGAGGGACTGGCGTCGCTCTCCGGCGATCCGCGCTTTGCCTGGGACAGTTATCGGCGTTTTGTCCAGATGTATGCCAGTGTGGTGTTGGGTATGGATCATCATTCTTTCGAAGAGTTACTCGACATCTACAAGGAAGAGCAGGGCCACACATTTGACACGGATCTTGATGCAGACGACTGGAAAATAATTGTCGGCCAGTACAAGGAGTGCGTCGAGAGGGAAGGCGGCGAGGCCTTCCCCCAGGACCCGGCAGAACAGCTCTCGAGATCCATCGCCGCTGTTTTCGGCTCCTGGCGTAACGCGCGCGCCGAAACTTACAGAAACTTGCACAATATTCCCGAAAGCTGGGGGACGGCAGTCAACGTTCAGGCCATGGTATTTGGCAATATGGGTGATGACAGCGCAACGGGCGTCGCCTTTACCCGCAACCCGGCAACCGGTGAGCGGGTTTATTACGGCGAATACCTGGTCAACGCGCAGGGCGAGGACGTGGTCGCCGGTATAAGGACGCCGCGCCAAATCACAAAAAAGGGCAGGGCGGAGCAAGGGTCCGCTGATCCTTCGCTGGAAGAGCTGATGCCTGAAGTTTATGCCGAGCTCGCGGAGAATTTCGACAAACTCGAGAGACACTACAAGGACGTGCAGGACATCGAATTCACCGTCCAGCAGGGCAGGCTCTGGATGCTCCAGACTCGAGGTGGCAAACGCACAACAAAGGCGGCTCTGAAGGTCGCGGTCGATATGGTCGATGAAGGGCTTATTACCAAAGAGGAGGCGCTCGGGCGCATAGAACCGGAATCACTCGATCAATTGCTCCACCCGACACTTGACCCGGCTGCCGAACGCACGATCATAGCTACAGGGCTGCCCGCATCGCCCGGCGCGGCAAGCGGCGAAGTGGTTTTTAATTCAGAGGACGCGGAGCGAGTTGCCAGCGATGGGCGCAAGGTCATCCTTGTCCGCATCGAGACCAGTCCGGAAGATATTCACGGGATGCATGCTGCCCAGGGCATTTTGACATCACGCGGCGGTATGACGTCTCATGCGGCGGTGGTTGCCCGGGGCATGGGCCGCCCGTGCGTTTCGGGTGTTGGCTCCGTTCGTATCGATTACGCCAGGGAGAGATTCACGGCCATGGGGCAGGAGGTCAAAAAGGGTGATATTATCACCATTGATGGCACCAGGGGGCAAGTCATGCTGGGCAAGGTTCCGACCATTCAGCCGGAACTCTCGGGCGATTTTTCCCGGCTTATGGAGTGGGCCGACGACGTGCGCCGCTTGAAAGTGCGGGCCAATGCGGAAACCCCGCTGGATGCGCGCACCGCCCGGGATTTTGGCGCCGAAGGTATCGGGCTGTGCCGGACCGAGCATATGTTCTTTGACGCAGAGCGCATCACAAGTGTCCAGGAGATGATCCTGGCCGGAGATGAAGACGGTCGCCGCCAGGCCCTGGACAAGCTTCTGCCGATGCAGCGACAGGACTTCGTTGAGCTTTTTGAGATTATGCGCGGGCTTCCTGTGACCATCCGGTTGCTTGACCCGCCCTTGCACGAGTTTTTGCCGCACAGCGATGATGAAATCGACAAACTGTGCAAGGTCACAGGACTGACGCCGGGTGATGTTCGTGACCGTGCCCGCGATCTTGCCGAGACCAACCCGATGCTCGGCCATCGCGGCTGCCGACTTGGTATTTCCCACCCCGAGATCTACGAGATGCAGGCGCGCGCTATTTTTGAAGCCGCGGACCATGTCTCGAAGGAATTCAAAAAGACCGTTGAAGCAGAAATAATGATCCCGCTGGTTGCCGACAAGAGTGAGCTTGACTACCTGAAAGACCGTATTGTTGCCGTCGCCGCCCTCGTCGAAAGTGAGCGGGGGTGCAAGCTCGCCTTTAAAGTAGGGACCATGATAGAACTGCCACGAGCGGCCTTGAACGCAGATGACATTGCTCAGTCTGCAGAGTTCTTTTCGTTTGGCACCAATGACCTGACCCAGACCACCTGGGGCATCAGCCGAGATGATGCGGCGCGCTTTTTGACCGACTACATCAAGAAAGGGATCATAGAGCGGGATCCCTTTGTCAGCCTTGACAGGCAGGGCGTTGGTCAGTTGATCAAGATCGCCGTTGAAAAAGGCAGGGCCGCAAGGCCGGGCATCAAGTTGGGTATTTGCGGTGAACACGGCGGCGACCCGGCTTCTATCGACTTTTGTGAGACGGTTGGCCTGGACTACGTATCATGCTCGCCTTTCCGGGTCCCGATCGCTCGTCTTGCGGCCGCACAGGCATTTCTGACTTCGAAGAACCAGCTTTAGTCAGCGTACGAATCCCGATTTGATACAGAAAATCAGCAGCGCGAATCGCAATCCTCGATTCGGTGTTGCGAAACTGCCGCAGTCCAAAATGGCAAGAGTCTCGGTTAAGCGTTTGATTCAAAAGATTGATTCAAATTTTAATCATATTAGCACAATTTTGCACGAGACCCGCGGATTTATGGGACAATTTGGACGTTGACCTCGGTGATTCCGACGCTATAAGTCCCGCCGCGCCTTTAATACTTTGAGCAGAAGACGCGAGTTGGCCTGGATTATGAAGCGACAAGATCGTGATGGGACACCGGCCTGAAAACGAATGAGAGAGATGTTGAACGTGGAAAAGATAGCAATGTTGAACGCGCTACAGTCAGATAGAAAAAAACTCGCAGCGGCTCTTTCGCTGTTTGCAGTGCTATGCGCAGGGGTGATTCTTCTGCAATCTTCGACGTTGAATAATGCCGGGATCAGTGCGGCCCAGTCACAGAGGGACAGTGCCGAGGCGATAATTGTCGCCATGAGCGAGGAAACCGTCCAGTCTCGCGCCGTTCTCGAAGCTCTCTCGGCCCGTGTTCTGGACAGTCTGCCGTCGCGCGACGAGACCGAGGCACATTGTCTGGCCCAGGCGATCTACTATGAAGCACGCGGCGAGCCATTGCCGGGACAGATTGCCGTCGCCGAGGTTATCCTCAACCGTCAAGAGTCCAGGCGCTATCCGAATACGATTTGCGGTGTTGTTTTCCAGAACCAACACAAAAAGAACCGTTGTCAGTTCTCTTTTGCCTGTGATGGCAAGACCGACACGCCGCCTGACGGCAAGACCTGGAACAAGTCCGTATCGCTGGCAAACTATGTAATGGCCGATGACAGTCTTCGGCTCACCGATGCAGCGACCCACTACCACGCTGACTATGTCTCGCCGTTCTGGTCCGAGCATCTGCAAAAGACGGTCAGCATCGGCAGCCACATCTTTTACAAGGGCGACAGAGCCTGATCGCTCTGACATCCGGCCTTATGATGGCAGGCAGTTGCCGCCTCACGGCGCTTCGCCCATGCGAGTGCCCTGCATGACAGCGCCGTTGAGATTGAGACTATCCATGACAGCCCCCCGCAGGTCCGCACCGGTCAGAACGGCCCCTGCAAAGTTGGCGTAGCTCAGATTGGCGCGCAGGAGCGAAGCGCGCTCGAAATGTGCTGTCTGCGCCTGGGCATTGGTGAGAATGATGTCATCCATGATGGCCCCTGCGAAGCTGGCCCCCTGAATCTTGGCCCCCGAGAAATTCGCGCCCGTGAGGTCCGAACCGTCAAACTCTGCGGCGGTTAACCGCGCGTTGGAAAAATCCAGGCCCGACAGATCCCGATTGCGGAAATCTGTACCCATCAATGTCTTACCGGAGAAGTCTCCCTCGATCCGCTTGAGATCGCCCGGCGCGCGCGTGCCCGATGGAGCTGCGGGAACCGGCGGGACTTCAGATACGGTGTCCTCGGCGGAACTGACGGCCTCACCTGCGCGCCCTTGTGGCGGCGGCGCTGACGCTGGAGAGGGAGCCGGTCGGGCCGGGTCTTCGCCAGGGGCCTCTTCATCGTGCATCTGGTTTTGAACAGACAGGAGCCGTTCGACCACGAGATTTTGAATTTCGGTCTCGCTCAGGCGGTCCGGCTGGGAAGCATCAGATTTCTCAATGTCGAGGGCCGAAAGTTTACGCGCGATCTCAAGCCCGGCGGCTTCGAGAGCTTTAGCCTCAAGCTCATGGTTTGCCTGGGTTCGTTCAAGCTCGTCATGTATTGCCTTGATGTTTTTCTCGTCAAGAATATCGGAGTTGCGCAGCACTTCTATCGTTTGGCGAATTGTGTCGCCGTCCGTGCCGTTGGGATCAATGGTGAACGGCCCTATCGTCACCTTGGGTTCGACTTCTTTCTCAATGAAAGAAGAGTCGCCCTTCACCACATGAACACGGCCAACCGGACGGTGATTGGTGAAGAAGGAAAGCGCCATGACAATCAGGGCAGCAACGCCAAGCCTGGACGCAAGCATAGTGTTCCTCGTTCTGTCCGAGACGCGGAGACCGTCGCCCGCGCCTGAAACCCCTATATCATATTATATAGGGAACGAATTGTATAATGACAAGGGTTAATGCCCAGAAGGGTAACCCGGTTTACATACGTGGCGGGGGTCGGTTGCGATGCTGAGCCAACCGGCACAGCGATCCCGGCGTCATCTTCAACGGACATATGGGTTCAATGGATATATGTGGGTCTAATGGATATACGGGGCCAAAGCCTGGCGATACAGGGGAAAAGGTTTGCCGGCAGCTGGCGCAGGCGCTGTGGAAGTCGACTTGTCTGATCTGGGCGACTTGTCTGACTTGGGCGACCTGGGTGCTTGTGTCGGCACCGGCGCTCTCGGCACTTCTTTCCTGACACGCTCCTCCTCGCGCTTCATCTCATCGGCCTCGCGTTTCATGGCTTCAGCCTTGATTTTCATTTCAGCCGCCTTGCCGTTCAAGCGTTCTGCCTGCCGGGCCATATGTTCGGCTTGCCTTGCCATGTGTTCAGCTTGTCTCGCCAGACGATCTTCGTCTCTGGCCAGCCGTATTTCGGCCTGTTCAAGTCCCCGCTGTGCCTCCCGCAATGCGGATTGCACAGACATCGCGATGGTCTGGCTAAAACCTTCTCCATCCAGGCGGGTTTCGATACTCAGACTTGCTAGTTCGCTTTTTGTTTCAGCAAGGGCTTCGCTTATTTCAAGTCTGGCTTCCGCGAGTGCGTCGCGCACCTCGTCATTGATCTCACGGCGCAATTCAGCCTGCTCTTCATGGGATATCCTGGATATTGAGACGTCATAGTCGCGGCCGTCCAAAACAAAAGCGTAATGGTCCTTCTGGTCTGCATCTTTGAATTTTGCATCTGCCTGGTCGGCTTGAGCTGCGGCGCAGGCGGTTAGTGCAAAGACGGAAGCGGCAACAGCAAATTCCCTGATCAACATGACAGAATCTCCTCGACGGTATGAAACTGTCGTCAAGATAGATCAAGTCGCCAGCGGGTCCTGTAAACCAGCTTACACAACCAGACCATTATTCAATCTCCGGCTCCGGGGACCAGAGCATCGAAGTCGAGGCCAATATCGAGAGTTGGGGCGCTGTGGGTAATAAAGCCGGAGGAAATGTAATCGACGCCGGTTTCGGCAACGGCGCGGACAGTCTCCAGATTGATTTTCCCCGAGGCTTCAAGCGCTGCCTTGCCCACGGCTTTTTTTACTGCGGCCTCAAGTTCAGGCGGTGTCATGTTATCGAGAAGAATGATGCGTGCACCGGCAGCCAGCGCCTCATCCAGCTGTTCCAGCGTATCGACCTCGATTTCGATGGCGGTCATGTGCCCCGCCGCTTGCTGAGCGGCGCTGAGAGCTTTGGTTATGCCGCCTGCTGCAGCAATGTGATTGTCCTTGATGAGGATCGCGTCGTCGAGGCCAAAGCGATGGTTCACGCCGCCGCCTGCAAGAACGGCATGTTTCTCAAAGGCGCGAAGCCCTGGCGTGGTCTTGCGCGTGCAGCAGATGCGCGCGCCGGTCCCTTCCACAGCATCGACGAGGCTGCGGGTCGCGGTGGCAACGCCGCTGAGGTGCCCCATGAAATTGAGCGCAACTCTCTCAGCCGTCAAAATGGATCGGGCGGGCCCTTCGATCAGGGCAATGTCATCGCCCGGGCCTACCCTTGTGCCATCTTCACGGATGACCGCAATTTTGAGTGAGGTATCGACAAGGCGAAAGGCCGTGCGAGCAACGTCGAGGCCGGCAACAATTCCGGCTTCGCGGGCCGTCAGGGAAACACGCGCAACGGCATCTTCCGGAACCACGCTTTGGGATGTGATATCACCGGCGCGGCCAAGGTCTTCGAGCAATGCAATGCGGACCGGGCCCTCAAGAAGGAGAGTTGCCAGGTGTGGCAGTTTTGGACTGTCAGACATGTGAGCGAACTACCTGTCGTTTAATCGCCGGCCGCCATCGCGGCCTCGCTTGGCCTGTTGGAGACTTTGGACCGCACGGTCGGTCTGATAGAACCCTTGTTTTCGATAACAACGTCAATCGGCTTGCTTGCATTGTATCGGTTCACGCCCGGTGTCTTGAGGTCAACCATGCGCTGGACCGAAACCCGGGCGCGCCGCGCCATATCCTCATCGATGATGACTTCATGCTCACCGGTTTGCAGCGTGTGCAGAATATTTTCCAGCGTGATCCGTTTCATGTGCGGGCAAATGTTGCAGGGCCGCTCAAAATGAACTTCCGGACATTCAACCGCGACATTGTCGCTCATGGAACATTCGGTGACCATGACGACGCGGGCCGGTTTGCGATCCTTGACGTAAGAAATCATCGCCGCCGTCGAGCCCGCAAAATCAACTTCCTGCATGACATCAGGCGGACATTCCGGGTGAGCCAGAATGACGATATTTGGGTCATTGGCTTTATAGGCGCGCATTTCATCAGCAGTAAATCGTTCGTGAACTTCACAGGCGCCTTTCCAGGCGATCACTTCCACGTTGGTTTCGGCGGCGACATTGCGCGCCAGATATTCATCCGGGATCATGATGACCCGGTCGACGCCAAGGCTTTCAACAACTTCAATAGCGTTGGATGAGGTGCAACAAATATCGCTTTCAGCCTTCACGTCGGCAGAGGTGTTGACGTAGGTGACGACAGGGACGCCGGGATATTTAGCCTTGATGAGACGAACATCTTCACCTGTGATGGACGAAGCGAGTGAACATCCCGCTTCCATGCTTGGTATCAGGACGGTCTTTTCAGGTGACAGCAGCTTTGAAGTTTATGCCATAAAGTGGACGCCGGCCTGAACGATGACATTGGCATCGGTTCTGGAGGCCTGAAGCGCGAGCTGCAGGCTGTCACCAACATAGTCGGCGACACAGTGGAAAATCTCCGGTGTCTGGTAGTTATGAGCAAGAATGACGGCATTCTTTTCCTGCTTCAGCCGATTGATCTCCCGGATCATGGGAGCGAAGAAGGGCCATTCAACTGCCGGGACAACGTCTTTGACGTGATCATAAAGCGGCGCCATTTCCCGGGCGACCTCTTCGGTATACTCCAGGCTCGTTGTGTTCTCGTTCATTGCTGTCTCCTTATGCTCACAGTGAGCATATATCAGGTCAGGAAAAAACCCGTCCCGAAATCGGGGCAGGATGGACTTATGCTATGTTTGAGCATTACTCAGGTCAAGAAAAAAATACGAAAATTATTGGCGGCGCAGCTTGATGCGTCGTTGTGTCCGACCGTCACAGTTCTCAAATCACCCCAATTGCGCCCAAATCCCGCCCGAATTGGCCGTCCAAATGGCGGTGTCGAAGGGCTTGTATCAAGGAACTGAACCCGGGGAAACGGGGTTCCAACAAGGGTGATGAGGATATTATGCGGATATTTTTCACGTGTATCGCAATGTGTATCGTTCTGCTTTCCATAGCCAGCGCTGAAACACCGCCGCCCGCTGGCGCAGATCTTGTGGAGGTGTCACGCGCTGATGGCTCGGTACAATGCGGCGACGGTCCGGCAATCACGCTGGCGGAAAGCGTCGCGGAGGTCGAAGCCGCTGATATTGACGTTTTCAGTGCCCGCACGGGACATGACGGGCGCAAGCGGGTTGCCATGTGCGGCGCAGCGACAGGTCGGGTGCATATTCTCTCAATTGAATCAGGTGACCTTGAAAGGATGCAGGGACTTGGCTTTGTAGAGTTCCCAATCGGGAACGACTAACGCCGACCTCGGGGTGACGGCATGCGGACGCCAGGAGCGACACGTTCCTGCAAGACTTCACGCCGAAAGCGGAAAAGCTGAGCGGGTCTGCCTATGGTTTGTGCACTGATTGTACCGGTGTTTTCCACCAGTCCACTTGTTGCCACAAGACGCCTGAAGTTCTGCTTGTGTAAATGGACGCCGGCAATAGCCTCAATGGTCCGCTGCAGTTCCAGCAGGGTGAAAGTGTCCAGCATAAGTTCAAAAATAACCGGACGATATTTGAGCTTTCCCCGGAGCCTGCCCATCGCGGTTGCCAGAATCCGTCTGTGGTCAAAGCGCATAGCCATGCCAATGGCGTGACTTTCGCCCTGCTGCGGCAAATCTTCATCGCGAGAGGCTTCCGTCACAAGATCAGCTTCGTAGAGAAGTTCATAGCGCTCGAGTATCTTTTCATCATCCCACGCAACATTCTTTGCCCCAAAGCAAAGCTTCACGCGGTCACGCCTTTGACTGCGCAGGGGATCTGACTCTGCTGCTGCGGCCCAGGTCTGAAGGGCGGGGCGGATGACGTCATCAACCATCTCCGGAAACCCTCCGCGATGATCTTCCCATGGAAAAAAATCATACCAGGATCGCCATACGGCATCGGGCAGAGCGCTGTCTGTAGCGCGATCAGTAAGAGCAAGATAGCCAACCGAGACAAAGCGGTCCTGGTCATCCGGTCCGGAATGCCGCCCCCGGTCGCCAAATGTATAGAGCTGTTCGAAGTATCCCATTTCCAGCTCGGTCTGTTCTTCCACCCAGCGCCGCATTCCCAGTTCAAGGGTTCGGTCACGGATCGGCTCAAAGGGACCATAGGGAAGTCCGAAGGTCGTTTCGCTTGTCTCGTTCGAGCCAGGTTGTTTTTCTCGCACGACAAGGACGAGCGGTGTGTCATCGCGCACCGTTACAATGGCGGCATTAAGCTCCATGATGACGGTACTATGCTCCGCCTGACGTCTGTCCTGATCAGCCACGCGGTCCTCCTTCGCCTGCGCCGGCTGGTGGACCCTTCTGTCCGGACATTTGTGCAAGAAGATCATTGGCCCGATCGATGAACGCCGCTTTCGCGCGATTGGCGGTGACGGGTTTGGGCGCAAGCCTCTGCCACAGGTTCTCGGCGAGGCGCGGCCTCTTGAAGACTTTATTAGCCTCCTCCTCAGAAAAACCCGCCAGCGTCGTGGCTTCAAGATAAGCCGAAGCAAGGTCGGCGCGCTTGATCAATTTCTCAATTTGCTGAGGCAGTCCGGAGGGAAGCGAAAATCTGAGATGAATAGCGGCCATGAGCCGGTGTTCAAGCGCTTTGTAGTCAAGTCCGACCGCCGCCTTGAACGGGCTGATAAGATCACCCACCACATATTCCGGCGCGTCATGAAGCAGGGCTGCCAGTCGCCACTTTGTATCCAGTCCCGGCTTGAACTCATTCACAAGAACTTCAACCAGCAGAGAATGCTCGGCGACCGAATAGGGATTTGCACCCGACGTTTGGCCATTCCAGCGCGCAACACGCGATAGG
The DNA here is from genome assembly GCA_030614785.1 of Alphaproteobacteria bacterium. GTDB lineage: Bacteria > Pseudomonadota > Alphaproteobacteria > M2410 > M2410 > JAUWTJ01. The sequence continues at coordinate 20,206 of JAUWTJ010000044.1, read as the reverse complement.
CCATGCGCAATGTCCTCAAGCTCGACATCAAAAGGCGAGGGGTCGAGCAGGTCAAGGCGCCGCCCGCTCAGCATGCGCTGCCAGGCACGCGGAGCCTCGGCCGCCGCTTTGCGAGCAGATGATGGCGTCTTCCTTGCCAGAGTTCGTCCTGATTGGGCCATAAACGGGGATCTTGAACCTGTGTTTGGTATCGACAAGGGCGTTTTATACTTTTTGTGGTGCCGAGGCAACGCGGGGCAGTCCTGTGTCGTTCGAGGTCAGGGTCGGCTGGCGGCGGCCAATAAACGCATGAAAATAAGACGATTGAATCCCCGGTGAATCCCCAGGCACCGCCATTTGGCCGCCGCATATTGCGAGGGGTATATTGACGCATTATGCCGGTTGGCTGTTGACATCGGCAGGCTAAATCCACACCTTTAGCGCTTGAGGTATGCCAGTTTATTCATTGGTTTGGAATGAAAGGTGCTGCAGATGTCTATTCGCCGTATGTTGGTTCCGGTCGTTGGCCGGGAGTGTGATAAATCCACCCTGAAAACTGCCGTGCAGATCGCTCGCCGGGTTGGTGCCCATATCGATGCGCTGATTGTCCGAGCGGATGCCGCCGAATTCCTGCCCGTCATGGGAGAGGGATATAGTGGGATCGTCGCTCAGGACATTCTTGAAGCGGTCGACAGTGCCGGCGATGAACTGGCAGAAAAGGCACGCAAGAATGTGGTTTCCGTAGCGGAGGCGGCGGGACTGCCCATCACGAAACACGGCGAAGTTTGCGATCAGCCGTCGATCTCCTTCCATCAGGCCAAGGGTCCATTATTTGCGGTGTTGCAGCAAGAAAGTCAGTTGACGGATCTTGTTGTTTATACGCACCCGGCCCAGGGAGTGACGTCGGAGCTGGCAAATGTCCTGCCCGACCTCCTGATCGGGTGCCGGCGGCCATTTTTGATCGCGCCAGAGGATCCTGTGGAAAGTATCGGCTCCCACATTGTTATTGCCTGGAACTCGGGCCATGAGGCGGCTTCTGCAATCCGTCAGGCACGAGGGTTCCTGCCCTTTGCCGACAAGGTTGAGGTGGCCATGATCGCCGACGACGAGGCGTCCGCAAAGGCCGAGCTCGCTCTGCCCCTGGCCTATCTTGCCTGTCACGGGATCAAGGCGGAAACCCGGATCACGATCGACAAATCAAAAAACGCCGGTGATATTATATTGCGGGATTTTGCAGACTCCGGCGCCGACCTTCTGGTCATGGGGGCCTATGGTCACAGCCGCGTCCGCGAATTCATCTTTGGCGGCGCGACGCGTCAGGTTCTGCACGAGGCAAAATTCCCTGTCTTCATGGCGCATTAGCCAATTGTCAGTGCTTGCGTAGTATGACCGAGCCTGCCGAATAGCCCGCTCCGAACGAGCACATAAGACCAAGACTGCCGGGTGGCAGGTCTCGCGAATGCTTGTGGAACGCAATGACCGACCCGGCTGATGAGGTGTTGGCATATTCATCAAGAATGGTCGGGGTCGATTCTGCGTCAATCGAGCGGCCAAGCACCTTGCGGGCAATCATCTCATTCATGTTAATGTTGGCCTGATGCAGCCAGATGCGTTTGGCGTCCTGCGGATCGAGGCCAAGCTCACCCATGTGGGTCTGAATGAGTTCCGATACCATTGGGATGACTTCCTTGAAGACTTTGCGGCCCTGCTGCACAAAGAGCTTGTCCGCAACGTTGGTGTCTTCCGGCGCGGTGCGATTGAGGAAGCCAAAGTTATTGCGAATATTGTTGGAGAATTGTGTAATCAGCTTCGTGCCCAGAATATCCCAGCGCTCATCCTTATCCGCATCTTCGGCATTTTCAAGCAGAATAGCAGTGGCGACATCGCCAAAGATGAAGTGGCTATCGCGGTCCCGGAAGTTGAGGTGACCCGAACAGATCTCCGGGTTGACAATCAGTATGCGCCGCGCTGACCCCGCCCGGATCATATCAGCCCCGGCCTGTATCGCAAAGGTGGCGGAGGAACACGCAACGTTCATGTCAAAGCCGAAGCCTGTGGCACCAAGTGCCAGTTGAACCTCGACGGCGATGGCCGGATAGGCGCGCTGCATATTGGAAGCGCCGCACAGAATTCCATCTATGTCTGCCCCTGTACGCCCCGCATTCGCCAGGGCGTCTTTCGCCGCTGCGACAGCAATTTCGGCAAGCACCGAGAGTTCATCATCGGCTCTCGCAGGGATGTTGGGACACATGCGTGTGGGATCAAGGATCCCTTCCTTGTTCATCACGAAACGGCTCTTGACCCCCGAAGCCTTCTCAATGAACGCAGCATTCGACTTTTCCAGCGGTTCGACATCGCCCGCCGCTATGGCCTCGGTATTCTCGTCGTTGAAGAGATCGACATAGGCGTTAAAGGCTGTAACCAGCTCTTCATTGCTGATGGAATGGGGCGGCGTGAACAGGCCGGTTCCGCTGATGACAACATTATGCAAGGTAGATTTCCCTCTGAAAGTACATGTTCGGCCCCGGGGACCGATTTTCGGAGGAGTTTAGGCGAGTTTTCGTTTCCGTCCAAGCCAAAGAATAGGAGGCCGCGAAGATCTCCGGATCTCCGGATCACCGAGCGAGCCGGGCCACGGCCTTTTGCCTCGGGCAGCTATCGACATGGTCATTGACCATTCCGACCGCCTGCATGAAGGCATAGACGATGGTTGGACCGCAAAACTTGAATCCGCGTGCCTTCAGGTCTTTCGACAGGGCTTTGGACAGCTCTGTTTGAGCCGGAACATCTTTCATGGTGGCGCAGCGATTCTGCAGTGGCTTGCCGTCGACGAAGTCCCACAGATAGTTGGAGAACCCGTCCTCTTTTTCCATGATCCCGGTCCATGCCCTGGCATTGCCGATGGTTGCCTCGATCTTGCCGCGATGGCGGATGATGCCCTCGTTCTGCAGCAGCTTTTCCACTTTGGCGTCTTTGTAGCGCACGATTTTTTCAGGCTCAAACCCGTCGAAGGCCTTGCGGAAATTGTCTCGCTTTCTGAGGATCGTGATCCATGAAAGTCCGGCCTGAAACCCGTCCAGTATCAGTTTTTCAAACAGAGCTTGATCATCATATTCCGGAACCCCCCATTCCTCATCGTGATAGGCCAGATAGAAAGGGTCGGTGCCCGGCCACGTGCAGCCCGAAGGGGTATCTTTCGATTTTGTCATGATACGGTCCTTCTGCTCGGGAATAATGAGGGCGGGAGATCAGCTCTCGGCATAACACACGGCCTCGATCTTGTTGCCGTTTCCATCCCTGAAAAATGCTGCATAATAAGTTGGTGTATAGTCAGGCCTTGGACCAGGCTTCCCGGCATCTTCCGCGCCGCCTTTAAGCGCCGCATCATAAAAATCATGCACCGCGCGGCGTGTCGTGGCCTTGAAACAAATATGCGTGCCATTGCCGCTGCTGGCCGGTTTTTGATCGTCGGGCTTCTGCACCCAAAATGATGGATGGTCAGTGCCATAGGCCACAGCGACATCACCATGTTCAAAAACCACCTTCAGGCCAAGCGCGCCCAAAGCCCCGTCATAAATCGCCCGTGCCTTGCCAGGATCATCAACCCCGACTGAAACATGATCAAACATCAAAGCCTCCTTGCCAAAACCGTTGCAGCGAAGTTTATCAGGCAGTTAGAACAAAGCAAGAACAATTAGGGAGTCACTCCGCAGCGCAGCTTGATTGTGCCCAGTCGGTCACTTTGCGTGTGAGGGCAATGCGGTTCCAGGAGAAGGAATGGTCGCCGTCCATCAGGACGACCCGCAGGGCCGGCCATTCAAGGGCCTGATAGGCGATGGTGAGCGGCGTGTGAAAAACCGCATTTGGCAGGACCGTGTCGCTCGAGGCGCCGACAAGCAGCAGAGGGCGCGGAGCAAGCTGAGGTGCCAGGGTGATTGCGTTGAGTTCGGGGTGGGACAGCAGCTCTGCCACCAGGATTTCGCCGCTGACGCCGTTAACCGGACCAAGTCTTCCGCTTTCCTCTTCAAGCGCGGCGCGGTATTCCGGATCGCTGCGCGCCGCTTCCGCCATGACACCCATATTGGCTGGCGCTAGGGCGATGATACACGATAGATCCTGGTCGATTGCGCCTGCCTCGAGCGCCAGGAAGCCGCCCAGCGCATGGCCGACCAGTCCAATGCGGGACGTGTCAATGCGGGCTGCGGACGGGTTCCTGGGATCGCGCAGGAACCGGACGGCGGCGGCAACATCATCGCGTGCGTTGAGAATGGAGAAGATGCCCTCGGAACCCCAGGAGCCGCGGTAGTGGAAGGTCAGAATGTTAAAACCTGCCCGGCGCAGCGCCTGGGCCAGGTCCAGGTTAAGCTCATATCCCGGAAAGCCATGCAGAAGAACCAGGGTCGGATGGGGGCCCTTGCCATGCGTCAGATACAGAAGCCCGTGCATTGTCGCCTCGTCACTTGCGATTGCGACCTCGATGGAAGTGGGCGGAAACTGTCGATCCACCACGACGACGTCCTCGGTGACAGGGTCAAAACCCGGTTCTGCTGCAAGAGCTGAGGGTGAAAATGTTGCACAGGCAAGAGCAACGATAAGGGTTCTGATCAGGATCACGGAAGGGTGACTTTCTGTTTTTGGCAGGCTCGGGCTGTGGACCTGTTATTGCCCACCATACCTCGTAATCTCATGAGAGTTCAAGCAAGCCGTCCCATCAATTCGCTGTGGATCTCAAGAGACAGGAGCCAGACGCCGGACAGCAGCACGAGATAGCGCAGGTGGGCAGTGCGGACGTAGAATGATAGCAGAAGCAGAACAACCAATGTCTCGAATATAAACGGCCATGGGGAGAAGAAATGAATGAAGTCTGTACTGATGATCGGCCCGCAAAGAAAGAACAGAACGCCCATGACACGGTCGGGCAGAACGCCGCGCATGGTTTCCCAAACCGCGTCACTGGCCAGGGCATAAAATCCCGCGACGGCAAAATAGATTACCGTCCATCGCCAAAATACTCTGTTTCCTGATGCAGCCCTTGATGCAGTCATTGTTTGAACCCAATGCAGTCTCCGCGTGAGAGTTATGAGGCAGCCGCAACCAACGACTGTCAGGCAGGATCATGGCCATCAATTGTGGCCAGATGTTGCCTGACAGGGCTGGTGGAAGATTCATCTTGTAATTAATCAACTGATTGATTAATTACAAGAACGGAAATTTTTGTGGAAGAGTGAGATATGGCCGCAAAGAAAAAGGATGACAGGGCGGGGCAGCGACCTCGCAAACCCGGTCGCCCGAAAAAAGATGCGGCGGACCCGGATCTCAGGCGCGCACTGCTGACCCAGGCCGAGCAAATGTTTGCCTCGCAGGGGTATGACGGTGTCTCGCTGCGGCGTCTGGCCGATGCCGCCGGTCTCACGCCAGCCATGATCCACTATTATTTCAAGAACAAGGATGGCCTTTTCAGCGCCATGCTGGAGGACCTGACCGGGCGCCTTCTGGCGCAGATTGAGGCGGCGGCGGCTGAGGGCGTTGGTCAGGATCCGTTCAGGGCACTGATGGACATAGCCAGCCGCACAATCCTGGCCGAACCCTGGGCCGTCACCCTTATTGTGCGAGAGGTGCTGTTGCAGCCGGGGCCGCTTCGAGACCAGTTCATTGAAACCTATGCTGCCAAGGTGCTTGCGCTTCTCACTGCCGTCATCACCGATGGCAAGCAGAAGGGCGAGATCAGGGCCGATGTTGATGAAGGCTTCGCTGCCATCTCGCTGCTTGGTCTTACGGCTTTTCCGTTTATCGCCCGAGGCGTCGTCGAGGATATTCTTGATCTCGATTATTCCGAACAGATGCGTAAGGACTATGTGGATCATGCGGCAAAACTTTTCCATCAGGGCATCAATGGTCCCAAAGCGAAGGCAATGAAATGAAACATGTGATGAAGGTCCTGTTGACTGGTTTGTTCATTGTCTTGCTCGGTGCGTGCGGTGAGGGGCGCAATGATGGCCTTGCCGCTGGAACTCTGGAACGCAACCGGATTGAACTCGCCACTGAGGCCTTTGAACCTGTCGCCCAGATCCTTGTGCGGGAGGGAGATAAGGTGAGTGCGGGCGATGTGTTGCTGCGCCTTGATCCCGAGAGGGCAAACATCCGCCTGGCAGCCACCATGGCCGAACGCGATGTGGCCGCAGCCTTTGTCGCCGAGCTTGAAAAGGGCCCGCGTGGCGAGCGGATCGTTGCCGCAAGGGCTGCTCTGGCTGGAGCCGAGGAGGCCTTGAGCGAGACAAGGCGGGCGCTGGACAGAGCCGATGCGCTGCTCAAGGACAAGATCATTTCGCAGGCCCGTCGGGACTCTGCGAGTTTGCAGTACGCACAGGCGCGCGCCGCCAGAGATACCGCGCGGGCCCAGCTTGAAGAACTGGAAGAAGGCACCCGCAGCGAACAGCTCGATCAGGCAAGGGCCACGCTGCTGCGCGCCGATCTTGGTGTGCAGGAAGCGCAGCTTCATCTGGCACGCCACGAAGTGCGCGCCCCTGTTGCGGGTATCGTTGAAGCTCTGCCCTGGGAAGTCGGCGAGCGGCCAACTATTGGCAGAAGCGTTGCCGTGATGTTGGCAGACGGCGCCCCTTATGCCCGCATCTATGTGCCCGAAGCTGTTCGGGCGACCCTGACCGCTGGCGCCATTGCGCAGGTCGAGGTCACCGGCATTGACGATATTTTCGTCGGACATCTGCGTTACATCTCGTCCGATGCCGTCTTTACGCCGTTCTTTGCCTTGACCGAACATGATCGCGGCAAACTCAGCTATCTGGCAGAAGTCGATCTTGAGGAGCCGAAGGCGCAGGACCTGCCGACGGGCTTGGCGGTTGAAGTGCGGTTCCCTGTGGAGGTGACGAAGTGACGGGCGACATTGCCATCAGGACTGAGGCGCTATCGCGCTACTTTGGTGCTGTAAAGGCGGTCGACAGTGTCAGTCTCGAAATCCCCAAAGCCCAAATCTATGGCTTTCTCGGGCCAAATGGATCTGGCAAGACAACCATGATCCGTACATTGTGCGGTCTTCTGACGCCGACCAGTGGCAGCGCCGAGGTTCTCGGGCTCAAAATCCCTGATGATGCCGAAGCACTCAGGCAACGTATCGGCTATATGACGCAGCGCTTCTCACTCTATGAAGATCTTACAGTGCTTGAGAATATGCGGTTCTTTGGCGAGGTTTTCGACATGGAACCGGCGCGTATCGACGCACGCATCGCTGCGTTGCTGGAGGACTACGATCTTGGAGCCCTGAAAGACCGCCAGGCGCGCGCCATGAGCGGCGGTCAGCGCCAGCGCCTCGCCCTCGCCGTGGCCACGCTGCACGAGCCCGAACTCCTCTTCCTCGACGAGCCCACCAGCGCCGTTGACCCGGAAAACCGCCGCGACTTCTGGGAATCCCTTTTCGCGCTGGTCGAACGCGGCACGACGATCCTGGTTTCAACCCACTATATGGACGAAGCCGAGCGCTGCCACGGTCTTGCGATTCTCGACAAGGGCACGCTCGTGGCGGTCGGAACGCCTGATGCCCTGATGGATGATATCAAGGCGCAGGTTCTCACCATTGAGACGGCAGAGCCAGCCAGTGCCAAACGGGCAGTGCAGGACCTGCCCGGCGTCCTCTCCATTGCCCAGCTGGGACAACGGCTCCACGTTCTCCTCGACCCGCAAACCGAAGAACCCGTAAGGCACGTCGAAGAGGCTCTTGCATCCAGATCCGTTGCCGCACAGGTCACGCAGGTGCGCGCCAGTATTGAAGATGTCTTCGTCATGGCGACACGCGGCAAAACACGGCGCCAGCGGGGCCGAGCGACAGGGGAGGCCGCATGAAATCCTGGAGGCGCACCAAAGCCATTGCCATCAAGGAGGTGCTGCAGCTTTCTCGTGATCGCTTGACGTTTGGTATGATCATCGGAATTCCGATCATTCAGCTCCTGCTTTTCGGCTTCGCCATCAATCAGGATGTCAGGCACATTTCTGCCGGTGTCGCAGATCTGGCTGGCACATCGGCCTCGCGCTCTCTTGTCTCTGCCGTCGAAGCGACACAGGTTCTCGACGTCAACGTTCATGTTCGCACCGGCGACGAACTGGAGGATCTCCTCCGTGTGGGCCGCATTTCTGTCGGGATCTATATCCCGCCGGACTTTGAAAGGCGGATCACGCGCGGTGACAAAACCGCAGCGGACCTGTTGGTCGATGCTTCAGATCCCGTCATCCTCGGTCAGGTCCAGGCTTTACGACTGATGCCGTTTAACCTGCGAAAGGCACCCGGGCTGGATTTCACGAAATCGCCGGGGCCCTTTGAAATACGGGCCTTTTATAACCCGGAGCGGCGCACCGAAGTCCAGATTGTGCCCGGCCTTATCGGCGTCATTCTGACGCTCACCATGGTGCTGTTCACAGCCATTGCCATTGTGCGCGAGCGCGAGCTTGGCAATATGGAAATGCTGATCACCACGCCGGTGCGCTCCCATGAGCTGATGATTGGCAAAATTTTGCCTTATATCGTAATCGGTCTCATTCAGGTCGCGATCATTCTTGGTCTTGGCTATACGGTTTTCCGCGTTCCGATCGTCGGGACCCTCAGCGATATCTTTCTCGGATCGATGTTGTTTATCTGTGCCTCCCTGACGCTGGGGTTACTTATCTCCAGCTTCGCAAAGAGCCAGTTTCAGGCCTTCCAGCTGACGCTGTTCATCTTCCTGCCGTCGATCTTGCTGTCCGGGTTCATGTTCCCCTTTGATGGCATGCCGCGCTGGGCGCAAGTTGTTGCTGAAGTCCTCCCGCTCACCCACTTCCTGCGCATCATCCGCGGCGTCATCCTGCGCGGCGCAACCCTGATTGAAATGTGGCCCGAGGTGCTCGCCCTCATCACCTTCTTCATCGTGGCAATGACGATCGCGGTTCTGCGGTTCACCAAGCGGCTGGATTGACCCACCTAATTCACATTCCGCTCGCGGCCTTCCCAATAGGGCTCGCGAAGCTCACGCCTTAGAACCTTGCCGGAAGGATTGCGCGGCAACACGTCGATATAGTCAACCGACTTTGGCACTTTGAAGCCCGCGATCTGCGTTTTGGCATAGGCAATGATATCTTCAGGGCTCGCCTCGGTGCCCGGCTGCAGCACGACGATGGCCTTGACCGCCTCGCCCCATTTTTCATCGGGAATACCGATCACCGCAACGTCGGCAATCGCGGGATGGGAGAACAGGCCGTTTTCAACCTCGGCCGGATAGACATTTTCGCCGCCGGAGACGATCATGTCCTTCACCCGGTCGTGGATATAGAGATAGCCGTCCTCGTCAAAGAACCCGGCATCGCCAGTGTGAAACCAGCCATCGACAATGGCTTCCTCTGTCGCCTCGGGACGGTTCCAATAGCTTTTCATGACAAACGCCCCCTTGAGGCAAATCTCGCCAACTTCGCCCGTTGGCAATGAAATGTCATGATCGTCAACGATCCGCGCCTGAACACCGGGATTGGGTCTGCCGCACGAGCGCAGCAGCTTGCCGCCTTTCACATGGTCCGCAGGCGTCAGCGAACTGGCGGCCCCTGTTGTTTCAGTCAGCCCGTAGACCTGGATAAAGTCACACTGGAAAATCTCCTGCGCCTGGGTCAGGACTTCGTCGGAGATCGGCGACGCGCCATAAAGGATCGCCCTGATGCTCGACAGTTTGCGGGTTCGGATATCGGGCTGCTGAATAAGAAAGAGAATGATCGCCGGGACCATGAAGAAGAGATTGATTTCGTGTTCTTCAACAAGATCAAGGATCACCCGCGGATCAACATCTTTCAGGATGATGTTGCAGCATCCGCAAATCTGGCCGAGCAGGCCAATATTGACACCGGCGACATGAAACAGAGGCATACAGATCATATTGCGCTCACCTGCATGCCAGTCTGCCCAGCCGCCTTCGCGCGCCTGCCGCACAACATCCTTCAAATTGTCATTGGTGAGCTGAACCCCCTTGGGATAGCCGGTCGTGCCGCTGGTGTAGAGCTGCAGCACATCATCATCAGGCTGGTGCGGGAGCTTCGGGTCCACTGCCTCGAACCGGGCCGACCAGTCTTCATAGCGAGGCCATGCATTGTGTCCGCCATCCATCGCGATAATCAGGCGCAAATCCGGGCAATCATCCTTGATCTCGTCGATGAGGTCATAGAAATCGTCTGTCACAAACAGGATTTCAGTGCGCGAGTCTTTCAGAACATAGGCGACTTCCGGCGGCGCGAGACGCCAGTTGACGCCGACCAGAACGGTTTTCGCGCGCAGCGCCCCGGCCAGCATTTCGAAGTAGAGATTGCTGTTCTTGCCCATATAGGCGACACGCGCGTCAGGTTTACAGCCCTCAGTGATAAAGCCCTGCGCTGCCCGGTTGGCCGCTTCGTCCAGTTCACCGAACGTCGTTTCCCGGCCATTGAAAATGTGCGCAATGGCATCGGGGCGGATCTGTGCCTGCTGACGCACAACGTCCGCCAGAAAATCGGTCTTGATCTCAAACATTGTCTCTCCCTGGGTCTGACTATTTATGAGGCCAGTTTAGGGAGAAGTGTCGACAAAGTGCAATAAATTGCGGGGGGGCTCAGGGGCGATATTCGGCCCAGGTCCGCGGCGTTTCTGAAACGCGTACCGCAGCCGTCTCGGGCCACTTCGCGGCGCACCAGTCGTAAAGCCATTTGGCCAGTGCCTCGGCGGTGGTCCGGTCATGTCCCATCACATCATTGAGATGCCGGTGGTCAACAGTCTCGTCAATGAAACCCTTGAGGGCAGAAAGCTCGCGGTAGTCCCGGATAAATCCGACACTGTCGAGGTCTGCGCCCTCGAGCACGACTTCGACAACATAGTTGTGCCCGTGCAGCCGCGAGCACGGGTGATCGTCGGGCAGTCCGCCAATCACATGGCTGGCGGAAAACTCAAAGCGCTTCGAAATCTGGTACATCGCAGGATTATGCCCGGTTTGGCTTCACATTCCGGCGCTTCATGCGCGTTTTCCCCCGCCGCAGTCAAGGTGTTTCTCAAATATTCCCGGGTAGCTGTCATCCCCGCATCCGTCAATGCGCCTATGCTCGGGCCTCCGTCACAAATGGCGACGCAAGCCGAAAGGACAAGGCATGAGAAGTTTCGATTGGTTTCCCGGCAAAGGCGGTTTGAAGCCAAACGGCAGCCTCAGGACCATGGAAGACTGGAAAGCATACGTAGACGGACTTTCCCGTCATGAACGCGATCGGCTCTACCCGGGCATGCACAAGGATTTGATCCCGGCCTATGAGGTCGTTATGGCCAAAGGACTGGGGGGAAGTGGCGAAGTCGTAGCAGGCGATCTGGTGGATGTTTCGAAAGGTCTGCCGGGAAACCCGGATAACCTCGCGGCCGGAGTGCTCCCGGCAAGTAGCTTTGCCGAAGAATATGGCAATGTTGGCAGTGTATCGTCAAGGCCGCCGCCGCAGCCTGATACGACACGGAACCCGGTAGACGATGATGACCCCCGGCGCCCACCAACAATTTCGGATCCGATAGGAGTCACAGTTAGAGATGGTACACCCTGGAGCATGGATGTCTCGTTTACAGGAGATTTCCAGATGGGAGTCTATTTCACACCGTCATCTGCCAGCGATAAAACACAATACGGCCTGACTGTTGAATATCTCGAATCTTCCACCGGCAATACTCGAGGGAAGGAGGCAACAACGCAAAGTCCAATGACCTCATTTGGTGGCTGGCCGCTGGAACCTGAGGACGAGTCTGAAGGGCCTGTATTTGAAACGACCTCACCGGAAATTGAGGATATGATCATTTGGAAATTGTCTGATCACCAGGGCTATGCAGGTAACGTTCTTCCCGTTCATTCAAATGGCATTCCAAATCGACAAATCCGCTACACGATTGCGCCGAAGAAGAAGTGGTTCAAAGGGGCCCTGGAACTGAAATTCACATAGCTGCGTCTGTCGGGACAGGTGGGCTTTGGCCCGGGAGGGTCAAACAGCGCGCTCTGGAACACAGGCAGAGAAAGGATGTTAAACCGATAAGTAGTATTTGTTGACCGTATTAAGTTCCAGGGTGTAGAATAGGTCGGATTGATCGATTTGGGGAAGGCGGGGGCGTCAGAAAATGAAACTGGTCAAAAGTATCATCCTGGCGTTGTTTGTTTTCCAGATGTGGTTCTCTCAAGCCTGGTTATATCCACAGTCCTTCGCAGAGTGGCGAGTGGAAAGGGCGGTCACCGCGTATCTGGCGAAATCGGGGCAGTCGGTTGAAGCCATTCAAATACATAGCCTCTATGAAGGTGAATACAAACCCCGATTACGTACTATCGGTGAAATCTACGGATCAGGAACAACACGCTGGTTCACCTGGTTGTTTTGGATAAATCCAAACGAATGTGATCTGACGGCCTTCATTGCGCCGTCCGGCGAAATTCATCTGGGAACTTTTGACGGGATGATTACCCCGGCCACATCGTTTGACACTATGGTCTACGGCGAAGGTTCATGTAACGCGGGGACCTACGAATGACCAGAAAACTGAATTCCTTGCTTCTTCTCCTGTTTCTCGCGGCTGATATCTGGTTTCTCTTCATGATACGCGCAGTGTTCTACAGTCCGGACAGAGCTTTTCAAATGGCGGAAGAGAGACTTCCTGACGCTATACGAACTCATGTCATTGCCCCGGACAGCATTGGCGATGAAGTCCTGTACAATGGCAAGTCACTTATTCAAAGGATCATTGACATTCCATCCATTTACGATGGAGGTCGCCGTTCCTATCCTGTGCACGAATTCTTGTGGCCATATGAATATGGATTCGGCGAACAGTACATCCATATCGGAATAAGTCCGAATGGAACAGTGACATCACTTGGTTATCTTTATACTTCACCGCTCGATAATATGGTGCCTTACCAAAGATAGGTCAGTCATGAGTAGTCATAGCTGATACTAACTTTCAAGATACGGACCATTCATGCACCGGCTGCCTTTCGGAATCGATCTGCCAGGATTCAAGTTCTGATCCACTCTCACTGGTGCCGGAATAGAATCGACTGTCCTCGAACCAGGTCTCCAGAAGATCTGTTCCCTCGCGAAGTCTGCGATCAAAGGCGTCAAAACCTTCTTCTGTGAAGTCAGACTTTGGAATTCTCGTCGCCGGTCTCTAAACCTTTCCGAACTCTCCGCCTGCAGCCTTCCAGGCATCGATGCCGCCCTTGAGGTTCCACGCCTCGAGCCCGTTGTCCCGTGCCGCCTGCACAGCCATGGCCGAGCGCTCACCGTAGGCGCAATAGAATATGAGTTTGGCGCCTGACGCCGTGACAAGCTCCCGCAGCATGCCGCCGGGACATACATTTTCATCGATTGCACCGTAAGGTGCATGAACGCTGCCGGGCAAAATGCCATGGTGGTCTCGCTCCTCCGCGTCGCGAAGGTCGGCAAAGATCACACCGGCCTCGCCAAGCAGACGTTTGGCTTCTTCAGGCGTGTGCGACCATCCCTTGGCTTCGAGCTCATCCTGGCTCAGACCCATTTTGAGATTGGCCGGCACCGCGACATCCATCATCTTCGGATTGTCGAGCCCGAGGTTTTCCATGATCTGCGCATATTCATCGACGCCGGAAACCTGCAGGCGCGGATTGAAACGTTTTTCCTCGCCAATAGTGCTGACCGTATCGCCCTTATAGTCATGACCGGGATAAACCAGGGTATCGTCAGGCAGTTTCAGAAGCTTGTTAAACAGGCTGTCATATTGCGCCTTGGAGCTGCCAGCCTGGAAATCTGTGCGCCCCGTGCCGCGGATGAAAAGCGTGTCCCCGGTGAACACCATGTTGTCCAGCAGGAAGGAGTAGGAATCGTCCGTATGCCCCGGCGTGTGCATTGCGGTGAGAGCGATGCCGCCTGCCGTGACATGCTCGCCATCCTTGACCCGCATCGACACAACATCAACGCCGCTTTCCGCCCCCATGACTGTCACACAGCGCGTTCGGTCCCGTAGCGCGCCAAGGCCGGTGATGTGATCGGCATGGACGTGTGTGTCGATCGCCTTCACCAGCTTCAGGTCGAGCTCCTCGACAAGCTGGATATAGCGATCAACTTTCTCGAGCACAGGATCAATAATCAGGGCTTCGCCGCCCGGGCGGTCAGCAAGCAGGTAAGTATAGGTGTAGGATGTGTAGTCAAAAAGCTGACGAAAGATCATCGGGTATGTCCTTCTACTTAAAGAGGGCTCAGCTCTTCTTTCAGATTGAGCCAGTCAGGAAAAGCTACTTTCAATCTTACACCATCCGCCTCCAGTGACAACTCCGCCGCCTTGGATTGTCGCCATTCTTCAAGCCGGATAACGGCGAGGCCAGCGCGCCCCGAACTTGAGATGACTTCTCCTGCCTTTGCACTGCCGGCACGAATTTCGGAGCCCGGGGCCAGTGTGCCGCCATCCGTCGTAAAGGGCAGGGTTCGCTTTTTGAGAACCGCCTTGTGCTTCATACGCGCAACGACTTCCTGGCCAATGAAGCAACCCTTGGTGAAACTGACGCCGTTCAGTTCTTCGAAATTGCTCTCCAGCGGATAGGCCTTGCCCGGCGCAAAGTCTGCGGCACCATTGGGCACGCCCAGCTTCAGCAAATAATCCCGATAGACGCTCTCGTCATCAACCCTGTGGCCCTGGCTCTCATACTCTTGTCGCATCAGTGCCGGGTCGCCGACCATGCGGTGCCCGAGCTTTTCCAGTCGCGGATCGCGCACCGCAAGTTCAACAAAGGGCAGGGCCGTGTCGAGCGGCGTGCACGACGAGATGACACCGAGGGAGGGTTGGGGCGTAAGCATAACATCGCTGCGCATCCGATACATCGACAGACGTTTCATCAGGGGCTCAAGAGAGACAGCCTCGCAGTCGATCAGCAAGCCGTCATCTGCCTGGTAGACCAGAAAATCAAACAGGATCTTTCCCTGCGGCGACAGAAGGGCGGTATAAAGCGCGCCTTCGGCCTCAAGGCGCGCCATATCATTGGTGATCAGGCCCTGTAGCCATTCGGTGACATCGCTGCCGGTCAGACGAAAGACCGCGCGGGAGGGAAGGGTGCAAATATCTACCATCTATCAACTTTCGGGAGATCATCGCCGATCTCGTAGTAATCAGATTTTTCACCAACAAAAATGTGACGTCCTCCTGTGAGGCCTGTCGGGACATCAAACATTCCCGCCTGGACAGCTATATAGGAAGTTTCATTTCCCTCACGTTGATAAAACAGATTGCCGCCACACCGCTCACAAAATCCGCGTCGGACGTTTTCCGATGAGGCGTACCACTTCAGCGTCTCGTCCTTTGTCAACTTGAAGTTCTTTTCTTTGATCCCGACCGCCGCATGGAAGTGACCCGTCGTTTTACGGCAGTCCACACAATGGCAGAACGTCACATCGGGCACATCGGACCGCACTTCAAAGGCAACGCCGCCGCAATGGCACGACCCCTTTCTTGTATCAGGATTTGACATGGGCGCGACCTCCGTGGGATTCTTCCAGGCAATTGTCGTGGTCGGAGAGAATTTCAATGACGCGGCAATCGGAAATCTGGCCGTGATTGCATTGCTTGACCATGCGGGTCAGCTCGGTTTGCAGACCGGTCAATTGCTCGATCTTTTCCTCGACGTCGCGCAGCTGGCGTTTGGCGATCTCGTCCGCGTGGGCGCACGGCGCTTCCGGCGCATCGCCAAGTTCCAGCAGTTCACGGATCGCCGGCAGTCCAAAGCCGAGGTCGCGCGCGTGGCGGATAAATTTCAGCCGGGCGATCTCCGCGTCGCCGTAGAGCCGCTGATTGCCTTCAGACCGCATCGCCAGAGGCATCATGCCGATCTCTTCGTAATAGCGAATGGTCTGAACCTTGACGCCGCTTTCTTTCGAAAGGCGTCCGATTGTAAAGGCGTGATCCATGACGTGTCTCGCAAATAGCTCCAGAGACTGTAGAGATTAGCACGGCGCCTGAACCTCGGCAACGAGTGATCGCTATTCGGCCATGGCCGTGTAAACCTCGCGCTTGAAGTCCGCCGAGAACGGATGCCAGAACGCCATCTCGCGCTGGGTCATGGTGAGCGCCGCAATATTGGTCTGCGGATTGATCCACCAGTGCGTCCCGGCAACGCCGCCCCACTGGAATTCTCCTATGGCACTTTCAGGTTCTCCCGGGGCCGGCTGCTCCTTGAGCGCGCCGCCAAGTCCGAAGGTGACACCGGAAACCGCGCCAAACATGGGGAACTGGACGTTGACGTCCTTTGCCAGTTGATTGGTCATCATCATACCGATGGTCTCGCGCTTGAGCAGATCGCGCCCGCCAGGCATGTAGCTGCGGATCAGCGCCACCATATCCGGCAGGGTCGAGACCAGACCGCCGCCGCCCGACGGCCGTATTGGCGGAGCAAAATGGTCAAAAGACATCAGGCCTGGCGATTCGGTAAGACCGGTCTTCATGGGCTCTTCCATACTTGCGCCCAGATAGATTTTGGCAAGACGCGGGCGATCACTTTCGGGTCTGTGAAACCCTGTGTCGATCATGCCAAGCGGATCAAAGATGCGCGCTGCAAAGAAGTCGCCGAGGCTCTTGCCGCTTATGACTTCCACCAGATGCCCCAGCACATCGGTTGCCACGGAATATTCCCACGATGTTCCAGGGTGAAACACAAGCGGCAGGGGTTCAAGCGCATCCATCATCACCGAAAGCGGCGTCGACGGATCATTGACACGAGCATCCTGATAGAGTGCGTAGGCCACACTCCCCGGATCAAACAGACCATAGGTTAAACCGGAGGAGTGGGAGAGCAGATGGCGAATGGAAATGGACCGTTCCGCGTCCTCCACGTCGCTGGCATCCGTTGCGCCGGGTTTCAGGACTTTTCGATTGCCAAGCTGCGGTATCCACTTTTCAATCGGATCATCAAGCTCGATCTTGCCGTCCTCGAACAGCATCATGATGGCCGTGGTCGTTACCAGTTTGGTGTTGGAGAAAACCCTGAAGAGGTGATCCATACCAAGCGTCTCGCCGCCTTCAATATCTGCATGACCCGTGGCAAAGACATCAACAAGATCCTGACCTTTGAGGATGGCGCAAGAGACGCCGGACAAGAGTTCCCTGTCCACATAACTCTGTAAGGTTGAATGAACTTTCTCAAAATCTAGCGTGTCGTCGAGCACACTCATATTCGTCGCTGGCGCTACAGACATTGGCGCGTCCCCTTCATGTTGTCGCTGTTATGATTGGACAATAGGGGATATTGCCTTCAGAGCAACCTGAAAAATAAGGCAACAGGTTACTCACGACACGGGCAGCACCAGGCGGCCAAATAGGGTCTTCTGATCGCAAGATGTCTTGTAGTCCAATTTGACCTGGGCGCCCATGGCAGCTTGCGTCGCAGCTGACAGGCGATGAACAAGCGACTGTGTCTCGGCCTCAAGCCCATCTGGCCCGAGCGCCGCCCAATCCTCAAGCCGCATGGATTTGCTTGCAACGGTGAGCCTGCGAGAAACCAGCGCCTCGCCGGTCGCGTATTGAGTTACGCAGAGCGTTGCGGTTAGCTGCAATGGCAATTTGGGGTCGATGCCCCCGCCAGTCAGGCCATAGCCGGTGATGTTAAGTTGAACTTTGGCATTGGGCTCGGTCGGACGGACCACCACAGCGGGCAGGGTGTCCTCATAGTTGGTCCCGGGCGCCAGAACGGGCCTCGTTTCTGCGATGGTGCCGCTCGCGGAATGATCGAGCGATGGCTCGGGAGTAACAGGAGCCTTCTGCCTGTCATCAGATGACTGATCAATATGATAGGTCGAACCGGACTTCAGGTCTTCCGCCAGAAGCCGGGCAAGATCGGAGGGGTAGTCGAGTTCGAGGGCCATATCATTGAGTGCAGCAATGCGGGCAGTAACATCTTCCTTTGTCTCTGCCATACTGCCACCAACGACGCTGCCAACAAGGGCACAGGCTGGTGACAGGACAACACCAAGTGCTGTTCCCAGCAGGAAGGTGCTGCCCCCACTCGTCGCATCCGCCTCAAGTCCGAACATAATACATCCACCCGCGCCCATGCCCGCCCCGCGCAAGGCGCCCGAGTCGCCGCCCTTGGCGACGTCGGGATCAAAGTCTGCAAGCTCCGGACTTACCGCAACCTCAAGGTCGAACAAATAGGCCGAAGCATCAACCGCCGGCCGCGTTTCGGCGGTGGCACAGGACCACAGCAGCGGCGCAAGAAGAACCAGTAGAATACGCGTTTTCATAACAATACCCTCCTGTTTCAACGAAGCTGCGTATCGTTATCAGTCGGGTTTTATGTAAGCAAGTGATCACTCACATTAAGTGTAGAGTCGCGCTCACATTTCCAGGACCCGTTCAGCCGCCAGGATACGCGATGACCGCCTGTTGACCCGTGGCTTTGGCCACCAGTGTTCCGTCTGGATGGCAGAAGGTTACCTCCACAGAGATGATCCGCTTTGACTGCGCCACGACGTGGCCTTCGATGACAAGTTCTTCTGCGTGGCTCAATTTGAAAAACTGAAGAGAGAGATTGATTGTGCGAAACGCCTTGTCACCCGGCACGACGGTCATGGCGGCAAAACTCATCACCTGGTCGGCGAGCGCCGCCGTATAGCCTCCGAATTTTGAACCATCGGCATGTAAAAGTTCCGGCTTCGGGGCCCATCGTTTTTTCACCCAACCAGGTGCCCAGTCATCAAGCAGACCAAGTTGAAGGGTCTCGACGAGGACGGGCGTATCAACTGTTCCGGCCTTGATCTCATCAAGGCGCCGCCGCGCCCAGGTCTCGCCGGGCTCATCATTTGTATTCGTCATTCGGTTACTCCTGTTTGCTTTGGCATATAATCTGAGTAATACTCATATTTAGCTACTCGCTTTTAATGAGGATGAAAAACCCCGATGCCAGATCCCGCAGAACCGTCGCAGCCCGCACGTCGCCGCCCAAAGCAGGCGCGGGCTCGTGCGACCAAAGCGGCGATCTTAGAAGCCGCTATTCAGATTTTGGAGGGCGAGGGGGAGGCGGCGTTCAACACCAACCGGATCGCCGAACGCGCCGGTGTCAGCATCGGAACGCTCTATCAATATTTCGCCCGCAAGGAACATATCCTCATCGAGCTCGGCATGCGCGAGACGGCCAGACACAGGGCCAATAACAAGCGGCTCATCGAAGAGGGGCTGAGTACCCGGGAGGCTACGCGCGCCTCGATGCGTTTCTATATCAGTATGATGAAGGAGACCCCCGCCACCCGCCGCGCTGCCCTGAAGGCGATCCGCGATGAGGCAACCCCCGAGCAGATGGGCAAGAGTGCCGACACCACCTCCTACCTTTTGCCCGCTCCCAAAGGCGCGACAAGAACCGATACCTTCATCCTGTCCCGTGCCGTCATGGGCGTGGTGCAAGCCGCTGTGCTGGAGGACTACAGGGGCCTCTACGGCAAGGCGTTTGAGGACGGAATTGTGCGGTTGATTGAAGGCTATCGAGGGAGCCAATAAGTCGACCGTTTGAGCCATTAAAGCGTTATCCGCATGTTCAAGAGGATAAAATTCCGCTGCAAGTCTTTTGGGGATATTAAGTTGAGTCGATTGGTTTTTTCATACCAATCGGACCTAATGTTGTGCCCTCCAGAATACACACTTGAAAGTTAAGATCGCATATGTTGAATTGTGCTTTCAAAAACAACATGTAGTAGATTCTGGGAGAAAGAGGATGGCCGCCAAAATTAATTTGGATGCGATGATCCCTCGAGCTGATTTTGCCTTGGAACCAGCAAGTACGGATACCGGTGAGAAAATCCAAAGTCTGGGTGTCGAACAATTGTCAGACAACTCGCTTGTAAAAAAGAATTTGAGGAAGCCTGATTTTCAAAGGGAGACAAATCATTGGTCGCAAAGTCAATTGCTGAGTTTTTTGAAGAGTTATGTTGACAGGGAGCTAATTCCCTCGGTGATTTTGTGGCAATCACCTAGTTTCATTTTTGTCATTGATGGTGCCCATCGATTGAGTGCACTCAGCGCATGGATTGCGGACGATTATGGTGACGGTTTGATTTCAAGAAAGTTCTACAATCACGAAATACCTGAGGAACAAAAGAAAATTGCTGGCCGAGTCCGAAGAGTAATACATAAAGAAATAGGTCCATTTTCAGAGCTACAGGCAGCAGTGGGGCAGCCGGAGGGGTTGTCCGATTTGCTTCGAGCGCGGGC
>JAUWTJ010000109.1 GCA_030614785.1 Alphaproteobacteria bacterium | reverse complement strand
GTGAATGTTGGTATGGGCAAGGATCACACGATCTTCGCGGTCGTCGAGGGCCATGTCGAGTTCAAGACCAAGCGCAATGATCGCACTTATATTTCGGTGGTGGCTGCAGAATAAGCGGCCTGTTCCGCCGGTAACAGGCGGACCCCAACCAGAGTTTCCAAAGGGAGATGGTCCGCCATCTCCCTTTTTCTTTGGCTTGAGGACTTCGAAATGACGAGACTTGAAACAGAGCGATTGATCCTGCGGCCCGTTCGGCGCAGCGATGCCGGTGCGATGCTCTCGCTGATCAATAACTTCGAGATTTCAAAGTGGCTCTCCAGGGTCGCCTTTCCCTACGGCGCGGCGGAAGCCGAAGAGTTTTTCGAAGCGGTGCTCGACAATGACAATCCGGACCACGCCCGGCCTTTTGCCATCCTGTCAAAGGATGAGCCCGGGCGGATGATCGGCTGTATCGCCGTCGAGCCGCACGGCGTCGAGAGCGGTGTTCTGTCTGCGACGGCCGAGTTCGGCTATTGGATTGGCGAGCCTTTTTGGGGACGCGGTCTTGTCTCGGAGGCGGCTTTCGCGCTGCTGCCCGTGAGCTTTGATCTCGGTGGTTATCAAAAACTCACCGCCGGTTATCTCGACGGCAATAACGCGTCCGCGAGGATCCTTGAAAAATGTGGCTTTGTCGATGTCGGCCCGAAGACGATCTTTTGCAAGGCACGAGGCGAGGATGTGCCCGGCCGTGATCTGGAGCTGAGCCGTAAGCGATGGGATGAGTTGAAGCTGTGAGGATGCCAGGAGAACATGGTTGGCCTCATGAGTGAACAAGGGGCCCTATTGACAGTTGAACTACCTAAATCTACACTACCTTTGGGTTGGGTTGGGTTTTCAGTTTTCGGGGATGATATGCCAAGATCGGCGTTGCTGTGTGCAGGATTGTTGATTTCAACAATTTCTATCAACGACGCTTGGTCAGAAGAAATTGGCATTGCCGAAAGGATTGATCTGAAGGCTTTCGAAACACAATTCTTCAAGAGCAATCACAATCGATGGAAAGCCAATTTCGTCTACGTACTTCTGGCAAACACCTATGAGGTAAAAATCCGTCAGATGGACGAAGAAACGGACAACCAGGTCTTCATATCAGAGGACAATGGTTGAAACGAGATTGTCGTCGATGCCAGGAGGATTAAGAAAGGGTATGAATTCTATGAATGTGTATTCGGTGAATAGTGGAAAAAGAGTACCGAGAGCGTTGAGAACTTCATGGCGCGGATTTTCACTTCCCTGCTTTTTGCTCGTGTCGGTGATGCTCTTGGGTTGCGAGGTGCAAAAGGAGGTATTGGAAGAACTTGATTCACCAGATGGAGACCTTCGAGCAACAGTAATTCGCTCAAACTCTCACGCAACATCGTCATATTTCTTCAGATTCTACGTTGTTCCGAATAATGCTCAGGATGGCCCTGCCGAAATCGGAAAAGATAATCTGATGGCAGAGATTTCAAAGATGCGATCCTATGAGCTTGCCTGGACATCAAATTCGACCATTGTACTGACTTATAAGTTGGATATGCTTGAAGATGGTCCGACAAGTGATGTTTTGATTCACTATCATAAGAATTCTTTGGATTGGCAGGACGCTGAGGGAGAGTGGAGGAGGATGTATTTTCATCTAGTACCTGAGATTTCAGGATAATCTGTGAGGGCAAGAGTCTTACTTGGGTCTCCATTTATCAGTGGAGCGAAGATCGATAACTGCATTGAGAGCTTAGACTCTTTTTTACTTTGATTGAATCATCTCACATATTGTCGTCCCGGATGCTTTGCAGCACGTAGTGATGCAACGCTGGTCCGGGATCCAGGTCTATCGGGTGGATACCGGACCAGCGGAGCAGCATTTTATGCCGCGCCGCATCCGGCATGACAATTCGAATTATCTCGAATTGAGTAAATCAACCTGGAAAACAGTCTAGAGGCGGCGAGTCCAATCTCCCAATTGGGAAAAGCGAGACCGTAAAAGAGAGTGACCGAACGATCTTGTCAGCCTGTCTACTTCAACAACGCTGAAAACTCTTCAAACACTCGCTCATAGACATCGCGTTTGAATGCGACGGTCCGCTCCAAAAGATCGTCGGCGCGCATCCATTGCCACTCGGAGAATTCCGGGTGCTCGGTCTCGATGCTGATATCGGCGTCGCGCCCTTCGAAGGCAAAGGCGAACCACCTTTGTTTCTGGCCGCGATAGCGACCCTTCCAGACCTTGCCGAGGAGTTCGGGCGGCAGGTCATAGGTCAGCCAGTCCTCTGCTTCACCGAGGAGCCGTGCGGCGCGGGTGCCGATTTCCTCTTCCATTTCACGCCACGCAGCGACCTCAGGGCTCTCGCCCTCATCGATGCCGCCTTGCGGCAATTGCCACAGATTGCCGTGGGTCTCGCCGCCATCAATGCGGCATCCGGAAAACACCAGACCCTCGTCATTGATCAGAACAATGCCGGCGCAGGGTCTGTAGGGAAGCGTAGAGAAGTCAGGGTCTGGCGCACTAGTAGCTGGGGGCATGCTGGTCACGGTCCACATTGCTTTTGGAGCCCTGGATATTAGCGGACACCGGCGCGAGGACAAAGCCCTTTTGCTGCAACGTGTTGGCCCAAAGGACGATCCGGTCAATGGTGACCGGATAGGCATAGCCCATGCCGATGGCCGCGCCGTCGCGACGGGTTACATTTTCAAGATCGAGCAGCGCATCGTCAATCGCCGCCCGTGACACCCGCAGGTCAATAGTCCGGGCCGCTGTGCCATAGGGCACATTCATTCTGCGCGACAATGATGCGACCTTGGAGCGGTTCGAGGTCCCGTCATCCAGCATCAGAAGGCCGCGCTCATCCAGTTCGCGCAGGACAGGCAGAAGTGCCTCCGGGGAGGCGGTGAACTTTGCGCCCAGATAGTTGGTGACGCCAACATAACCATTGAACTGCGCCAGCAACCATTCGAGGCGCTGGGTGTTCTGCGCCGCGTCATTGTTTGTCAAAAGTGTGAAGGGACCCGGATCATTTGCCGGATAGTCAAATGGCTCCATGGGAAGCTCAAGCAAAACCTCATGACCGCGATTGCGCGCCCGGTTGATCGAGGTTTGCAGGTTCTTGCCGTATGGGGCAAAGGCCAGCGTCACTTCAGGTGGCAGCTGGTCAATGGCGGCGGTGGTCGCCTTTTGTGACAGGCCGAGACCGCCTATGACGATCGAGATACGTGGCCGCGCGTCGTCAGCAGGGAAAGGCCGCGCATAATAGTCGCGCGAGGTCTCGCCGTTCGGGCCGGTAACCGGCAGCAAGCCGTTGGTGCTTCTTTGCGTGATCCGGACCCAGGGCGCCGGGTTGAGCATTGAGCCGCTTGCCGTAAATTGAGCTGTTGCCTTGTGGTCTGGCGAAGCTTGGCGGTCCGGGGAAGCCTGGCGGTCCGGGGAAGCCTGGCGGTCTGCGGAAGCCTGAAGGAAGCCGGGTTCGGATGCCTCGGCGCGGGATGGATCATCAGCCACCGGCTCGGCGCTGGCAAGTTGTGTCCGGACCTCTCGCTCAGTGACCGGGGGCTCAGTGATCGGGGTCTCGATGATCGGACTGGCCGGTTTATGTTTTGGCTCTGGAACCCTGACGGCGACCATAAGCGGGCCGTGCTCCGGCTCTTGCGCGGCCTCTTGCGCGGGCTCTTGCGCAGGCTCATGGGTAGCCGGGACTTCAGTCTGCAACTCAGGCAGCAATTCAGGCTGTAATGCAGGCCACCCTCCAGGCAATTCTGATTCAACATCCGGATCCTGCGGGATGAGCAAACCCTGACTTTCAGCAGATGCAGCCAGATCTACCACCGGGGTCTGCGATTGCGCTTTCAGCGAGGCGTCGGGAACGGACCAGGGACCGGACAGGAACGCATCGTCGGCAAGCAGCGCGAGCTGGCGCTCGGCATTGAGACGCTGCGCATCTATGGATTGATCCGTACCGAGGTCTGATCCTGCCAGCTCTTCGTGGCCCGGATCGGGCGGCGCCATGGTCAAAAGAGTCTCGCCGGACCTCGCGTCAATGGGGGCTGCCGTTACCGCATAAAACATCGCGGCGCCGGACCCCAAAGCAGCAACGAGAGCAACAGCCAGTCTGCCAAAACCGCCATGCTGAAGGCGCACCCGAGGCGGCGCGGAATACTGCCCGACCTGTTGGCGCAGGCCGTCCTCATCAGTGTAATGGCTGGATTCAACGAGGGCCATAAAGTTCAATTCCGTGTCTGGTTTGCGCCTCGCCCTGCATCTCAAAAGCGCCGGGGCCAAAAAGGCTCGGGCCGGGTCCATGCAGACGCGTCGCACCATGCGAAAAATCGCACGACCCATCCTCGTCGGAATTGGTTTAAACCGCGTTAACTCTATGTATTTTCACGGGTTTCACGGGGTCTACCAGACCCTTATTACCCAGCCCTTCGGGCAGGAGACTATTGCGCGGCAATGCTTGCAGAGAGCGCCGTGCCGGCGGCCATCTCACGCAGAAGCGCTACGGCCGCATCGAGCTGATTGTCCGCCGGGCGAGCGTTTTCGTCCGCGCTGGTCTGTGTGGCAGCATCTGTGCCGCCGTCACTGGTCTCACCAGCGGCCTCATCAGCGCCTTCATTATCACCTTCATTATCACCTTCATTATCACCTTCTGGCGGGACATATTCCACCAGCACATCGGGATCGATCCCAATTTCGTGGATCGAGCGACCCGAGGGCGTGTAGTATTTTGCCGTTGTCAGGCGCAGGGCCCCATCGGCCCCGTTGTTGAGCGGGATGACCGTTTGCACCGAACCCTTGCCAAAGGATTTTGTTCCTATCAGCGTGGCGCGGCCATGATCCTGAAGAGCGCCAGCGACAATTTCCGACGCCGAGGCGGACCCGCCATTGATCAGAATAACGACGGGCTTTGCGTCCGCCAGATCGCCGGAGCGCGCATTGTAGCGCTGGCTGTCCTTGGGAAGACGTCCGCGGGTCGAAACAATTTCACCGCGCTCAAGAAAAGCGTCGGTCACCGCAACCGCCTGATCCAGCAAACCGCCGGGGTTGGAGCGCAGATCGATAACCAGACCTTTCATGTTGGTCCCCAGATCCTTCTTCATGCTGGCCATGGCCTTTTGCAGGCCGCCGTCAGTCTTGCGGCTGAAGGTGGAAACTCTCAAATAGGCGATATCGTCGTCAATCGTCCGCCAGCGAACAGATTCAACCGTGATGACGGCGCGCTCCAGTGTAACGTCGAACGGCTCCCTGTCATCTCTCAAGATGGTCACCGTGATATCTGTCCCGGCCAGTCCGCGCATCCGCTCAAGCGCTTCAGGCATTGTCATGCCCTGAATGGGCTCCCCGTCAATGTGGCTGATTTTATCACCGGAGATGATGCCGGCGCGTTTGGCTGGCGTATCGTCCATCGGCGAGACCACCTTGATGAGACCGTCTTCCATGATCACTTCAATCCCCAGACCGCCAAACTCTCCGGAAGTCGAGACTTCCATATTCTGGAACTGCTCGGGATCCATATAGCTTGAATGTGGATCAAGCGACGACAGCATGCCGTTGATCGAGGAGCGAATGAGATCTGTGTCATCGACCTCGGCAACATACTTTGAGCGCACCTGATCAAACACATCGCTGAACAGATCAAGCTGGCGATAGACATTGGAACCGGTTCTGGCTTCAGCCCCACCGGGCAATGTCCCGGGCGCTGTCAGGGCAAAGACAAGAAACGCGAAGGTCGCGCCTGCAAAAGCACCTATCATTGTCTTTTTCATTGTCTCTTGCCTTTCGCTACACTCGATTCGCAGCCCATCATAACGGACCTTGTCTTAATCTGCCCACACCAGTGCGGCATTTCCATGGCCTCGCAGCCACAGTTCCAGGCATTGACCAGCCTCTGCGGCTAACCTCTGGCTCTTTGCGACCGTTGAGCCAACCATGGCACAGGATCAATGGGCTTACCGTTTTTTCGCATCTCAAAGTAAAGATGAGGTTTCACGGCATTCCGGGCCTTTTGTGTATCCCGGCCATCCCCGTCTGGACGTGATGCTTGCCCCATAAGCCCGATCGGCTCGCCGGCGAGAAGTCGTTGACCGACGACGCCGTCAATCCTCGACATTCCGGACAGAAGGAGATGATATCCCTCTCCGGCCTCAATGATCAAGAGCTGACCGTAACTCAGGTAAGGCCCGGCAAACACGATTTCGCCATCAAAGGGGGCAATAACCTGCGCCCCTGGCTGCGTTGCAATCTGGACACCCTTTGTGTGCCCGTTTACACCATCAGGGCGATCAAACGCCGAAACGACCCGCCCCAGGGCTGGCGGGCGCAGATAACCCCGCGCCTTCGACATCAGCGCGATCTCAAGGCCGTCCGAGGTCGCAAGGCCTCCGCTTGAGCCCTTTTTACCCCGTTGTTTCGGTTGCGGAACTAATGTCCGACTGGTCTCTGCCGATCGGCTGGCAAATTGTTTCGGGTCCGGTTTTTGGCGCGGAAAGGTCGGAACAATGGCATTCAGATTGGCCAGCAATTGTTCCAGCGTGCTCGCGGTTTGGGCCAGCTTTGCCAGTCTCTGACGCTCTTCGTCAGCCCTCACAGACACCGCCGCCCAGGCCTTTTGCCTTTTGGCGAGGGATTTTTCCAGCCCCTTACGCTCACGGGCCAGCTCACGATCTGCCCGCATCAAGGTTGTTCTTTGATCTTCCACCGCGCTGCGAATGAGGCGCAATTCGGTCAGTTTGAAGGCCAGCGCGTCTGCCTGTTCCTTCAACGCCGGGGCCAGTTCTGCCAGAAGGATCGAGGCCCGGGCTGCTTCAAGCGCATCGTCGGGTTTGACCAAAAGCGCCGGTGGCGGGTTTTTCTGCAGGATCTGAAGCGCGGCGACGGTTTCCACAAGAGCTTCGCTGCGGGCCTCAAAAAGAGACTGTGCGGCGATTTCCCGGTCTTCCAGAACAGCAAGATTGGCTTCGGCTTCCTCGACAGCAGCTTCTTTTTCAAGAACGCGGGCCGTCAGACCGACGAGACGGCGCCTGAGAGATCTGGTTTCGTCGCCCAGCTGCCGGACTTCGCGGTCATAGGCCTCTGACCGTGCTGCCGCGTCCTCGATCTGCCCCTGAACGCGGCGCAGTTGCTCCTCGTCGCTCCCCGCATCGGCCCCGGACCGGGCGGCAACCGGGGCCACTACAGGCGCCAGAAGCAAGGTCGCGGCGAGCATCAGACAAGTCAGGTTTTTCTCTATTCCGGTTCTGGCCACGAAGGTTTTTTGTTCCATTTTTCCCGGCTCAACTCTCCGCCGGGGCAAGAAGGACTTCACCGGTCATTTGCGCAGGGATAGCGAGATTGAGCAGCGTCAATACCGTTGGCGCGAGATCAGCCAGGCGCCCGGATCGGAGCGCCGGGGGAGCCTTGAGCGCCGCCGCGCCGACCATAAAAAACGGCACCCGGCCCACCGTATGCGCGGTATGCGGCGCGCCGGTTTCCGGATCGCGCATGCACTCGATATTGCCATGGTCGGCAGCGACCAGCATGACGCCCCCGGCCGTGTGCAGAGCGGCCTCGAGACGACCCAGACAAAGATCAATGGTCTCAACCGCCTTGATCGCAGCCGGGATCACGCCAGTGTGGCCGACCATGTCGGGATTGGCGTAGTTGACGATAATCAGATCATAGGTCTGGCTTTCAATAGCCTCAACAAGACCATCGGTTACTTCGTGGGCGGACATTTCGGGCTTCAGGTCGTAGGTCGCAACCTTGGGGCTGGGGATGAGCTTGCGATCCTCGCCCTCAAAAACTGCCTCACGCCCGCCGTTCAAAAAGAACGTCACATGGGCGTATTTTTCGGTTTCGGCGATCCGCAATTGCCGCAGACCGGCCTTGGCAACGCATTCGCCCAACGTGCCTGCAATGTCGGGCGAAGAAAACATTGCTGTCATAAAAACATTGAGTGCCTCTGAATATTCGGTGAGCCCAACCCGCGC
>JAUWTJ010000101.1 GCA_030614785.1 Alphaproteobacteria bacterium | reverse complement strand
CTGCTCATCGCGCAAATGGGCGGCCTTGCCGAAAGCCAGTTGGCCCGGGCCGTAGAGTGTCTCGTCAACCGGGACAACGATCTGGCTGACCAGGTCAGGGAGCGCGACAAGGAACTCGACGCTCTTGAAAATGAAGTCCACATGAAAGCCGTCAGCCTGCTGAGCCTGCGCCAGCCCATGGCCGATGACTTGAGAATGGTCATCTCGGCCTTCCAGACCGCCAGCGCGCTTGAGCGCATCGGCGACTACGCCCGCAACATCGCCAAGCGCTCAACAGTTCTCAGTCAGATGCCGGCCATGAGCGGACCCATCGGCTCTGTTGCGCGCATGAGCAAGCTGGTCCAGGCCATGATCACCGACGTGCTGGATGCGTGGCAGGCCCGGGATATTAAGATGGCCGATGACATCCGCAGACGCGACCTGGAAGTGGACCAGCTTAACACCGGCCTGTTCCGCGAGCTTCTGACCTATATGATGGAAGACCCCCGCAACATCACCGCCTGCACGCATCTCCTGTTCATTGCCAAGAACATCGAGCGGATTGGCGATCATGTTACCAATATCGCTGAACATATTTATATGGTGGTCACGGGAGAAGCCCCCGAGGAGGATCGCCCCAAGCAGGATCGCTCCTCCACAACAATGGTCTCAAGTCAAAACACTTTGAGCGACGATGAACGGAAGGGCTCATGACCGCGCTGATACTGATTGTCGAGGACGAACCCCCACAGGCGGAGCTTCTGCAATACAATCTTGAAAAAGCCGGATTTCGAACCCTCACCGCGGCGGACGGCGAAATGGCGCTTCGTCTTGTCGAGGAAGAAGAACCCGACCTTGTTCTGCTCGACTGGATGTTACCGGAAATCTCCGGTATCGAAATATGCCGCAGACTGAGAGCGCGCTCGGCGACAAAGGGATTGCCGATCATCATGCTGACAGCGCGCGGCGAGGAAGGCGACAAGGTTCTCGGCCTCGATGTTGGCGCCGATGACTACGTCGTCAAACCCTACTCGCCCCGGGAAATGATCTCCCGCGTCCATGCTGTGCTGCGGCGCGCCGATGTCCAGCACACCAGCGACACCCTGACCTTTGATGACCTGACCATGGATCTGTCCGGCCACCGCGTCACCCGCGCCGGAACCCTGATCCATCTCGGGCCGACAGAATTCAGACTGCTGCAGGCGCTGCTCGAAAAGCCGACCCGGGTCTTCGCTCGCGAAACCCTGCTCGACCGTGCCTGGGGCAAGGACATCTACGTCGAGGACCGCACGGTCGATGTCCACATCGGACGCCTGCGCAAGGCGATCAACATCGAAGGCACGTCAGACCTCATCCGCACCGTCCGCGGCGTCGGCTATGCACTCGACGGCTAGTCCCCTGAAAAGACAGCCAGGCAGAACCTGTTCCGGCACCTTGTCGCAGCCTGTGCGACGCTCATTGTTGTCCCCCCGATACCTTGATATAGTCGAGTACCGGTTCTCAACACCACCAGCAACATCAGGGAGTTTGAACGATGGGATTTGCACTTTCGAACATGCAATTGACCAGCACGTCTTTCAAGACGGCAGGCGCTATCCCGAAAAAGCATACCGGCGAAGGCGAAGACATCTCGCCGGCGCTGACATGGAGCGACGCCCCGGACGCCGCCAAATCATTTGCACTCATCTGCCACGATCCGGACGCGCCTTTGATCTTGCCCGGCCGCTACGGCTTTGTCCATTGGGTGCTGTACAACATCCCCGGCTCGATCTCCGCACTGGAACCAGGATCAGGGGACTACACCCAGGGCACAAACGATTTCGGCAACCAGGGCTACGGCGGCCCCATGCCACCCGAAGGTCACGGAACCCATCACTATTTCTTCTGGCTGCTGGCGCTTGACAAGGAGCTGAACCTCGAGCCAGGCCTCAACATGTGGGATCTGCTCCAGAGCCTCGAGCCCCACACAATCGCGATGAACCGACTGGTCGGCACCTATCAGCGCGGCTAGTCGGGCAGAGCGCAGGCAGAAAACGTGGATTTTCAATCCAGAGCTATTGATGTGAAATCAAAGGTCTGGCTTTGAGAAAAATGTCAAACCGTCCGTGTGGGATCAATGGGTTGGCAGGAATTTGTCAAACCGCAGCACATTCAAAGACTATCGTCAGCGGGCCAGCGCTCAATCACTCCGTCCGGATGGACCTGCAGGTTCATCGACAGGTAGAGAACATGCCCCCTCTTCGCCCGTTTCAACCGGATCGGGTTGCAACTCAGCCTGAAGAACGTAAAAGCCGCATTCTCGCGACGAACTTATACAGGAGAACCCATACCCCCCACAATCAATGCCGGGCAGTCCACGCCAACCGCCTTCGACTCTCGAATCATGTTTTATTTCTGCCTGTAGACTGGATGCCAGATTGAGCTTCGCCCTCCCCCAGGGGCTTCCCGCCTGTTGGTATACGCAACTGACTGCACTGCCTTTCGCCGAAGAGTTCGTTTTCTCAATGAGGTCATCAAGGTACACGCCGACCCACCTGAACGTTTCATTGAATTTGGCAAGCTCTTCGGGTTGTACTTCGAATATTTCCGGCAACGGACCAATCAGAATGCGCTCGACCTCTGGGCAGTACCACAGGCTGCGCCCTGTGTTGCTGTCCCCAGGATGCCCAGAAGCCAGTTTCGGCGGCCCCTCATCCCGAACCTCAATCCCTTCGAAATACCTCGCAAACAGCAACGTCCCGCCGAAAACCAGCGCCGCCGCCAAAATAACTGAAAATATTTGCCGCATATATTTTACCCCTGCTTGCCCCGACGGCCCTGCTATTCAGCTTCAACCACATAAAAACCGCAAGCCCCAGCACCTTCCTCACACTCAAAAAAGACACCGTAGTGACTACGTTCACGCTTTTTCCATGTCGAATCTGGATGAAGCTCCGCCAGCAGTCCCGGGGCAAGGGAAAGCAGAAAAATATCGAGCCCGTCCTTCTCCTGTCCTGTTTCAATGTATCTGCAGTACAGATCTCCAGCGAAACTGAACTTGCTCGTTTCGATGAATGGTTCCCACAACATGCTGGACGTCCACACAAAACTTTCGTCCGGCCAAACGAAATTCTCGTCCGGCCAATTACCCTTTTTGTCCGGCCGGGACCATTCGGCGTTGCCGACTGAAAAGCCCTCGGGTAGAGAGCCCGTCAGCAGCTCCTCAACTTCCGGGCAATGCCACACAACACGGTCATCATGAGCCTGACTGGCATCCGTTTCCGCTTGCTCATCCCGAACCTCAATCCCCCCGAAATACTCCGCAAACAACAACGTCCCGAAGAAAACTAGTGCCGCCGCAAAGAGTGTTGAAAGTATCAGTCGCATGTCTTCGATTTATTCCTTAACTCGCACATGTTCGATCATTCCGATGCAAAAACATTGAAGCTACAACTCGCCGGTGTTTCTCTACAAACCAAACTGAAATCACCCTCATCGCTCGAATCTTTCCGTTCCCAGATTGAACGGGTAACTGGCTCCGCATAGAGCCCCGGCGCGAGTTCCAGAATAAGCAGGACCTTCGGGTGGCGGTTCTCATAAATGCAGACCAGCATCTCGGTCGCCGGTTCACCCTCTGCTACATAAGAGACAATCTGTTCGACATAGTTCCAAGTAAAACTCTCATCTAACTCATCAGTATCAAAAATCACGTCCCTGAAAATATCAGGCAGATCACCACTGATGAGGTCTGAAACTTCGGGACACTGCGATGCAACACGGGTGTCTTTTGCCAGTCCTGCCCCGCGACTTTCGACAGCCCCGTAGTACCCCGCAAACAACAACGTCCCGCCGAAAACCAGCGCCGCTGCCAGGATAACTGAAAATATTTGCCGCATGTGATTATGCCCCCGCCTTGAGCACCAAAACAGCACTCGCCCCGGAGCAGCGTAACACAGCCAATACAACCGGGGAAGCCTGAAGCCTTGACACCCGGCTTTGCCGCCGTGCTGCGCACCCCGCATGAAAACATCGCCGCCGACCCTTCACGACCTGTACGCCCTCGGCACCGTCCAGGGCATCGCCTTCTGGTGCTGCAATCATACCTGTCAGTACCACGACAGCGCCCTTCAGTCCCTGATGAACCTCTTCATCGCTACAGCTTTTCCGGAACCGCTCTTGAAATAAGCTTCGAGCTCGCGCGCATGGCGTTCGGTTTCAACCGCGACAAAGGATTTCAGTGTGACGGGAAGGTAGGACTTTGTGGATTTGACCTGGCCGGAAGTGTGAGACTTCACTCGGCTTTCAATGTCGTTGGTAGAGCCGACATAGATGTCACCGTTGGAGAGTTTGAGAAAGTAGACGTACCACATCAATTCGGTGTTCATGGCGCTGGCCTCCCTGCGCTCTTCGAGCTTCGGGAGACACTCCCGCGTCTAACGATTTCGGGTGGCCTGCCACCCGAAGCTCGAAGAGCGCAGGGTGGTGGGCGTGGTAAGGATTGAACTTACGACCCCCTCGATGTCACCGAGGTGCTCTCCCACTGAGCTACACGCCCTCACCGGATACGGGGCCTTTTTCGCCTGAAGCGCTTTGCGCACAGGCAGCTTGGGGCCCCGTTCGGATCAAGGCCGGTGTTTTAGCGGGATCCTGGCGCGAGCGCAAGGGTCTTGCATATCGGGGATATAATAAAATTACGAGTAGGTCAGGTGACAGCCCGAGATCAGGCAGCCGTCATCAACCGATCAACTTCCTGCACCAGTTCGCGCAGGTGGAACGGCTTGGACAGGATCTTGGCGTCTTTGGGCGCCTGATGGGTTGGATTGAGCGCAACCGCCGCAAATCCGGTGATGAACATGATCTTGATGTTGGGATCAATTTCTGTCGCCCGGCGCGCAAGCTCGATGCCGTCCATGCCGGGCATCACAATATCGGTCAGAAGAAGATCAAAAATCTCGCCTTTCAGGAGATCAAAGGCGTCGTCGCCCTGCCCGAACGAGGTCACACCGTGTCCGGCCTTTTCCAGCGCATTACACAAAAAACGGCGCATCGATTCATCGTCTTCTGCCAACAAGATTTTTGCCATCTATTCTACCCACCCATATCGTCTGAGACGACTGTATCCCCAAGTCAAAATTACACATCATTTCGCCGTTCACAGCAAGTCCCGGTATTGGAGACCGGGGGTCCTGCAATGATTATCACGGCAGTTTAGGCCCAATAGGTAAATGCAGCCTAAAGCTCGAATGTTATTTCAACGTGCGAAGGAAACCTGCGTCCACTCATTCACCCTCAATCTCATATTCCACGACTGCCGCGCAATTGCCAGCGGGAAACCCGAAATTACGCCCTGAATCACGAGATTAGTAGCCAGTTGCCGCCAACCAGACACAAATCTCGCTAAACGCCCTTCGGGTTGCGGAAAATCATGCTAGAAATAGTTAACCGCTGATTCACCATAATGCGGATCCGCGGGCGCGGACCTGAACGCGGACCAATCGGCAGGGTGATGGATTTCAGGGTCAGGGATTTCAGGGTCAGGATTTAATGGATGCTCACAAGGCCCATGAGGCCGCGCAGACACAAGAGATGATCGACACGGGCCAGAGCGCAGACGGCGCTTTCGAGCACGGGTCTGGCGCTGCTCTCTCCGACGCAAATAACAAAACACCGCTGACCGCGTGTCTTGACGAATTTTCACCGCCCTTCACCATTGTCGAACCGCAGGTGCAAGTCGCCCCGTTCGTGCTCTCCTCACCGCATTCCGGGCGCAAGTATCCCGCAGCATTCCTCGAAGCAAGCGCGCTCGATCCCCTGTCCCTGCGCCGCTCCGAAGACAGCTTCGTCGATGAAATCTTCGCCGACGCGCCGCGCCTTGGCGTTCCTCTCCTGTGCGCCGAATTTCCGCGCGCCTTTCTCGACGTCAACCGCGAGGCGTTTGAGCTCGACCCGCAAATGTTCGAGGACGCCCTGCCGACCTATATCAACGCGCGCTCGCACAGAGTAATCAGCGGGCTGGGAACCATCGCACGGATAGTCTCGGACGGACGCGAGATTTACCGCGAAAAGCTGACGGTCGAAGACGCTCTGGAGCGCATTGACCGATTGCACTATCCCTATCACGAGGCGCTCGGCACTCTGCTTGATGCAACTTCGTCCCGCTTTGGCGCCGCCTGTCTCATCGATTGCCACTCCATGCCCTCGTGTCTGACACCAGGCGGCTACGGTAGCAGAACCCGTCAGAGAGCTGACATCATTCTGGGCAACCGCCACGGCACGTCCTGCTCGCCGCTGATCATCGAAGAAGCTGAACGGGTTTTGACAGAGTGTGGTTACAAGGTGACACGCAATGATCCCTTTGCCGGAGGCTATTGCACACAGCATTTCGGAAGACCGATCGCCGGCAGTCACTCCCTGCAAATCGAGATCAACCGCGCGCTCTACATGAACGAGGCGACCTTTGAGCGCACACAGGGCCTGACTGAGTTGCGCCGCGACATGGGCCGGCTGGTTGAAGCTTTTATCGAACTTGATGTCGACAGCCTGAAATCCCCGCTCCAGAAATGAACAAGCCTGCCGGGTCCACCGGGCCCGACCGGCAATCCATCACGGCAACACGACGACTTTGCCCAGCGCACGTCTCTCCATCACATGGGTAATCGCCTTTGCTGTCTCGTCCAGCGAAAACCTCTCCGACACATAGGGTCTGATCTTGCTCTCCTTGTACCATTCCATCAGGATACGGAAGGACTCGGTCAGAACATCCGGATTGAGCGACCGGTAACTACCGTAGTTGAGCCCGAGGATATCGACATTTTTCACCATGACGATATTGGCCGGGATTTGCGGGATCGTGCCCCCGGCAAAACCGATGACCAGAATGCGTCCCTCAAAATTGATCGCGCGCAGCGAGGCGTCAAAGACTTCGCCGCCAACCGGATCGTAAATCACATCCGCGCCCTTGCCACCCGTCATCTCCTTGATCCGCACGCGCAGATCCTCCTCCGATGAATTGATCAACTCATCGGCGCCGTGCTCTTTTGCAATCGCAAGCTTTTCGGGCGTTGAGGCTGTTGCAATGACCCGGGCACCAAGCGCCTTGCCAATCTCCACGGCCGTGAGACCAACGCCGCCCGCCGCCCCGTGCACCACCAGCGTCTCGCCGGGCTGCAGCCGCGCCTTGTGCCACAACGCCAGGTGGGATGTGCCATAGACAACCGGAAAACCCGCCGCCTCGGCGTCGCCCATCTCGTCCACAACCGCCTGAGCCGATGCTGCAGACGCGACACATTCCTCGGCAAAGCCGCCGGTTCGGCTGAATGCGATGACCCGCTGGCCAACTTTGAGCCGTTCAACACCGGCGCCGAGCTCAAGAATCTCGCCACAAACTTCGCCGCCGGGACAAATTGGATACACCGTCTTGACCTGATACTGGCCTTTGAGAATCAGGCTGTCGGCAAAATTAACCCCGGCAGCCCTTACTTTCAGCCGTATTTCACCCGGGCCGGGCACCGGCGACGGGACCTCCTCAATAACGAGGTTCTCCGGTCCTCCCAGCGCATGAGCCCGTGCTATTTTCATCTGTTCTTTTTCCTGTCTTTTAACCGCAATCTGGGTATATTGCGCCGCTTTGCTGCACTGCACACAAAACGGGACCCGATTGAGCCCCTTACGAGTATTGAAAATGCCCATTCGCAATATCGCTATTATCGCCCACGTTGACCATGGCAAAACCACACTGGTTGATCAAATGTTTGCCCAGTCCGGTGCCATCCGGTCCAACCAGCATGTGGAAGAGCGCGCCCTCGACTCCAATGACCAGGAGCGCGAGCGGGGCATTACGATCCTTGCGAAAGTGGCCTCCGTCGAATGGCATGACACGCGCATCAATATTGTCGACACCCCCGGTCACGCTGATTTCGGCGGCGAGGTTGAACGCATCCTTTCGATGGTCGACGGCGTTATCCTGCTGGTCGATGCGTCCGAAGGCCCGATGCCGCAAACGAAATTCGTAACGCAAAAGGCGCTGGCGCTCGGTCTCAAGCCTATCGTCGTCATCAACAAAATCGACAAGCCCGATGCCCGCGAGGACGAAGTCCACGACGAAGTGTTCGACCTCTTTGTAGCGCTTGATGCCACTGAAGAGCAGCTTGATTTCCCGATGCTCTACGCCTCCGGACGCAATGGCTGGGCCAACACGACAAGAGAAAAAACCGACACCCTCGATCCCCTCTTCGAGCTTGTCGTCTCCCATGTAAAAAAGCCTGATGTCTTTGGATCAGATGACGAACCTGTGGCCATGCTGGCAACGACCCTCGAGGCCGACCCGTTCCTCGGGCGCATTCTGACCGGCCGTATCGAGAGCGGAACCCTCAAGGCGAACCAGACCATCAAGGCGCTCTCTCATGATGGCACAGAAATCGAACGGGCAAGAATTACCAAAATCCTTGCTTTCCGCGGGCTTAATCGCGTGTCGGTGGACGAAGCACACGCGGGCGATATCGTGGCGATTGCCGGGTTCAAGGAGGCCAGTGTCGCCGACACTTTGACCGCCCTTACCGAGAGCACTACGCTGTCCGCGCCGCCCATTGATCCGCCAACCATCTCCATGTCTTTTGCCATCAACACTTCGCCCTATTCCGGGCTTGAGGGCACCAAGGTCCAGTCCCGCGTCATTCGTGAACGGTTGCTGAGCGAAGCCGAAGGCAATGTCGCAATCTCCATTTCAGAGACCGGCGACAAGGATGCCTTCGAAGTCGCAGGTCGCGGCGAGCTGCAGCTCGGCGTCCTGATTGAATCCATGCGCCGCGAAGGCTTTGAGCTTTCGATCTCGCGTCCCCGCGTTATCTACCGCGAGGATGAAAACGGCAAACGTATGGAGCCCATTGAGGAAGTCACCATTGATGTCGAAGATGACCTCACCGGCGTCGTTATTGAAAAGCTGATCCGGCGCAAGGGCGAGCTCATTGACATGCGATCCTCCGGTCTTGGCCGCAGCCGCATCATCCTGCATTGCCCGTCGCGCGCGCTCATCGGTTATCACGGCGAGTTCCTGACCGACACACGCGGCACCGGCATTATGCACCGCCTGTTCCATGCCTATGGACCCTACAAGGGACCCATCGAGGGGCGCCGTGTCGGCGTTCTGGTATCAAACGGCCAGGGCGCAGCAGTTCCTTACGCCCTCTTCAACCTTGAAGATCGCGGCTCCATGTTCATTCCCGCCGGTGCCAAAGTCTATCAGGGCATGATTATCGGCGAGCACACCCGTGAAAATGATCTCGATGTGAACCCGCTCAAGGGCAAGCAACTCAACAACATTCGCGCCTCCGGCAAGGACGAGGCCGTCCGCCTCACCACGCCGCGCGTCATGTCTCTGGAACAGGCCATCGCCTATGTCCAGGACGATGAGCTCGT
>JAUWTJ010000108.1 GCA_030614785.1 Alphaproteobacteria bacterium | reverse complement strand
CCGACCATGACCACATGAAGCCCGGAATGGGCGCCCATGGCGTGGTTCCAGGGCAGCCAGGAGACCATAACGGGGATTTGCGGATCCGGATCCTGATTGAGGCTTTTTGCCGAGACACAATTGGTGCACAGCATGCGGTGGGTGTTGATCACCGCCTTGGGCATGCCGGTCGAACCCGAAG
Organism: Alphaproteobacteria bacterium; assembly: GCA_030614785.1. Lineage (GTDB taxonomy): Bacteria > Pseudomonadota > Alphaproteobacteria > M2410 > M2410 > JAUWTJ01. Next base: position 7,820 of record JAUWTJ010000108.1, on the reverse strand, counting down.
TGAACATGAACTTTGCAACGGTGTCACCGGTGATGGCGGCGAGCGCCTCGTCCACTTCTGCACCGGGCTCGGTGTCATAGAGCTCCGAGAGCGGAATGGCATCGATGCCCTGCGGCGCGGAACGCCCGCAAATGACCGTGACGCCTTCGAGGTCAACCGCTTCAAGCGCCCGGCTAAAGGCAGCTCCATCCTCGACGAAGACGGCCGCCGGCTCAAGCAGGGCGAAGACATGTTTCAATTTGGCAAAGTCTTCCGACTGAAGCGAGTAGGAGGTGGAAATCGGGGCAGCCGGCACGCCGGCCAGAATGGCGCCAAAGGTGACCATGGCGTGATCAATGGAGTTGCCCGAGAGGATGACAAGCGGCGCTGCTTCCGCGCCGTGGCTTTCGAGACCCTGCTTGATGAGCCAGGCGGCGACGGCGCGCACTTTCTCGCGCGTCTCTTTCCAGGTGGCCCTCTCCCAACTATCATCAACGCCGCGCTGGGCAATAAACGTCTGGTCCGGACGCTCGCCCGCCCATTTATCGATGGGCTCGATGAGGTTTGCCGGTGCTTCGGCACGCGGGTGCGGCGAGGTCAAAATGATCGAACCATCATCGCGGTACTCCGCATTGACGGAGGCGTCGGCCCAGTGGGCCTGTCTGTAGGGGGCTTCTTTGTTCATGGGTGTCTCTTGCATTACATATAACTGCGTCCTTCTCCCTCCGGGAGAAGGTGGCGCAAAGCGCCGGATGAGGGGCGGGTTCTCGTCATTCAGTGAGCGTGGCGGCATCGCCCCTCACCCGCCCTTCGGGCACCCTCTCCCGAAGGGAGAGGGACTCCATAATCCTAAATCTCAACAACAAGACGGCCGCGCACCTGACCGGCGAGGATCTTTGGCGCAACGTCCTTAAGATCATTGAAGCCAATGGTCTCGGTCATGGCGTCGAGCTTGTCCGTGTCGAGATCTTCTGCGAGCCTCGCCCAGGCCCGGAGGCGCTTTGCCTTCGGGCACATGACGCTGTCCACACCGAGGAGCCTGATGCCCCTGAGGATAAAGGGCGCAACGCTGGCTGGCAAATCCATGCCTGCTGCAAGACCGCAGGCAGCGACCGCGCCGCCGTATTTGATCTGGCCGATAACATTGGCCAGCACATTGGATCCGGCGACATCGACGGCGCCAGCCCAGCGTTCCTTGCCTAGCGCACGCGGTTTGCCCGAAAGATCTTCACGGGCGACAATTTCTGTCGCGCCGAGGCTTTTCAGATAGTCCGTTTCTTCCGGGCGCCCGGTCGCAGCGTGAACCTCAAAGCCGAGCTTTGTCAACAGCGCGATGGCGACAGAGCCGACACCGCCCGCCGCCCCGGTCACAAGGATTGGGCCCTGATCCGGGGTGACACCGGCGTCTTCCAGATCCATGACACAGAGCATGGCGGTGTAGCCTGCGGTGCCGATGGCCATGGCCTGAGCCGGCGTGAATTTGGATGGCAGCGGCACAAGCCACTCGCCCTTGACCCGCGCCTTCCCGGCGTAAGCGCCGTAGTGGGTTTCCGACAACCCGAAACCGTTCTGAATGACGGCATCGCCCGGTTTGATGCCCTCATGAGTGGAGCTTTCAACAATGCCGACCAGATCAATCCCCGGGATCATCGGCAGGCTGCGGGCGATGGGAGCCGCGCCTGTCAGTGCCAGCCCGTCCTTATAATTGACGGTGGAGTGGGAAACCTTGACGACAACGTCGCCGTCCATCAGATCATCAAGGGTCAGCTCTTTCTCGCTAACACTTTGACCATCATCGGTTTTTTCAATCAGCAGGGCTTTGAATGTGTCGCTCATGAGGTTTCCTCACCTTGGTTCTCAGTGGTTTTTGGTTTTTATTGTTGGTCTTTCAATAGCGGGTCCGGTGAATAGTAGTCAATCCATCGGAAGGCAAAAGAGACGACCACAATGTTCACGCCGGCCATGAGCACCTGGATCACGACCATGAACATCGCTGCTGCAACGTTGCCGAATTCGGTCACGCCCTGCTCGCCAAGGATGACACTCAGCACACCGAAAAGGAGAGAGAAGGCAAAAAATCCGGCCAGGAACGTCACAATCGACGCAAGCAGTATGATCGCCAGCAGTTGAAGCAACGACCCTTTGCCCATTTCTGCGGAGCGGCGAAAGTCAATGCGTCCGGTTGTCAAGACGACCGGGTAGATCTGCGCCAACAAAATGGCGATGTAAACAAGCGGCACAACGGCGATGATCACCGCCAGCCCGGCGCTGCCGGTAAGGGAAAAAACAATGGCTCCGGGTATAGCGCCGGCGAGGGCCGTTAACAGGCCAGACAGGATCGATGCCATCCAGGTCAGGGCTTCATCGCGGCCAAAGGCGGGCAAGTGAAACCCTTGCGGCACGTCGTTAAAGAGGACCATCCGTCCGATTGCCGCCATCACCACTGCCATGGCAGCGCCGCTGACCAGCGAGGCCGGCACAACAGACGTCAGAAGATCGGGCTCCTGTCCGGGCGTAAAAATCCCGAAGAGTTCAAAGGCGGCGATGATCGCCAGAATTGGAATGATCGAAACCCGGATGATCGGAACGATGTTCGACCCGATGAACGAAAATGATCGTTTCAGTGTTTCAATGACAGGCAGGGGCTGCGGCGCGGCCCCGCCGTTGACGAGTTTGAGGTCTGGACTCATGGATTGTTACTCTACTGGTTGATGGTTTCCTGAAACCGGATGGTTTCGCCGGTTGCCGGTGTTACAAGTTGGTCTTCCCACATCACGCGTTTGCCGCGGATGATGGTGCCGATGGGCCAGCCTGTTACGTCCACACCATCGAACGCGGTCCAGGCACATTTGGACGCAATCCAGTCATTGGTGATGGTGCGTTTGGCCTTGAGGTCGACGATGGTGATGTCGGCGTCATAGCCGACGGCCAGTCGCCCCTTGCCCGCTATGTTAAAAAGCCGGAGGGGACCGTGCGACGTCAGGTCGACAAAGCGTTCAAGGGAGAGACGGCCCGCGTTGACGTGATCCAGCATGATCGGAACCATGGTCTGGACGCCGGGCATGCCCGACGGCGACTTTGGATAGGGTTGATCTTTTTCGTGTTTGAGATGCGGCGCATGATCCGAGCCCAGAACATCGACGATGCCCTGCTCCACGCCCCACCAGATGCCGGTTCGGGCAGCGGCGTCGCGGATCGGCGGGTTCTGCTGGGCGTAGGTTCCAAGACGCTCATAGACTTCTGGTCCCGCCAGTGTGAGGTGCTGCGGCAAGACCTCGACGGAGGCGATATCCTTGTGCTGCGCCAGGAGGGGCATTTCCTCGGCGGTCGAGATGTGCAGCACATGAACCTGTCGCCCGGTCAGCCTCGCAAGCTTGAGAACCCGTTTGGTGCATCGCACGGCGGTTTCAACGTCGCGGACAATGGGATGGGTCAGAACATTGCCGTCCTCGGCGAGGTGCGCGCGCTCCCGCATGCGGAATTCATCTTCGGAGTGAATGGCCATGCGGCGGCGGCCATTGCGCATGACGGCCTCGACGCTTTCATCATCGGCAACGAGCAGCGAGCCGGTGGAGGCCCCCATGAAGACCTTGACGCCGCAGGCTCCCGGAAGCATTTCCAGGGTCGCCAGCTGATCGATATTGTCATTGGTGGCGCCGACATAAAACGCGAAATCACAATGCATCCGATGGGTGCCGCGCGTAACCTTGTCGGCGAGCGCTGCGGCAGTTGACGTTGTCGGCTTTGTATTGGGCATTTCAAAGACCGCTGTCACACCGCCAAGCACCGCGGCGCGGCTACCGGTTTCCAGATCTTCCTTGGCGTCCGCGCCTGGTTCGCGAAAATGCACCTGGGTGTCGATGACGCCGGGCAAGACATGGAGCCCTGATGCGTCGATGACTTCACCGGCAGACGCCGATCCCAGATCACCTATTTCGGCAATCTTGCCAGCGCGCACGCCAACATCGGCGCGCATCCTGCCATCGTGATTGACAACCGTACCGCCCTTGATAATCAGATCAAATAATCCGCTCACGGATTTTATTCCTTTTTATTGTAGTGTTTTAGCCAGCCAATATCTCAAAGACACTTGAATCGGACCGGCGCCCTTCAATGTGGATTTTGTACCATAGCGCAAAGAACAGCAGTTGCCACGCCGCATTACCCGCGCGCTTTGTCGGATTATCCTGCAATTGCAGGAACAGGTTTTCCACCGCGTCGGGCGGTGATATGGCGGTAACGCCGGGGGTATAGGCAACCAGGTTACCAAGGTCACGAGCCCTGTGGGAGATCCAGCTGCGCACCGGCACCGATGGCCAGCGGTAGCGCTGGTTCCAGTCGATGGTTTCAAATCGTTTGGCCAGGTAGCGCCTGAGTACCGATTTTCCCAGTCCGCGGGCAATCTTGAAGCGATCTTCCAGCCAAAAGCCGTATTCAGCGACCTGGTTATCGAGATAGGGAAACGCGCCATCAAGACCCTGCCGCGCCAGAATACGGTCCTGAAAGGCCAGGACATCGTGCGGCAGAAAATCAGCAACATCGAGGCCTTGCGCCCGCTGCAAGACAGTCAGATTCTCGCTGGCAAGGCGGCTTTGAACAGCGGAGATGCCATCACGCCAGGTCGGCGTCTCATCATGCAGAAGATTGAGGTCCTCAAGAAACCCCCGCGCCCGCATGGCCCGTCCGCCGAGCCATAGAGGCCTCATGACAGAACGATAGCGGGAGCGTCCGGCGAACATTTCATCGGCGCCGCTGGACAGCAATATGCGTTCATGGTGCGGCGCGGCGGCCCGCGCGGCTTCATGAATGTAATATTCCATATAATCTGCAACCGGATCATCAATTGCACCAACGATCCTGGGCAGATCCCGCCAAAAGTCCTCTTCAGTGAAGCAGACGCTTTCTACCGGTAGATTGAGCTGCGCGGCGTTGACCCTTGCATGCTCAAAACTCTTGCGCCCCTTGTCGCTTTCCAGCCACGGCACATAGACCTTGATGTCTCCCCGAAAGAGCACACGGGTGGCCGCCAGCAGCACGGTGCCCTCAACTTCGCCGCCATAGATAATGCCAACGGACTTGCACCCTTCCAGAGAGCGCTCGACGGCGCCGTGAAAGACCTTTTCAAAGCCCATGAGGGCATCATCTTCTGAATGGGGCGAGGCCCGGCGTGCGCCCAGCCTGTCGCGGCGATAACGATCAACCAGCTTGCCCTTGAGAGCCACGAGGGTTTCTCCGGGCAGAACACGGGTAACACCTTTTACTGCGGTTCGCGCACCGCAGGTAAATTGAAGCTGCACCAGTTCCTCGCAGGCGGCGCGGTCCATGCGCGGCGGCAAAAGGCCCGAGGCGAGGAGGGCGGAAATTTCCGATGCGAAGACGAGCCCCTCATCGGTCTCGGCAAAATAGAGCGGGCGAACACCGAAAAGATCGCGGGCCAGCAGCCGGCTGCGTTCTGCCGCATCATAAAGCGCGATGGCATAGGGACCGGTGAGCTTTCCGGCAAAGCCATAGCCCTGCTGGCGATAGAGCGCCAGCGCCTCGGACGGGCGCACCGCACCGTCAATCTCGATCAGCGCGCCGCCGTCGTCGGTATAAAAGCCGCTGTCATCGCTGCCCCGATCAAGACGGACCATGGCAAAGCCGCCTGTCACATAGCGGGCACTGGACGTGCCGCGATGCTCAAGCGCGACTTCCATGCGGTCCAGAAGGGCCTCATCAGGCGCTTCGCCGCTATAGGTCAAAACTCCGGCAAACCCGGTCATACGGGACGGTTCCTCATCACTACAACAGGGCCGCGCGAGGGCGCGCTCTGCTGCCCCAAGCTATAGCGTATTTCAGGAGATTCGCGACAGGAAAGTCAGCTTTTCGGGCTTGCCTGCACGGCGGCCTCGCCAGGGAGGGCCAAACGGTCCTTCTCCTCCAGCATCTCGCCAAGCGACTGGCGGATGATCTTGAAGGCCGAGGTGAGGAAGAGCCCGGCCAGCACCATGGCGACAAGGAGATCGGGCCACGCCGCGCCGGTCCACGCGACACCGAAGGCGGCACAGATCACCGCCAGATTGCCGATGGCGTCGTTGCGGCTGCACAGCCAGACGGAGCGGACGTTTGAGTCGCCATTGCGAAACTTGAGCAGAATGAGAACGCTGAGCACATTGGCGGCAAAAGCAAGGGCGCCGATCTGACCCATGACCATGCCATCCGGCGCACCGGAAACGAAAACCCGGTAGAAGGTCGCGCCAAGAATAACCAGAGCAAAGACGCCGAGCGACAGGCCTTTCAGAAAGGCAACCCGGGCACGCATGAGCAGAGGCTGACCGATAACGAGGAAGGATATGAAATAGGTCACAGTGTCGCCGAGAAAGTCGAGCGCATCGGCCTTCAGCGCCATGGACTGCGCCGCCAGCCCGGCCGACATCTCGACGAAGAACATCGTACCATTGATGGCGATCACCGCCCACAGCGCCCGCTTGTAGGCCGCCGATACACCGTCAAATTTCACATCACCGCAACAATCACCTGCCATTTTGGCACTCCCCAATATGCAAGGGCGGGAATCAGCGATTCCCGATCTATGGAGATTGTAGAGGCTCTAGTCACTGTAGGTTCAAGGGGAAAATGGTCGCCCCTAATTTTTGTATGCGGTGTTGCAATACGGATGGGTCAACTGGCCGTTCTCAGGTCCTCCTTTACCACCATCTTCAACCCTTTCAATATGGTCATAAGAAACTGACTTTTGCGGATCGACAAACCCACCGCAAATTGAGCACTTCAATGCTTGTTCCAGTGATGCATTGAGGAATATTTCTGACTTTGTACCCTTAGAAAACTCAACCTGACTCGCTTCAATCTCTGTAGCAAGCAATTTGCCCTGTAGTTTCAAACTACCAAGAATACCCTCAGGCTCAATTGTTTGACCCTCAGCCAGCGTTTCGACAATATACTCAAACATCTCTGCTAATCTTTGGACGCGACTTGTACTTCGAATCTGAACTATCGCCTGACCAATCAGAAACTTATTTTCAATGAGACACTCTTCAAGTTCTCGACGGACACCTGTAAACTTCTTGAAGAAACCCTTGTTGTTTGATTTAATATTCTTTGCGATGACGGTTACAGTCGAAAGAAAAAGATGCTGACTATGCTTTCCTTTGCTACCATAAAAGTAGACCGCCGGATGCAAGCCTAGGCTGCCCGGGCCATTCCCAGTTATCCGCCGCAAAACACTCAAGCATTGCTTCAAAGCATCTATTGTAGCCTCACCGTCCCCATCATCCTGAAAAATCGCATCGTTCTTTGATCCATCACCTTTCTCACCTGCACTTGCTTCTATCATATCCATCAAGAGATTGAGTGCATCAATAGGAGAGGAAGACCCGCCCAACGGCAAATCCAAAGTTTTGATAGGCTCATTTATTTCCGGTGTGAAGAGTAACTCATGTAGCTCTCTTGAGTGTTCCTCTATTGACTTCCGTGCAGGCAAATCAAAGTGCGACCAATATTTGTTTCCAGTTGCGGCCCTGACGATTGATCTCGAAGCAATGGCAATCGGCTGCCTCCGGCCACGCAACAATCTTTCCTCGGTCTTATGCAGAGGTGTTCCTTGTGTATTGATCTTAAAAAACGAGGTTTCAGCCTTTTCAGCATCACCTTCTACCCACTGCAATGAGAAGGTTCTGGATGCGGTGATACTCGCCCGCGCTCGAAGCAAATCGGAAAACCCCTCCGTCTGCCCCACTGCTGCCTTTAGCTCTGAAAATGGACCTATTTCTTTATTTATTACTCTTCGGACTCGGACAGCAATTTTCTTTTGTTCCTCAGTTATTTCGTGATTGTAGAACTTT
>JAUWTJ010000006.1 GCA_030614785.1 Alphaproteobacteria bacterium | reverse complement strand
CCTCGCGGTCAGGAAAAGTTGCGGAAATGATATCGGCCGCTTCCTTGTCCCGTGCACAGTCAAACCCGGGAATAATCGCTGCATTGTTCGGTAGATAAAAATTGACGTAGCTGCGCGCCGCCGGCTTGCCCTCAAAATCATAACCGGGATCAGGAGCCGGAACCTTGATAATCTCAAACGGCTGCCCCGCTGCATTCGTTTCTCTCGACAAGCCGTGCACGATATCCTGCATGATGCCGTGCTCCGGATCACCAAAATCATCCGGCCAGTGAACAAGGACTTTTCCATTCGGAGCAAAACAAAGCACGTTATCGATGTGACCGTCGGTCGACCGGTCTGCGCCGAGCCCCTCAGCCAGCCAGATAACTTTGCGCGCGCCAATATAATAGACCAGCCGCTCCTCAATCTGCCGGGCGGTAAGGGTCGGGTTCCGACTTTTTGACTGCAGGACTTTCTCGGTTGTCACCACGGTCCCGTGCTCATCGATCTGGAAGGCGCCACCCTCCACAACCAGCGGAGCATGAAAGCAAGCCATTTCCAGTTCCTCTGCCACCACTTCAGCAAAGAATTCATCAAGGTCATGAGCGACCCGGTTGCCATAGCCATTGAAGCGCCACGCGATCGCCGCGCAGCTATCCTGGCCATCGATGACAAAGCTGGGACCAAAGTCCCGCGACCAGCAGTCATTCAGCGGCAGAACCTGAATTTTGACCGAAGGTCCGCAGGTCATCTGGGCTTCCTCGGCCTGCCAGGGTGCCGCCACCATGGTCACGGGCTCAAAGCGCGAGATTTGCCTCGCCACGTCGGCAAAGACAGAGCGCGCCACATCAACGGCGTCCAGCCAGGGCACGCCCTCCTGAGGCCAGGCCATCCAGCACCGCTCGTGGACAGACCACTCCGGCGGCATATAGAACCCCCGATCGGCGGGGCTTCCTACAAAATCTGACATAGATACTTCCAATTCGGTTCGAATCCATTTCTATCGGTCTTGAACCCGGTGTTCAATTGCAGAGATGGCCAATTAGGCTGTTGGACGCTAAACTGGGGTTTTGATGAGCGCGGCACGCAAGGCCGCCCGGGAAAGAGGAATGCATTTGTGACCGGAATAATCGACGCGAAACTTGAAGATCTTGGGATCCTCCTTCCCCAACCTGCAACCCCCGCGGCCAATTATGTGCCCTATGTCATAACAGGAAATCTGGTGTTCATTTCCGGCCAGGTGCCGGTCGGGCCGCAAGGCCTGATGTATCAGGGCAAGGTCGGACGCGATGTTTCCGCCGAGGATGCGATAGCCGCAGCGCGGCTGTGCGCCCTCAATATCATCGCACAGGTCAAGGCAGCCTGTGACGGCAACCTCGACCGGGTGACCCGGTGCGTCAAGCTTGGCGGCTTTGTCAACGGATCGCCGGACTTCGATCAGCATCCGGCGGTGATCAATGGTGCCTCGGATCTCATCGGCGAGGTTTTCGGAGAAAAAGGCAAACATGCCCGGTTTGCAGTCGGTGCAGGTAACCTGCCCTTCGATGTCGCTGTTGAAATTGATGCTATTTTTGAGATCGAGTGAGGGCGCGTGACCAGATCAAGAGGTCCAGGCTGGCTGACATCCGTGCCCATGGCGCACCGCGGCCTGCACGCCGTGGAGCAGGGCATCATCGAAAACTCCACATCGGCTTTCGGCGCTGCCATTGAGGCTGGCTACGGCATGGAATGCGATGTTCAAGTCTCCGCTGACGGCGAGGCAGTTGTTTTTCATGATGCCAAACTTGACAGATTGACCGCCGAGACAGGCCCGCTTGGCATCCGCAGTGCCGCCGAGATTGGCGCCACGTACCTCACCGGATCTTCCGACCGGATCCAGACCCTCGGCGAGCTTCTGGAGCAAATTGATGGCAGAACCCCGCTCCTCGTTGAAATCAAAAAAAACCAGCGAGCGCCCGGCGCCCTGGAAGAACGCGCACGAGACTTACTCAAGTCTTACAAGGGGCCCGCTGCGGTTATGAGTTTCAATCCTGACAGCATGGGATGGTTCGCAGCCAACGCGCCGGATATTCCCCGCGGCCAGCTCTCCACCGCTTTCAAAACCGGAGGCGGAAGTCATCGCCCTGCCCTGCAACGATTTTTAGCCCGCCATCTGCTTGTCAACGCGATCTCCAAACCCCATTTCATCGGATATGACATCAATCACTTGCCCGCCCCCGCCACAACCTTTTTGCGAAAACGAGGCATGCCGATACTGACGTGGACCGTCCGCACAGACATCAATAGAGACATCGCTTCAAAATACGCTGACAACATCATCTTTGAGAGCTTCAGGCCATCACTCGAGTGGACAAAAACCCATGAGTGATGCCACATGAGCGAGGGGCGCAAGGCCAGACTACTTCACTCACTCGGCGAAGTAAGCGCCGGGGACTGGGACGCCTGTGCCAACCCCGAGGGTCTGCCCTACAATCCTCTGCTGTCCTACGCTTTTCTCGCATCGCTTGAAGAAAGCGGGTCCGCCTGCGCAGAGACCGGTTGGGCACCGTGCCATCTCGTTCTGGAAGATGAAGATGACACAATCCTCGGACTGATCCCGATGTATCTAAAAAGCCATTCTTCGGGCGAGTACGTTTTTGATCAATCCTGGGCCCATGCTCTGGAGCGCGCCGGCGGTCACTACTATCCCAAACTCCAGGTCTCCATACCCTTTACCCCGGCAACAGGCCGCCGCTTGCTGGTCAAACCCGGGCCGGAAAGCGCAGAGATCGAGACCCAGCTTGTCTACGCCGCAATCCAGGCAGCGCGGCAGGTTGATGTCTCCTCGCTCCACATGACCTTTGTGGAAGAGGATCAGGCCGCGAGGATCGCAGAGGCCGGACTTCTTGAACGAAACGACCAGCAATTCCACTGGCGCAACAATGGCTATAAAACCTTCGATGATTTTCTCGCCTCGCTCTCCTCGCGAAAACGCAAGAACCTGAAGAAGGAGCGCTTCCAGGCGCTTGACAATGACATCGAGATTAGTTGGCTAACCGGCGGCGATCTCACTGAGGATCACTGGGACGCGTTCTACCAATTTTACATCGACACCGGCAGCCGCAAGTGGGGCCAACCCTATTTGACTCGATCATTTTTCAGCATGATCAATGAGCGCCTCGCCGACCATACATTGCTCATCATGTGCAAACGCCAGGGACGCTACATTGCCGGTGCGCTCAACTTCATTGGCGGTGAAACGCTTTTTGGTCGCCATTGGGGATGCATTGAAGACCACCGTTTCCTGCACTTCGAAGTGTGCTATTACCAATCCATAGACTTTGCTATCAAGCATGGACTGAAATACGTAGAGGCCGGGGCCCAGGGGCAGCACAAACTTGCGCGCGGCTACGTCCCGACAAAAACCCGTTCACTGCACTGGCTGGCAGACCCCGGCTTTCACGACGCCGTCGCAGACTATCTAAAAAGCGAGCGGCAGCACGTTGATCATGATATCGAATACCTTGAAACCCACATACCTTTTCGCAAAGACACTGACAATACCGAGGAGACAACGTGATGACCTATGATCCTGACAATATCTTTGCCAAAATTATCCGTGGTGAGTTACCAAGCATCAAGGTCTATGAGGATGATCTGACCCTGGCCTTTATGGATATCAATCCGCAAACCAGGGGCCACACCCTGGTGGTCTCAAAGACCGCCGGAATAGACCTGTTGAGCACCGAAGACGACGATCTTGCCGCAGCGATCAAGACGACCAGGAAGGTTGCCCGCGCTGTCGACAAGGCTCTTTCGCCAGACGGCATCATGATCGCGCAGCTCAATCGCGCCGCTGCAGGACAAACCGTGTACCATACACATTTTCACATTATGCCCCGCTGGCAAGGCACCGAGCTGAAGTTGCACAATACGATCCCGGCGGTTATGAGTGAAATTGAAGAGCTTGCCAGAAAAATCGCAACCGAGATTGAGTAGAGAACCTTATGAGCGCGCATCGTCTTTTTACTCTATTTCACAAATGGATCACCTTGATCATCGGTATTCAGATTGTCCTCTGGGTCGCCGGCGGAGTGGTCATGAGCTTCTTCGATATCGACAAGGTACGCGGCGCTCACAATGTCCGCGAGACCGAGCCCAAATTGATATCCGCAGATGCCGGGCTCATGTCTCCTTCGTCCGCCCTTGCAATGACCGGCCTTTCGGCGAAGCAAATCACAACGCGTTTCATGCTGGAGACACCGGTTTATGAAGTGACGACTGAAGACGGCAAGACGCTGGTCCTTGATGCCGTGACCGGGGAAACACTTTCTCCGATAAGTGAGGTTATTGCCGTTGCCCTGGCAAAACAGGACTTCGCCGGAGACGACGAGATTGCTTCAACAAAACTCCTCGAAACCGCCGGATATGAATATCGCGGGGGGCCCCTTCCTGCCTGGCAGGTTATCTTTGCTGACAAGGAAAAGACCCACATCTATGTCTCTGCGGATCGGGGCCGCGTCGCCGCACGCCGGAACGGAACCTGGCGCCTCTACGATTTCTTCTGGATGCTCCACATCATGGACTACGACGAGCGCGACGATTTCAACAATCCGCTGCTCATCATTGCATCTGTAATCGCGTTGATTGCAGCGCTGAGCGGTGTGGGGCTTTATTTCTACCGCTTCAGACGTCGGGATTTCGCCTGGATCCTGCCGAAGAAATAGGGAAATTGTCGATCAGGCGGGTCTGGCCCAGATGAGCCGCGCCAAGAACCCGCGCGTCGCAGGTCAGATCTGTCAGAGGTTCGAGCGTTACCGCATCGCAGACTTCAAGATAATCCACGGGATCGAACCCCGCCTTTTTCAACCGCGCCTCACCCGCAGCGAGTGCAGATCGGATATCGCCGCCACGTTCAACGGCGACAACGATCTCCTTCAGTGTTCGGCTGATCTCGACAGCACGCGCACGCTCCTGGCCGCTCAGGTAAACATTGCGAGACGAAATGGCCAGGCCATCTTTTTCCCGTTCTGTCGGGCCGGAGAGGATTTCCACCGGTATATTCAGATCACGTACCATACGGCGAATGACGAGCAACTGCTGATAATCCTTTTCCCCGAAGATTGCGATGTCCGGCAAACACTGCAGCAGCAGTTTCGCAACGACAAGGGCGACGCCGCCAAAGAAATGCGGTCGCGTCACCGTACAAAGGCCCTCGGAAACCCCGCCAACAACAATACTGGTTGAGAAATCCGGCTCATACATTTCAGACGCAGCCGGGCCGTAAATCAGATCAACGCCGAGCGGTTTCAATTTCTCAATGTCTTCGCGCTCGGTTCGGGGATAGTCGCCAAAATCTTCATGTGCAGCAAACTGAGCCGGATTGACGAATATACTGACGACAACCCGGTCCGAATTGGCGCGGGCCTTCTCAACCAGAGCCAAATGTCCCCGGTGCAGTGCACCCATTGTCGGGACAAGGGCTACACTCTCGCCATCTTGCCGCCACCGCGAGACAACGTTCCGCAGGCTCTCGACAGTACGAGCCACCGGCAGGGCAAATGAAGTGTTATCCAGGGTCACAATCAAAATCCTCCAGTCGACGAGGGAAATTGAACCCCGTCTTGTCTCGAGGGCTGAAATAGTCCCCTGTGCCTGAAAAGAAAAGAAAAATCGCTAAAAAGTGCCGATTTGCACTGCGCCATGTTGGCTCAGAGGCGATTCGAAGATTGCGTCGGCATCGAATCCTGGCGCATGGTGAACAGCATTGTATGTTTGGTCAGAACGACTTTTTAACGACCCGTCAGCTATTTTATTCTCACTGGGGTCGTATGACGTGTGTTGTGAAAGATCTGATTAACTAATAATATCTTTCCTCCCCGTTTGCTGTCCCGGCGTTGCGGAGTTGGACAAAGCAGGTACTAATTAATGTTCAAGGTGGCTAATCAACAGGACCTTTCGCAAAGGCTGAACAAGCCGCGCTCGTTTGGCCTGCACCCCGACCAACCCAAAACGCCGAAAAAGCGACCACACATTATCGTTCTGGGAAATGAAAAAGGCGGATCAGGAAAATCCACCACCGCCATGCATGTTGTCGTCTCATTGCTGCGTCAAGGCAAAAAGGTGGCCGCCATTGATCTGGACAGTCGCCAGAGAAGCCTGACACGCTACCTGGAAAACCGCCGGGAATGGTGCGAACGTAACAACATCGACCTGCCTTTCCCCAAATCCTTCGTTGCCGAACGATCAGATTTGAACAATGTCCAGGAAGCACAGGCGCAGGAACGCGAAACCTTTGAGGCCATTCTCGATACTGTCAGCAGCTTTGATTTCATCGTTATTGATAGTCCAGGAAGTGACACCTACCTTTCCCGCGTTGGTCACTCGGTAGCCGACACTTTGATCACACCGCTCAACGACAGTTTTGTCGACTTCGATCTGCTGGCCGAGATTGACCCGGACAGCTTTGAGGTCAAGGCACCCTCGCTCTACAGCGAGCTTGTCTGGGAAAGCCGTAAAAATCGCGCCATGAATGAACGCGCGTCGATTGACTGGATTGTCATGCGCAACCGCATATCGAGCCTTGATGCCAAGAACAAGCGCCGGCTCGGCGAAGTCTTGAGCGCACTGGCTCCGCGCATCGGTTTTCGGATCGCACCGGGATTTGGTGAACGGGTTATCTTCCGGGAACTCTTCCCGTCGGGGAAAACCCTGATGGACCTTGCCGAAGGAAACCCTGGTTTTCGGATGTCCATGTCTCACGTGGCTGCGCGTCAGGAGGTCCGTGATCTCATGACCACACTGAAGCTACCTGGCTTTGGTGAGCAAGAAGAACAGCAAGAGATGGAAGCCTGAAACAAACTGCTTCGACGGCTTCATGCCACCTGAAATTTACATGAGATTAGTGCGGCGTCAGCCAGCTTCTGAACTGCTCACGGCGTCCGGCCAGCCGGCCTCATTAACCTCGAAGCAGGAAGCCGCGGTTTTCTTTAGCGCGGCGCACGCATCATGCGCCTGCTCCCACGTCATGGGTCCAAATCGAGCCCGATAAAGCGTTTCGCGGCCCAGCGCGATAGGCATAATCGCAGAGATCTCGCGCGACAAATGCTCCGGCACTTCGTCGACGGCCTTGATCAGGGAAATCCGGGCAGCCTCTGGCTCTCGCCAGGCACCTATCTGAATGCCCCAACCGGACTTGGGCGTCTCCAGCCCCGTGTCGCCCTGTTCAGGCACCGACAGTCCTTGCGCGCCGCGCACCTTCAGATCAAGTCCCGCCACATCATAGGACGACCAGGTTCCACCGCCCGCCTGAACCAACAGCCCGGGATCAAAGACCTGAGGCTTGTGGCGAGGCATCGACACAAGTGCGAGGCGCGGCATCACCGCCGGGTCGTTGTGGATCCGCGTAAAGGTCCTGTTCAAAATAGACTTCATATGAGTATCACGTGAGTTCCCGGTTTTTCCCCCGAGGACAACCCCGATGAGATGAACGCCGCCGCGATGAACAGAAGTCGTGAGATTAAAACCGGACGCCCGGGTGTACCCGGTCTTGATGCCATCCGTCCCCTGATAACCCTTCAGAAGTTTGTTGTGCGATCTGTAGGTCTTGCCTTTGTAGGTGAACTTTGCAGTTTTGAAATAGCCGTAATAGGCGGGATAATTTGCTGCGATCGATCTGGACAGGATAGCCATGTCTCGCGCCGTCGACTTTTGTTTGCGGTTGGGCAAACCCGAAGCGTTCATGAAGCGCGTTCGCCGCATACCCAGATCCTTCGCCTTCTGGTTCATGAGCAGAGTGAAATTGAACTCCGTGCCACCCAATTGCTCTGAAAGGACTGTCGCGGCGTCATTCGCTGATTTTGTAACGAGCGCAAGAATGGCCTCTTCAACTGTGATGAAGTCCCCCTCCTTGAGCCAAAGCTTTGACGGCGCCTGACCGGCGGCACGCTTTGACACTTTCATACGCGTGTCAGCCCTAAGCTTGCCGCTTTCCAGGGCCTCGAACGTCAGATAGAGGGTCATGATTTTCGTCAGCGAGGCAGGATAGCGCGGTTTGTCCGCATTGCGGGCAAACAGAACCTTGCCGGTTTCACCATCAATCACAATGGCAGCATATCTTGAATTGGCCTCGGCAGATTGCGGCAACGCCAGCAGCGAGCCAGTCAGGAGCGATAATGTAAGAACAAGGCAAGACAGCCTTTTTGCGAGCAATGACCGAAATCCGCCCCGTCCTTCTGCCTGATTATCTTTGTTTACGATCACGCTCGTATCCCGCAATTCCGGCCATGCCCTGCGATGACCAGCAATGACCAGCAATGACCAGCAATGAAATGTCATCATTCGCCGCCCCGAAAACTCACATTAGCGCATGGCTGGCAGGACGGTAAACCAGTTGTCATAATTAATCCCGGAATCCTTAGGATTTCGTTAAGCCTGTGTCTCGAAAATTAAATGGTGCACTGCAACATAATCTCTTGACATATCCTGATCAGACCCCTAGATAGAGCAGTATGTTGCACTGCAGCAAAAGATGTATCCCTCTGAGGGCGCCGGATGTGCGTACTAGTATTTGAGTACCGGCCCCTCACCCAAAATTTGGCGGTGCCCCCGGAAGACGGGGATGGAATTGAAAAAGGAATTGAAAAATGACGGCGACAGCAACAAAGACCAAATCGGCCCCAACCGAAAAAAAGACAGCCAAAAAGGCAAAAACCAACATGAATATCGAAAATGGCTTCGAAAATTTCTGGGCGACCGGCTCAGGCAAGGCGCAAGAGCAATTCGCCAAGGCCTCCGCTTCGCTTGAAGACGTTGCAACGTTCCAGCGCGAAACCGCTGAAGCCCTTACTGAAACAGCGACCCTCGCGCAAAAGGGTTTTGAGGCCATTGCCACTGAATCAGCGACTTTCAGCAAAAAGTCATTTGAAGATTCTGTTGCAGTTGCGAAGAAAGCTGCTGCCAGCACGAATATTCAGGAAGTCATCGAGCTTCAAACCGAATTCGCAAAGACCGCTGTCGATGCCTACCTCGGCCACATGAAGAAAATTGGTGAAATGTTCCAGACCAGTGCGCAGGAAGTTGCCGCCCCGATGAACACCCGCATCACCACAATCGTTGAAACAGCCCAAAAAGCTGCTGTCTAACGACGACTAAAACAGCCTCAACGGCTGACTGTACAGCGTACAAGACTTCAAAAGCCCGGCACCCCTCTGCCGGGCTTTTTTTGTGCCTTTCCGACGAGATTGCCTGCCGCGGAAACTTATGATTAACGCCGCTTTACTACTATGTGATCAGCGCAGTATTGCAATCAATCACCAAATCGTTTGATGATTGCCTATAAATTCTGTGGAAAGGGTCGCACAGACACCCCACGTTACTGTATCATGTGACCTCGCCCTTTCATCTGGCCGCTGCGGTCCGGCCATTTTGTGATGGCGACGACGAATATTGGAAAAGGACTTACCAGAGTTATAAAAATGACTGGAAATACGCCCGGCAAGGGCCCAGATCAGGGTGACGATGACTTTTCGACGGGTCTTGCGACAAAAACCCGGCCGACGGTCAAGAAACCGTCACTTTATCGCGTTCTACTGCTGAACGACGATTATACACCGATGGAGTTTGTGGTTCACGTGCTTGAGAAATACTTCAACAAGGGTCAGGACGAGGCATTGCAGATCATGTTGCATGTCCACCAGAACGGCGTTGGGGTGTGTGGAACCTTTACTTATGAAGTCGCCGAAACCAAAGTCACCCAGGTGATCGATAGCGCCCGCAGCAATCAACACCCCCTTCAATGCACCATGGAAAAAGAGTAGGTCAGAAATTTTGCCATCGTTTTCAAACAGCCTCGAAGAAGCCCTTCACCGGGCCCTGGAACACGCGAACGAAAGGCAGCACGAATATGCAACACTTGAACATTTGCTTTTGTCGCTGACCGAAGATCAGGACGCCGCCTCGGTGATGCGCGCCTGCAGTGTCGATCTTGATATCCTGCGCGACAAGCTGATCAATTACATCGACAACGACCTCTCAAGCCTGATTGTCAGGAGCGGCGAAGATTCTAAACCCACCGCCGGCTTCCAGCGCGTCATCCAGCGTGCCGTGATCCACGTCCAGTCCTCCGGCCGCGCCGAGGTCACCGGTGCCAATGTGCTGATCGCCCTCTTCGCCGAACGCGAAAGCCACGCCGCCTTCTTCCTGCAGGAACAGGAAATGACCCGCTATGATGCGGTCAATTACGTCAGCCACGGCGTTGCTAAGCAGCCCGGCCTGTCCGAAGAGCGCTCCGTTCACGGCGCCAATGAAGATGATGACGATGGCGAGAGCCCCGTCAAGCAGGGCTCCGAAGCGCTCGATGCCTATTGCAACGACCTCAATGAAAAAGCCCGCGAAGGCAAGATCGACCCGCTGATTGGCCGCGAGGCCGAGGTTGAACGGACCATCCAGATCCTGTGTCGTCGTTCAAAGAACAATCCGCTACTGGTCGGTGATCCCGGCGTTGGCAAGACCGCCATTGCCGAGGGTCTGGCGCGCAAAATTGTCAATGGCGAAGTCCCCGAAGTCCTCCTCGATGCAACGATCTTCTGCCTCGACCTTGGCGCCCTCCTTGCGGGCACGCGCTATCGCGGTGATTTTGAAGAACGCATCAAGGCGGTTATGAAAGAGCTGGAAAATTACGAAGGCGCCATCCTGTTCATTGACGAAATTCATACCGTGATCGGTGCCGGCGCAACATCGGGCGGCGCCATGGATGCGTCGAACCTCCTGAAGCCGGCGCTGGCCAACGGTGCGCTCAAGTGCATTGGCTCAACCACCTACAAGGAGTTCCGCAATCACTTCGAAAAGGACCGCGCCCTCGTGCGCCGGTTCCAGAAGATCGATGTCTATGAACCGTCGATCCCCGATACCGTCAAGATCCTCAAAGGCCTCAAACCCTATTACGAGGAATTCCACAAGCTGAAATATACCAACGACGCCATCAAGGCGGCGGTGGAACTGTCGGCCAAATATATCAATGATCGCAAACTGCCGGACAAGGCCATCGACGTCATCGACGAGGCAGGCGCCTCGCAGATGCTGGTCACAGAATCCAGACGCAAAAAGAAAATCGGCGTCAAGGAAATCGAGGATATTATTTCCACGATGGCGCGGATCCCGCCAAAATCTGTTTCGAAGTCCGATACCGAAGTTCTGAAAGATATCGAAAAGAACCTCAAGACCGTCGTCTACGGACAGGACCAGGCGATCACCCAGCTTTCCGCCGCGATCAAACTGTCCCGCGCCGGTCTGCGCGAACCGGAAAAACCGATCGGTTCCTATCTCTTCACCGGCCCGACCGGCGTCGGCAAGACCGAGGTGGCCAAACAGCTCGCCTCGACCCTTGGCGTCGAACTGCTACGCTTTGATATGTCGGAATATATGGAACGCCACACCGTCTCGCGGCTCATTGGTGCACCTCCGGGCTATGTCGGGTTTGACCAGGGTGGCCTGCTCACCGACGGTATCGACCAGAACCCACACTGCGTCCTCCTCCTCGACGAGATCGAAAAGGCCCACCCGGACCTCTTCAACATTCTCCTTCAGGTCATGGACCACGGCACCCTGACCGACCATTCCGGCAAGAAGATCGACTTCCGCAACGTGATCCTGATCATGACGTCGAATGCCGGTGCCAGCGAAATGCAGAAGGAAGCCATTGGTTTTGGCCGCGGCACGAAGGAAGGCGAAGACGAGGAAGCCATCAATCGCCTGTTCACGCCGGAGTTCCGCAACCGCCTCGACGCCACGATTGCCTTCAGCAGCCTGACCCGCGATGTGATTTCCAAAGTGGTTCAGAAGTTTGTTCTCCAGCTCGAAGCCCAGCTCGAAGACCGCAACATCACTTTTGAGCTCACCGACGAGGCAACCGACTGGCTTGCCAAGCGCGGCTACGACGACAAGTTCGGTGCACGCCCGCTCGGCCGTGTTATTCAGGACAACATCAAGAAGCCGCTGGCCGACGAAATCCTCTTCGGCAAACTGATCAAGGGCGGCACGGTAAAAGTTATTGTTGGCGACAACGGTATGCTCGACTTTGAGATCATCCAGCCGGTACCGCGCGTGCGGAAAAAGAAAAAGCCCGCGGACGACGGCAAACCCAAGGCCTTGCCCGATGACTCGCCCAAGCCGCTTCTGATTAAATAGACCTCCACACTCCTTCATCCCGCAGCTTGCCAAATCACGCTGCGGGATTTTTCTTACCAGGCTCGCAGGCGGAATAATGTCAAAGACCATCCTCATGACGGGCTTCACGCCCTTCCCCGGCGCGCCGGAAAACCCGACCAGCGTTCTGATCGAAGCCGCCCTGTCCGGTCAGTTCAAGACACCGGACGGTGTCGTGCTGAAACCGGTGCTGCTGCCAACAGAGTTTGAGGCCTCATGGGCCGTCTTTCGCGAAAACCTCGACGCGATCAAGCCCGATGTCATTGTTCAGTTTGGCCTGTCAGCAAAGGCGCAAGGCTTTACGCTGGAATGCATCGCCCGTAACGAGATCACTGGCGCAACCCCGGACAATTCCGGCTACCGCAGCGATGGCGGACAGATTGAACAAACCGCGCCGCTCGTCCTGCCCACCGGCCTTCCCCTTGAAGAGATCTACCACGCCCTCGCCGCGGCAGGTCTTCCGCTGGAATACTCCGACAGCGCCGGCACCTATGTCTGCAATCACCTCTTCTATAAAACCATGCGCCTCGCCCGAGGCCCCCGCCCCGCCCGCGCCGGTTTCATCCACATCCCCTATCTCACCGAACAACGCGACCGCCTCGAAGCCGAAGGCCGCATCGACAAGGGCCTCGCCGCAATGTCGGAGTCGGAGATTTTCCGGGGTGTAGAGATTATATTGGGCGCAATATAGAACACCTTATCTTGCATGGAGGGGTTCCGTGAGCGCAACATCAAGTGGCCAGTTATTCGCACAAGGTTAAGAGTAAACAGCCTGTACTATCAGATACCTTTTGGCGCTACCGAGTTCCGGGCAACCACCACCCGATATCGCGAACCAGCTGAAAACCCCAAAATCCTGCGGCTCTTCGGCAGTAACCATTCAATTGCAAACGGCTTTACACAGTTCGGCTCCGTGGTGCATATTAGACCAAATATTCACAGGGCACGGGGGCTTACCAGGCAATGACAATCACTGAACATCAAGTACAACCATTATTTGTCGAACCCTATTTCAGGGCAAAAATCGGTCACGCCATCAGCGAGGATCAAATCGCCTACCTCAAGGGTTTGAAGATGAACGAAAATCAGACCAACCTGATTTCGGACAACCTCTATATCTTTGAAGAAAAAGAGCTGCGAAGTCTAAAAAAGGCGGTCCATGAGGCGCTGGACATTTTTGCGAAAGACGTCATGGGCATTAGTCAAAAGCTCTACGTTACGCAATCCTGGTCGCTGATTAACCCGCCTGGCGTTGGCATGCATGGCCACACCCACTCAAACTCCATTGTATCGGGATCTCTATACTACGCCGATATGCCATCTCCCCCGGCAGGCATGTTGTTTGAAAGACACCGGACATACCAGCAAATCGAACTCCATCCTGAAAAAGGCAAGGTGAACATATTCAATACGAACCAGAACATCCTCATTCCCGAAAAGAATGACCTCTTTCTGTTTTCATCAAGCTTGCAACATTTTGTTCACGAGAACCTGTCGGATCAACCAAGATACTCCGTTGCCTTCAATACCTTTATCAAAGGTGACATTGGCAATTTCAGAGATGTGTCAGCGCTGCAACTCTAATTTGTCCAAGCACTGAGACTACCCGCTGTCAGAAAGTGGTAGTAAAAAGGCCTCCTTTCACTCGAAAGGAGGCCTTTGTGCAATCAGGTCTTCGTGAAGGTCCTACTTCGGGATCTCGTTAAATGGCACGCCCTTGTCGACCCGCACATCCTGCGGCATGCCCAAAACACGCTCCGCAATGATGTTGCGCAGGATCTCGTCCGTGCCGCCGGCGATGCGGATGCCCGGCGCCCACATGTAGCCTTCCTGGAATGCGGCCTCATAGCCGACATCATCCGGGTTCACCATAATGCCGCCCATATCCATGAGGTCCATAGCGAAACTTGTCAGGTCCTGCAACCGTGAGGCGGAGACAACCTTGGTGATTGAGTTTTCCGGCCCCGGAGTTTCGCCCTGGCTCATGGCGCTGACGGTGCGGTAGCGGGTGTACTTCAGGCCTTGCGCCTTGGCGTACCAGTCAGCGATTTTTTCGCGCACAGCGCCGTCCTTGATTGCCGGGCCATTTTCAAGCTCGGTGGATTTTGCCAGTTCAATCAGATCCTTGAAGTCAGCGCCGCCGGCCTGGCCGACCGCAAGGCGCTCGTTCATCAGCGTTGTCAGCGCGACCTTCCAGCCCTGCCCGACGTCGCCGAGGCGCTGCGTGTCCTTGACCCGCACATCGGTGAAGTAAACTTCATTGAAGTTTGAGCCGCCTGACATCTGGTGCAACGGGCGCACATCAATGCCCGGGTCTTTCATATCGACCCAGAACATGGTCAGCCCCTTGTGCTTGGCAACCCCGGGGTCGGTCCGCACGAGTACAATGCCAAAGTCACAATAGTGCGCACCCGAAGTCCAGACCTTCTGGCCATTGATAACCCACTCGTCGCCGTCCTTGACGGCTTTGGTGATAAGACCGGCAACATCGGACCCCGCTGCCGGTTCGGAGAACAGCTGACACCAGATCTCGTCGCCCTGCAGGGCCGGGCCGACAAAGCGCTTGCAGGTTTCGTCATCGGCATAGGCCATCACGGTCGGCACGCACATGCCAAGGCCAATCCCGAAGAAGCTGCCATCAACATCGTAGCCGGATTCTTCCTGGCCATAGATCACCTGCTGCATCGGCGTCCCGCCGGGCCCGCCCCACTCTTTGGGCCAGGTGATTTGGGCAAAGCCGTTTTGCATCTTTTTCTTTTGCCAGGCCTTGGCATCGACAAGGACCTCGGCTTCAGGTCTGTTACGAGACCGGCTTGCCGTCGTCGCCTCTTTCGGTGCCGCGTTGGCCTTCAAAAAGTCCTGCACTTTTTTGCGGTAGGCGGCTTCTTCCGGGCTGTCATTGAAGTCCATTTTATTATCTCCCTGAGAATTCTTTTTGGGCTTTCACGCCGCATTGCTTTGTTCGAGTTGGCTGACCAGACGGTTTTTCCAGACCGGAGGCCCGCCGAGCGTCAGGGCAAGAAGCTTCGAGCGCCTGTAGTAAAGATGGCAGTCAACTTCCCAGGTATAGCCAATGCCGCCGTGCACCTGGATGCACTCCTTGGAGGCATAATGGAACGCGTCGGTCGCGCTGATGCGCGCGGTTGCTGCCGCCTGCGCCAGATCAGGCGCATTGGTCGACAGCGCCCAGGCACCGTAATAGGCGTTGGAGCGCGCCAGTACATTGGCAATATAGGCGTCGGCAAGCTTGTGCTTGATGGCCTGATAGGTCGCGATCTGGCGGCCAAAGGCGCGTCGTTCCATGGTGTAATCCCGCGCAACCTCGAGCGCCTTTTCCGCGCCGCCAACCTGTTCAAAGGCGATCAGCACCGCGGCCCGATCCAGGATCGCCCGCGTCAGCGACCAGCCTTCACCTGCGCCGCCGACGAGTTCACCCGCCGCATTGTCAAAACTGAGCCGTGCATGATCGCGCGACGGGTCAAGCGTTTCAACCGTCTCGCGCGTAACGCCGTCGCCATTGAGGTCCACAAGAACAAGTCCGACATCGTTTTCGGTCTTGCCATCGCCAGTCCTGGCGACAACCAGTGCAAAATCCGCAATCGATCCGTCAGGCACCGGCAGCTTCACACCGGACAGCTTGCCATCCTTGAAGGTGACGTCCATGTTCTTCGGCAAAGGTTGCCGCGGGCCTTCAGCCATAGCCAGCGTGCCGATGATCTCGCCTGTTGCAAGGCGCGGCAGGTACTTTTCCTTTTGCGACTGACTGCCAGCCAGCAGCAGTCCTTCTGTCGCCAGGTAAACGCTGGATGAAAACGGCACCGGGGCAATCGCTCGTCCGAGTTCCTCGGCAATTACGCATAGCTCGAGATATCCCAGACCAAGACCGCCAAATTCTTCCGGAATAGTCGTGCCGGTCCAGCCCATTTCGACAATGGCCTTCCACAGCTCTTTTGAATGGGTTTTCTTCGAATCATTGAGCACGGCGCGAAACACTGCCGTCTCACACTGCTCGGTCAGGAACTTGTTTGCCTGTTCCTTCAAAAACTTCTGGTCTTCTGAAAAATCGAAGTTCATGCGACTTCATCGCCTCCCTTTATGCACCGCTCCGGCTGGCTCATTTTGAGCGCTCCGGGTGGCTTGTTTTTATTTGCGCTTATTGTGCCTTGATAATTCCGGTTTGATCAAGGCTTTGCTGCGGCAGAGTGCAAATTGGCCTTGATCGTCATAAGGTATCGCATGAGATCTGCGACCTCTTCGGCTTTCAGCCCGTGCAAAGCCTCGCCAAAGGTACCCCGGACAGTTTCGGTCACCGCATCAACATGGGGCGTGATCTTGTCGGTCAGATAGACCCGCCGCGCGCGCCGGTCAGACGGGTCATGTTCGCGCCGGATCCAGCCATTTTCCTCAAGCTTGTCAAGCGTCCGCCCGAGCGGGGCCTTCTCAATCTCGACGATTTCCGCAAGCGCCGTCTGGGTGATGCCCTGCTGTTTCATAAGCGGGCTAATCACGCGCCACTGCGACCGTGTCAGTCCGATTCTTCGCGTTCGCTTGTCAAAATTGCGCGTCATTTGCGCGTGCACATCCTGAAAAAGCCATCCGAGAGTGGCTTCAAGCATGATGTCTTCCTGCCTGTCAGTAGATGCCTTATCCATCTGCCCTCACCCGCCCCCCGGCGATAACTCCAGTCCAATAGTTGATCGGGTTACTATAACCCTGCATTACAAGTCCTGTCTACTTTTTCCGAAACCTCTCGATTTTCGCCTTCTTCCACAAATTGCCCAAACTCACCCCCGACTCATCCCGGGCGGCCTTTCATCCATGCCAATTTTCCGGCTTCAGAGTCGTGAAACCAACGTCTACGGATTATCAAGACAAGTTATTGATTCGGAACGTGAATCTTATGATGACAACCCGTTAACCAATGGGTAACCTTTTGAATCAGCGAATCAGTCAGTCGAATTCATGAAATGATTCTTCGCAGTGTAACGTGCGTAACCCGGCAGGGCTTTGGAAGGGGCTGGAAAGAAGAATGGCGAAGCTCAGTGCTCATCAGATGGGTGACCTCGGCATCGATTCACTGAATCGTGGCCCCGGACACCATTTGTCAAAAGCCCTGGAAAAAATGCAGGCGACGGTCGGTCGGCTTGCCGGAAATCTGGGGCACTTCGATTTCCTGCGCTCTTCAGTTTCTCATTTCACTCTGCTCATTACCAGCCTGTTCCTGATCATGTTTTTCGGATTACTCTGGACGAAGTTCAAAAGCGACTACTACGTGGCGTTACGCCATGCTGAAGAGACCACACAATCGGTCGGAAGACTGACTGGATCAAATCTGGATACCCTGTTTGGCGGCACGGCGTCCTTCCTTGAATTGATCGACCGGTCCTCCCAGACCGTGTCAACCCGCGAGCTTGCCGCGCTGGCAGATCAGGCGGCGGCATCAAGCGTCAACATCCACCGCATCCTTATCGTTGATCCAATGGGCAGGTTGCTCAATGCTGGCACGGCCCCCCTTTCGCCGGCTGAAACCCGTGCGCTTAACGCGGCAACCACAAGCAATTGGGCACAGCGCAAGGCACCTGCGCGCGCCGTTTTTCCATCTTTACTCGACCCGACGTCAAGCGGACAAGACGCCTACTTCTCATTGTCGACAAAACTGGCCGGAACGGACGGGGCAGAACGCTTCGCAATTGCGCTGATCTCGCGCCAGGCGGTCAATACCTTCCTGACGTCGTCCGCCCTGACATCCCTTCCTGGACGCAGCGGAACCGTTAGTCTTGTCACTTCGGAAGGCAAAATCCACTCGGTTCATCCCCAAACACTTTCAGGCAGCCAAATTATCGCCCTGGAAGACGTCATTGCCCGTTCGAAGCCCGGTAGCGAAACGCTGAACTATATCGACCTGTCCAGCGGCTCCTTTCTCTTCGCCCGGCGCGCCACCGGCTACGGTGCAGACATTGTTGTCCTTGTTCCCATGGCCGATGCGATGGCAAATCTACGGCGATCGTGGCCGTTCCTGGCGGGCTTTGCTGCGGTAGCCATATTGTTTGCACTTGCCTTCGCCTCTTTCCTGACCAGACAAGTGCACCGCGTTGAAAACACTGATCATCTGCTCGAGCAAAGCGAGATGCTGTTTGAACTGGCGGCGACCAGTGCCAAATGCGGTTTGTGGAACTGGAGCCTCGACAAGGAGGAGATGTTCTGGTCGAGCTCGATCATGCAGCTTCTGGGTTTCGACAGCCGGGGGGCCAGCCTGACCTTCAATCAGGCCCTCAACCTGGTGCATCCCTCGGATCGCAAATACTTGCGCCGGGTCGAGACGAGCATGCGCAATGGCCAGGCCGAGTTCGATACGAAATTCCGCCTCAAACACGCCGACGGCCACTTCCTGTGGATGCGCGCACGCGGTGAGGTCAAAGTCGCACAAGGCCAGAACAGCTCCGAAAAGGGTGCGAGGCGCTTTTTCGGCATTATGATCGACATGACCGATGAGCTGATGGCGACGGCGCGGGAGGAGCAGGCAAAGATAAATCTCCAGAGCGCCATTGAAAATATCTCCGACGCCTTTGTTCTGTGGGATCCTGATCGGTCGCAGGTCCTCTCCAATTCGAAATTTGAGGACTGGAAGCCGTTCAACGCGCAAACCGCGTGGGAAGCTCTGGACGAAGATCAGGAGATCGAACAGCCGGACGGCCGATGGATTCAGCTCAAGAGCAATCGGATCTCGGGCGGCGGCGTGGTCACCCTCGCCCGCGACATCACAGACTTCAAGAAGAAGAACACGGCACTTGAGGAAAGTCGCAGCGCGCTTAACGATACAATCAAGGACCTGAGAACTTCGCGCTCCCATTTGCGTGTTCTGGCGGAGAAATTTGAAGAAGAAAAGAGACGCGCGGAGGAGGCCAACCGGTCCAAAACCGAGTTCCTCGCCAATATGAGCCATGAACTCCGAACACCGCTCAACGCAATCATCGGCTTCTCCGAAATCATGGAAACCGGCATGTTCGGACCGCTGGGCGATGATCGCTACAATGAATATGCCGGCGATATCCGCAAGTCTGGTCGTAACCTTCTGGAACTGATCAATGACATTCTCGACATGTCACGCATTGAAAGCGGCAAGTATCAGGTCGAGTGCGAGCCGCTCAAGACCGGCGAAATGATCGATGATTGCCTCAGGATCATCGAAGCGCGCGCGACCGAAAAGAATATCGAAATCGACAATACCATTGATCTCGTCCCGGAAGTATACGCCGACCGGGGCGCCTTCAAACATGTCCTGATGAATGTCATGTCCAACGCAGTAAAGTTTAATACACCCGGTGGGCACGTCTCCATATCCAGCGCTGCAGACCTTGAGACCGTCACAATTTCGATCCGCGACAATGGCATCGGCATCGCCGAGGGTGATCTTGAAAAACTCGGCACCCCCTTCCTTCAGTTCGAGAACCACAAGGAAAAGCGCCACGCCGGCTCCGGCCTCGGCATTGCCATTTCCATGTCGCTGATCGATTTGATGGAGGGTATCTTGACCATCGAAAGCGAAGAAGGCACCGGAACCCTCGTCTCGATTACGCTTCCGCGACGAGAACGAGCAGCCCTCAGCGTCTAGAGCCCGCATCTTTAACACCGCCCTGCTCAAGCGCCGTGCGATAGCCCGAGTATTTGGGCTGATCAATGGCGATTTGCGTAACCACGCTCTGGCGCAGAAAACCAGCAAGATCCGGCTTGTCGAGCGCCATGGACCCGTCGCGCAGCGCATGGGTGAGCTCCCATTGTAGGGTTTCAAGATTGCCTTTTTTGCCGAGCAGGCTTTCAAGTTCCGCTTGCTGACGCTCGTTGTGAGCAGGTGCCAGTTCCAGCTCGCGCAACACGATATCGACCGAGTTCGCCGCCACGCGGGCCAGAAAATTCGTCCGCCCCCTTGTCTCGTTCATAACATCGCCGCGCAGGAAGTCACTCATGCTGGCGAGTAATTCGCCCGAGCGCGGCATATTGGATGAAAGCGTCATGGCAACCGGTTCCGGCTTTTCGACCGGACCGGGGATCAGAAGATTGACGCAGTCGACCTGACATTCCGAGGAGCGCCGCCCGATGGCCGGACGCTCGACAGAGGCGTCGGGCCCGTGACGGTAATGTTCCGCCATGCCAAGGCTGCTGGCGGCCCACCAGAAGGAGCCAAAGACCTCCCAGAATTTCACATGCGCCGGATCGACTTTTCGCCCGCTAACGGATTCGTATCCCGCGAAGAGATCCTCTCGCGTTCCAAACCCACCGACCGGCAGTTCGGTCTTTCCGAAGCGCCACGAATTGGTACAAAGCCAGCCCAGATCCCGCATCGGATCGCCGATATGGGCGATCTCCCAGTCGAGCACAGCGGTCACGCCGACATCCGGCATAACCATGAAATTGCCGTTGCGGAAATCATTGTGCACGAGGCACATCTCGCTGACTTGAGGTAAATTCTCCATGAGCCATCGACCGGTAAAATCAATCATCGGCTGGGCCGTATCAAAGGCTTTGTAATTGTCCCATGTCTGGGTAACAAACTGCGCCGGTGTCATCTCGTGCAGCCGACCGCCAAGACCAGGCGCTGTCATATCAATCGTGTGAATGCGGGCAAGTATTTCACCGCATTGAAAAGCCAGCTTCGGGCGGATTTCAGCAAACTCGGGCGCGCGCGCAATCTTCGCTCCCAGAGCCTCGCCGTCAAGCCATTCCATAATGAAGCCATGACCAAGCCCGTCGGCTTCTTCCAGAACGTAATAGACCTCCGGCTCCGGCACGCCAGCATCCCGGGCAAGACGGAAGAGCGCGGCCTCTGCGGCAAGGCCCGGCCGTGCACCCACCGTTTCATCAACAATGCCGCCCGGCGCACGCCGCATGGCCATGGGGCGCTCGCCCTCACCCGTCTCAACGATGAGCCGGTAGGTCTCCTGACTTGCCCCGCCGGACAGCCGATCACAGGATTTCAGCGAGCGGCAATCCGGGATATGCGCTTGAAGTACGCGTGCGAGTTTTTCCTCGAAGGCCCCCGTATCGGCTTCCATCGATCATATTCCTCCAGCAGGTTTACTCTTTCACACCCTTGGGTGCCTTCTGGCTCATGTAGCCAAACATGTAACCCGCAACCCGGCGCATCTGAATTTCCTCTGCACCTTCTGTGATCCGGTAGCGGCGATGGTGACGGTAGATATGTTCAAACGGTTGATAGCGCGAATACCCCATGCCGCCAAACACCTGCATCGCCCGGTCGGCCGCATCGCAGCACAGACGGTTCGCCTGGTAGTTACACATGGAGACCTTGTCGGAAACACTGAACGCACCGTATTTGTCCATCTGCCACGCGGTTTTCTGGATCAGAGCACGCAGCATTTCGCATGTCGACTGAAGCTCCACAAGCGGGAACTGGATGCCCTGATTGGTCGAAAGCGGCTTGCCGAAAGGTTTGCGCTCACCGGCATATCGCACTGCTTCATTGACGCAGAACTGCGCCGCGCCGAGGCTGGAAGCAGCCTGACGAATGCGGTTTTCGTTGAAGAAATGCTGCACGACCTGTAGGCCCTGCCCCTCGCCGCCAAAGATCGCACTGTCCGGCACGCGAACATCCTTGAGCGAGACATGGGCATGGTCCGTCGGCATGTTGAAGGTCCACAAATACTCCTCGACCTTGAAACCCGCAGCATTGGACGGCACCAGAAAACAGGAAATCCCGAGCCCGGAGCCGGCCTCACCGCTGGTGCGCGCAAAGATCAGGTCGTGGCTTGCCTTGTGAATACCGGTGTTCCATGTCTTCTCACCATTGATGATCCAGTCATCGCCGTCGCGCACAGCTTTTGTTTCCATATGCGTCGCATCGGATCCGTGCTCGGGTTCGGTGATACCAAAGGCAAAGCCGCGCCGCCGGTTCAAAAGATCGTCGACCCATTCACCCTTTTGCGCCTCGGTGCCGTAATTCAACATCAGCATCAGGCCAACATTATTGCCGACAATGGAATGCTCATTCTGCAGATCATTATGCAGACCAAGACCTTTTGCAGCGAGATGTTCACGGATCACGGCCATGCCAAGGTTGGTGCCATCCTGCCCGCCATATTCCTTCGGAAACGGATAGCGGAAGTGCCCGGCATCGTCGGCGAGACGTTTGGCTTCCTGAAGAAGCCTCTCCCATTCCTCGTTCGGCAGACCCTCGCGGTCCAAGTCGGTGCGCGCATCTTCGCGGCGGTGATCAAAGAACCGAATATTGTCATCTTTGTTTTCCAGCGGCTTGATTTCTTTCTCGATGAAATCGTCAAGCACTCGCAGATAGTCGACAAGCCCCTTGGGTACATCGAAATTCATATCGTCTTGCATAGGTTTTCCTCCGGTTTCCCGTTTGAGCGGGATCTTCTTACCTCGCCGATCGGGCGAAGCGTTTTGCGGAGAATACTATCGGGTTGGCATGTGCTTTCAATAGCAATGTCGCCCCGATCCATTGTTTTATCCCGGTTGGAGATCCGGCTTCGGGATCCGGGGCTCAAAAACTCATACGAGCGGACACAAAGACATTGGAATTATCCTCAAACTGCCCGAAGAAGCTGGCCGTTTCCGCCCCGTAGAAAACAATTGCGCCGGTCTCAATCTGCCAGGCATCCGAAACCTTGTAATTGGCCTTGAGGCGCAGATATCCATCCTCGTCTGTTGGCGACCAGAAGTTGAAGGCTGAAAGCATCAGGTTCTGGTTCATCAGCATTTGCGTGAGGCGCACGGTGATAAGTTGGCGGGTCTCGTCTCTGGGCCGCATGCCCATCGGCAGCGTTGCCAGATAATCATCATAGTCTGACATATGTTCGACGTAAATCTGGATACCACCTGTGAGGTCGGAGATAATCTCCCGCTCAAAGCCCGCCAGAAAGCGCCATTCGGAATTTGGCACGAAGGGGTCGCTCGCGGCGCCTCCGTCCCTGGCATCATAATAGCCGATCTCCCCATGAGCGATGCCGCCGCCAAGAGGTCCGCGCAGGCTTGCCCCATAGACATTGAGCTCCGGAAACGTGTTCTGGCCAGACAGCGGATCAAAGCCCATCGGGCTCTTCCAATACCCGCGGTAAAGATAGCCGGCCCATTCAAAAGACTTCACCTGTCCGCTGGCGCGAAACGCCCCTTCCCAATCGTCGCCGTATTGATCGCGGGCAGCGACTGACAAGGCTAGAGGTTGCGTCTTTATCCCGCCCGCCAGGGGATCAAAGAAGGTCAGCCGTCTGCCATCGATGAAGCGATCTGAATCAAAGCGCGGCGTCAGGACCCCGTCCAGGGTGATACCGCCGACATAGATGGAGGCCTTGATCGCATCCGACGGCGCTTTCAGATATTCATCATCGCGTCCGATAAAGAATGCGTTCCAGTCCTTGGGGAAAAGGTCATTGATGAAAACCAGATCGCCGGTGCCCCAGGTGAGGACCTGCCTGCCGATCTTGAGATCAAGCGTGTCGAGGGGGCGAAGCAGCACAGAGGCTTCTCTCAGATCGATCCAGCCCTCGCCGTTTTCAAGATCCACGGCTCCATCTTCAAGCACCTGATCGGCAACAAGGTCTGTTGTCAGATTAAAAGTAGCCCAATCGCTCGACCACGTTGACTCAATCTGAAACCGCGCCTCGCCCAGGGTCGTATCCTTGTAGTTTCCAACTCCGGAAAGACGGTGGCCATACCTCAGCTCATAAAACCCGCCAAGATCCAGGGCGTCCCATGCAGAGGGCGCTGCCTTCGTCTCTTGCGTCGGTGTCACCTCAAGACTGCCAAGGCCCGTCGGCAAAGAGGGTTCCTGCGTCTGCGCAGGCGCCCCGCCCAGACCGGCAGGCAGGGCAGGCTCACCGGCCAAAGCGTGGTTAGCGAGCCCAAGACCGAGAACCATCGGTCCAACATATCTGGCAAGATTTCTCATGAGCACCCTTCCCGCCTCTAGCGCAGCAATTTACGTGGCGGATTGCGCAGGTAACGCTCTGAAAAGATATCGTCCGCAAGACCGGTGTCGTAGCGCACATCCTCATAGGTCATGGATGTTGCTCCGCCCTGTTTGTGATCAGACATGCGAGACGACGTCACCGTCGGATGACCATCAATCATTTCAACGCCGAGCGCTTCATAGGTCCGGTAAACTTCGCCTTGCTTGTCCTGATATTCAATTTTGACAGCAAGGAAAGTCGTCTTGTGGATCCAGCTCGTGTAGGAGGCGAACTCAACACTGCCGGCTTCTCTTGGCGTGCTCGTCAGGACATAATAGGTGTCGCTCTCCTCTGTCAGCACATGGCTATCGAGATCCGGATTGCGACCCGAGACATCCTCGTAGAAGAAATGCGAGCCAACAAAGCTCGAACGCTTGTCCGACGCCGCGATGCGTTTCACCAGATCAAGCGCTGGCAGATAGAGCCAGCGATCATCATCCGTCCCGATATGTTTCCACACAAGGAAGGATGTCTTGTTGACATCAGCCGGTTTGACAAAGTGAACGTAGAACAATTGATCACCGCTCGTCGCATCGACGCCCTTGTCCTTGCGCAAAATGGTGAAGGCGCGGGCCCGCTCGCGGCCCTGACTGTCGGTGATGGTCATATTGACCTTGGCGCGGCCATCGTCGCCCTGGTAGTAGGCGGTGGCATTGGCCTTGGCGACAATCTCGTCGACTTCAAGTGCAGCGGCTGATCCGCCGACAAGGGCGGCAAAGGCAAAGCCTGCAGCGGCATGAGCAAGTTTTTTCAACATGGGGATTACTCCTTACTTCAGGGTGACGGGCGCGGCGGTTTGGGGGAAGAGCCAGCGCTCGAAGAGCCGGATGAGAGCTGGCAGGATAACCAGCGTTGCCAATCCGGCGAACAATAATATGGCCGAGATGAAAAAGCCGACCGTCTTGTATGGCACAAGAGTTGCGGCAAGGAGCGGCAGGAAGCCGACACCCAGCACAATGACATTGCGCGTGATGGCCCGGGCCGGTTCACCAAAGACAGCCGGTACACTCGACTTCCAGTCAGGGTTTTTCGCACGCTGATAGCGGCTGCGGGCAAGGAAGTGGATTGCATAGTCAACCGCAAGACCAAGCGACAACGAGGACAGCACCGCGACCGGCATATCGTAGTCCTTACCGACAAGGCCAATGAGCCCATAAATGAACGCAATCGTCACCGTCAGTGGGATCATGGCGAGCAGCCCCCAAAGCACCGAGCGGAACAGGATGGTCATCAAAACAAGGACAACAATGAAGCTCGAGATAAAGGCCTTTGCCATGCCCGAGACCATCTTGTCCTGCCAGACCACATTGATATGGGTAAGGCCAAACCAGTTCGCGCTGACGGCTTGCGGCGGAGGATTGTCACTGATGTAGGCCGCAACAGAGTCTTGAACCGCCGACATATCGCGGTTGTCGCCGCTCTTGAGCTGGATCCAGAAATTGGCCTTGCGATAGTCGGGCGTAACAAAATGCCAGAGATCCTGAGGACGGTGAGAATTCTGATAGGTAAGCAAGGTCTGAGCCACTGCCCCCCTCGTATCGGGAATGCGGAAGGCTTCAGTCTCGCCCTCAAAGAGCTCACGGTGGACGGTCTTGATGACATCAACAATCGAACTCGATTTGCCAACCGTCTCAAGCCCGTGGAGGTAGGACTGAAGGCCTTCAAGCCAGGTCAAGACTTCCGGTGTTTTGAAAATCTCGCCTCTCTGCCCGAGCGCGTCGAGCCACAAGACAGCATCATCCCAGACAATCCAGTCATCTCCTTCTGCCGCATCAAGGCGGCGCGTGGCTTCTTCGGAAAGAGCCAAGACAAGCGCTTGACTATCCGCGGCGGTGGCGGAAAGCGTTGAGACATTCCCGGCCAGCTCCCGCAGAGAACTCAGCTCATGCGCTTTCATCTCACTGCCCAGGGCAGATGCATAATCCTCAAGGCCGGTTTCCGCGTCATCGCCCTCCAGCACGAGGTAGGCCATATAGGTTCCGGCGAAGCGCTCGTTCATGGCCCGGTCTGCAACACGAATATCGTGATCCGGGGCGAACCAGCGGACCGGATTATCGTTGATCTGAATCTGACCAATGCCATAGATCGCAAGGGCGCCAAGCGCAAAGGTTCCAATAATAACAAGACGGGCATGAGCAAAAGTGACCCGGCCGAGACCCTGCAGCCCCTTGACCAGGAGATTGCCACCGTCGTCGCCTTTTGAAACCATACCAAAGCCTTCAAGGCTTTCCTCTTTCATCAACATGATATAGGCGGGCACCATGGTGATGGTAAGGAACCACGCGGCAAGAACGCCGAAGGCGACAAATATGCCAAAGACCTGAACCGGTGGAATGGGCGTCAGCGCAAGAGATCCAAAACCTGCAAACGTCGTCAGTGAGGTGAAAAACATCGGCGCCGAAAGTTCTTCCATGACCGCCTCGAGAGTCTTGCGGCGGTCTCCTGTCTCCTGATAGCGATCAAAGAAATCCGACAGGATGTGCACCGCATCAAGGACCGCAATGGGCATGATGAAAATCGGGATCATTGAGGACATGATGTGGACGGTGTTACCGGTCGCCACCAGGAGGCCCATGGTGAGAATGACCGATGCCATGGCCACCAGCATCGGCGCAACAATCAGATTGACCTGGCGGAAGAAAATCCACATCAGGACGAAGATGAGAACCATCGCCGCAGGGGCCGATATCGCCATCTGCACGAACATTTCAACGCCGAAGCGGTCCTGCGCGACAGGCATGCCGGTGATATAAACCAGATCATCACCGTCAAATTCGGCAGCAAACGTTTCTAGTTTCGCGGCCACATCGAAGCTGTCTTCCTTCATTCGGATCGGGAGATAAAGGGCGATTGCCTTGCCGTCGTCTGAAACAAGCGTGCCATTCAGCATCGGCAGATTGCGGGCAGTTTCGGCAACGAGAGCCGCTTCTTCTGCGGTTTTCGGAGGCGCGGCCATGAGCCAGTTAAAGGACACAGAGCCGGGACCAGCCTGCTCGATCGCGTCAACGGTTGAGGGCGCCATGATATCAACCGCAATGACGCCGTGCGCTTCCCCACCCTCATCTTCCCAGGTCAGAGTTTTGGCATACTCGGTAAGATCAAAAATTCGGCCAAGAGTTTCAGGATTAAAAACTCCTGCCGGGTCGACCTCATTGACAATGCCAACGACGACCATATCGTAAAGCGAAAACTCACGCTTCTGATCATTGTGAAAGACGCGAACCGGTTCGTCCGCCGGAAGCATATTCTCCGGATCCGTATCGATCTGAAGCGCGTTGAGGAAATGCATGGCCTCTGGCCGCAGTGTGGGAACAGTAACGGCTGCGATGAACAGAACGCTCAATACCGCTACCAGACTCATCACTGTCTTTGGCCTGTTGAGGCCAATCGCAGAGAGTTGTTGCAACATGGTCTTTCCTCTTGCGCTTCAGGTCGTCGGGGAATGTTTAGTCGAAGGCCTTGCCCGGCTTCGCGCCGAGCTTCTTGAAAACCATCGCGGCCGGACAAAATCCGGTAAAGGCTGCCTGGATCATATTAACGCCTGCAAAGGCAGGCAGAAGCAGCCACCAGGGAGAATACAATTGGGAAAGCAAGAGGCCGGTCAAAACAACAAAGCCGGCGAAGACGAAGATCATACGATCAAGGGACATTTCATTCACTCCTATTCATTTGGAACGACAGGTTCTGCAAGTCCCGTAGCTTCGGGCGCGCAGAACATTTCGAACAGTACATTGATGATTTTGCCGATCCGGGGATCAGCAACACGGTAATAGATTGTTGTCGCCGTCCGCCGCGTCTCGACCAGATTTTCAGATTTCAGCCGGGCAAGATGCTGGGACAGGTTCGGATGGCTGATGCCGAGACGCTCGGCGAGCTTGCCGGAGGTCACCTCGCCATCAACCAGATTGCACAGGACCAGAAGGCGTTTCGGATGCGACAAAGCCTTCAAAAACGCCGTCGCCTGGCCCGCGTTGGTTTCAAGTTCAGAGATATCAAGGTCAGTTTTCATACTTGCTATTTAACGCAAGCTGCAAATAATGCAAGCCTTATTTGCGAGAAGTCGAAAATAAGGTAAACAACGGCTGAAATCAGCCCTCTAGCCGTTTTCAGCCATAGTCTTTCTACGTGAAATGGCTAGAGCAAACCCAGCGCACCCAGCTCGCGGCGCATCTCGTCCGGCAGATCATCGCCCGGAGACTCGTTCTTGCCAAGGTCCGGCGGCGCATCCTCTGCCCTGAGATAACGCCACCCCTGAAAAGCCCGTCTGGGATGCGGGCGGGTCAGAACCAGGTCATGTCCGAGTACCAGCCGACAGCGCTTGATGCCGTCCGCATCGACCAGGTTCTCAATCTCGGTAATGCGCTGGCGCACAAGGATCTCGCCCTTGATCACCCAATAAAGCGAGCCACCTGCAACAATTTCGTCCCTGCGCTTCGGGGTCATGCGGGTCACATGCCCGATCGGTGGCAGGCTCGGGTCGGCTTCCCTCGCCTCCCGGCGCATTTGCTGCCACTCGACCAGCTGTTCAACCCGGTCGACCCCGACGCACAGCTTTACCAGATGAACCACCATTGCCGCCTCAAACCCTTACTCAATGAGAATCTCTCCCTGAGCCAGTCTAACCCGGCGCGCAGCCCGTGAAGACCCTCAATTTCGCAAATGTGACAATTACACACATCATACATGTATTTAATATATTTCCACATTAATCTTGACGGTTATTATCTCAACCCCCATATTCCATTGCAGTGCAGCATAGCGCCCCTGAAGTCATAAATCCGTTTGAAAGACGAATGAGCCATGGCCGGAAAATCGAACAAAACCTTGCCGCCGCAGGTGCTGACAGCCAACCAGCTGTTTGACGGCGACGTCGTTTACTGGCGCGAAGACGGCACATGGGCGCAGGATCTGCCAGATGCTTTTATCTTTGAAGCAGGAGCCGGAATCGAGGCAGCATTGGTGCGCGCCGAGGCCGACGTCGAAGCGAGCAAAATCCTGGATCCCTATATGTTCGCGGTATCGATTGACGAAGGCATCATTCATCCCTCAAGTGTGCGCGAGACCATCAGGGCCAAAGGGCCAACCGTGCGGCTCGATCTCGGCAAACAGGCCGCCTGAGCAGTCATCTGACAAACCACCAGCCGGCCGCACTCATTTGGAGACAATAAATGTATCGCTACGACGAATTTGATGCTTCGCTGGTCAAGGACCGGGTCGACCAGTTTCGCGACCAGGTGGCGCTGCGCATCAGCGGCGAGATCACCGAGGACGAGTTCAAACCACTGCGCCTGATGAACGGTCTCTATCTCCAGCTTCATGCCTATATGCTGCGCGTCGCTATCCCCTACGGCACCTTCGACAGCCGCCAGATGCGCATGCTCGCCCACATCGCCGACAAATACGACAAGGGATATGGTCACTTTACCACGCGCCAGAACATTCAGTACAATTGGCCAAAGCTCGACGAGGTGCCGGATATTCTGCGCGACCTTGCCACCGTTGAAATGCATGCCATTCAAACCTCCGGCAACTGCATCCGCAATGTCACCTCGGACCAATATGCCGGCGCCGCAAAAGACGAGATCGAGGACCCGCGCCCCTGGTGCGAAATGATCCGTCAGTGGTCATCCTTTCATCCGGAATTCTCCTTCCTGCCGCGAAAATTCAAGATCGCCGTGACCGGCGCGGCTCATGATCGTGCTGCCATTCAGGTTCACGACATCGGTGCCACCCTGACCCACAATGACAATGGTGAAACCGGCTTTACGATCTATGTCGGCGGCGGGCTTGGCCGAACGCCAATGCTGGGCAAGAAAATTCGCGACTTTGTGCCAAGAGCCGAGCTGCTCGCCTATCTCGAAGCGGTCATGCGCGTTTACAACATGCATGGACGCCGCGACAATCTCTACAAGGCGCGGATCAAGATCCTGGTCCACGAAATTGGTGCCGAGGAGATGATCCGTCTCGTCGATGCGGAATATGAAGACATTCAGAAGAACGGCGCGCTTGGCCTGCCCGAGGAAGAAATCGCCCGCATCCTCAACTACTTCGCCCCCCCGGCCTTTGAGCCCCTGGACGAAACCGACACCAGCTACGCTGAAAAACTGAACGGCGATCTGGCCTTTGCCAACTGGGCGAAGACCAACATTGCCGAACACAAGGCCCCGGGCTACGCCATCGTCAACCTGTCGCTCAAGCCCATCGGCGATATCCCCGGCGATATCAGCGCCGAACAAATGTATGCCGTCGCCGACCTGGCCGAGCGCTACAGTTTTGATGAGATCCGCGCCACCCACGAACAAAACCTGACGCTCCCCCATGTCAAACAGAGCGACCTCTACGAGCTTTGGCAAAAACTGACAGACCAGGGCCTTGCAACACCAAACATCGGCCTTGCATCGGATATCATCGCCTGCCCTGGCCTCGACTATTGCAATCTTGCCAACGCCCGGTCGATCCCGCTCGCCCAGGAAATCTCAAACCGGTTTGCAGATCTCGACCGCCAGCACAACGTCGGCCCGCTCAAGATCAAGATTTCCGGCTGCATCAATGCCTGCGGCCACCACCACGTCGGCCACATCGGCATTCTCGGTGTTGATCGCAAGGGCAAAGAATATTACCAGATCAGCCTCGGCGGTTCCGCCGATGAAAACACCAGCGTCGGCAAAATTCTTGGCCCCTCGTTCGATGAACACTCCATCACTGATGCCGTCGAGACGGTCGTGAACACCTATCTCGGCCTGAGAGAAGATGGCGAGACCTTCCTGGCCGCAGTTGGCCGCGTTGGCCTCGAACCGTTCAAGGAGGCGCTTTATGGCACTGATTAAAAATGGCGCCTTCGCCGACGACACATGGATTGACGCCAACGACAATGAAGCTTTGACCGATCAGGCAACCGTTGTCAGCCTGCATCGCTGGCAAAGTGAAACCGACGTTTTGAAGTCACGTAACGCTCCGCTGGGCTTGCGCCTTGACGCCGGTGAGAGTCCCGAAGCCATTGCCGATGACATCGATCAATTCGATCTCATCAAACTCAATTTTCCGGCCTTCAAGGATGGCCGCGCCTATTCCTACGCCCGCATGCTGCGCCAGCGCTACGGCTACACCCGCGAACTCAGAGCCACGGGCAATGTCCTGCGAAGCCAGCTCCAGTTCATGCACCGCGTCGGCTTCGACGCCTTCGAGGTCGATGAACGCATCACGCCTGAAGTTTATGCCGAAGAAGTCAGCAGGCTCCATGAGGTCTACCAGCCTTCAGTCGATGACGAGCACCCCGTGTTTGAGAAGCGGGTGAAGAAGTAGACGTTTTCTGATCGATCAGCATCGCCTTCGCCCCCGATCTCTAACCGATGCAGGTCCAAACTCCGTGTTAAAGATCTGACTACTGAAGCGCGACCGCGAGCGCCAGGCCCTTCGCCTTCGCGATGGCGAGACATTGGCTGATGGCTTCGAGGGTCTGCGCATATTCCGCAGCCCCGCCAGCTATTTCTGGCAGATGGGCCCCGATCACGGCCTCAAAGAGATCCCTGTGGCCGTCATCGCAAATCGATGCGCCATAGCGAACAAGCCTATAGTGCGAAGACTCCGGCACGCGCGCCAGAAGGCTCGTCAGATTGTCACTCCGCCCGACCCAGGTCCAGAAGCCTTCGACCTGTTCCGGATTACGCGCCAGACCCTGCGCCAGGGTAAAGACAGCTTCGGATCTCAGCGTGTCCGATAGAAGGAAGTCATCCATAAGACGGCGGCCAAGCCCCTTGTTCTCGGTCCGCGCCAAAGCTCTGAGGATCAAATGGTCGCGCCGTCCCGCTTCGCCGGAACTGATCAACTCAAACAGGTCATCCGTAAACGGTTTTCCCACCTCCATCACACCCAGCAGGAGAATGGCCTCGGCGCGATTGTGGTTAAAGATCGCATCGCCCTTCGGTAACCCGCGTCTGATTGAAAGCTTCTGCGCGTTGAGCACCTTCTCAAGCCGCAAGCGAATATCGCGCTCTGCGGTTTCACCGACCAGCAGATTAGTCAGTGCATCGCGCAACATCGACCGCCCCACCGCTTCTCCCGAACCGGGATTGAAGCCGAGGGTCTTTGCGCGTGCCCCATAGAGCGCATTGATCCAGACATTGAAAGTCTCGCGATCCTCCTTCAAGACCAGGTAGGGTTTAAAACTTGAAAGCGTCTCGAGAACAGCCAGGTCCGTTCGGGGGCGATCAAGCTGCGCCAGCGCCTTGACAAGGTCCAGCGTATCAGGAGCAGAAATCCGGTCAGACCCGAACCAGAAGGCAAGGTTCCAGGCCAGCGATTCCGATTCTATTGGCGTCAGGTCGGCCAGATGGTCTTTCAGATTTTCCAGCGCCGCATCGTCGAGCGACCACAGATAGTAGCCGCTCGCATCTTTGTTGGGC
Source organism: Alphaproteobacteria bacterium (assembly GCA_030614785.1). GTDB lineage: Bacteria > Pseudomonadota > Alphaproteobacteria > M2410 > M2410 > JAUWTJ01. The sequence continues at coordinate 50,014 of JAUWTJ010000006.1, read as the reverse complement.
ATCACAAAGGTCGGGCAGGTTTTTCCCAACCGAACCGTCTCCCGCTTTTCCGTCAAGAGATGGCAGCCGGATTGTTCTTCAGTACGATAGCAAATCGGAATTTCCTGGAAGCTCTCGTCCTGAGCCGGCGTCCCAAGTGGATAGTACCGCGATTGCATGAACGAAATTTCCTTGATGCTTCCGGTACAATTGATCGCGGTCTCAACGATGGGCAGACCCGGCTGCATGACGAAGGACCGAAAGGCCGATGCGATTTCGGGATGGCCCGAGCCTATCGAAATCGCGTTGGTAAAATCATCAAGTGTCGCCGTACCCCCTTTGTGGCGTTTCATAAACAGGGCGACACCTTCGCGAAAATCCTCTTCGCCAACAAAAGCTTCAAACATTTCAAGAACCCCGCCACCTTTGTAATAGGCGATATCGGAAAAGGAACTCATGATGTCTTCATTATCTTCAACCGGCTGATAGACACGAGGCGCCGACGGTCTGCCGTCCTGCTTCATCACATAGTGAGCACTACGCTTGACGAAGTCATCTGCGCCAAGGTCGGGATTCCATTCGGCAATCATCTTGCCGGCAAACCACGACGCAAAGCTTTCGCTCAACCAGATATCGTCCCACCATGCCGGCGTCACCAGATTACCAAACCACTGATGTGCCAGCTCATGGGCGTGGGTTTCAACCACATCATTGTAGGCCTTCGCCGTTGTCTGCTCGTTCACAAAAATAAAATCCTCGCGATACGAGATTGCAGAAGCATTTTCCATCCCGGACCAGGCAAAATCCGGAACCGCTATGAGGTCGAGTTTCTTGTAGGGGTAGGCCTGACCGAACCAGGCCTCCATGGACAGAATGAGCGGCGCAGTCGCCTCAAGCATCGCCTGCATTTCTGAACCGTGGCCCTTTCTGGCAAAGGCGCGCAACGGTATGGGATTGTCACGAAGGGCGCTCGGAGGCACCGCCCCGCCGTCGACCACCTCAAAATCACCAACGGCAAAACTCACAATCGCCGTCGGGAGCGGCGCAGAAGTCTCAAACAGGTAAAGGCTCTCGCCGGCTCCGACCTGCATCAGATCGACGCGCGGCGCGTTGGTAATAACCTGAACAGAGTCCGGAGCAATAATTGAGATATCAAAAGGAACCTTGAACCGTGGTTCATCAAAGGAGGGGAAAGCCCGACGCGCATCGATCGCCTGAAACTGTGAGAAAACCAATGGCTTTCCATCGCTCAGTATCTTGTAGAGACCGTCGGGATTTTCGCTATAAAGCGCATCATACTCGATCTGCAGCATAATGGTGCCAGGCTTGAGCGCCTTTTCAAAGGCAATCCTGGCAACGCCTCCTTCGGTCACTTGCTCCCATGTGGCCTCAAGAACCCTTCCATTGGACTGGCGCGCCTCAACACGGGACACGTTGAGATCCCGGCCATGCAACCAAATGAACCGTGTATGCAGGTCAATCTCGACCTCAATCGAGGCTGTGCCGGAAAAATAGTCTTCTTGCGGAATAATTCTAAGGTCCAGAGCATAGCGCAATGGACGCACGCCGCCAGGCAACTTCCCTTCCGGCGGGGTCTCGGAATACGAGAAAACCGTCTCAACCAGCTCAGGAGCACGTGAGGGTGAAAACAGCCGCACGCCTCCGATCACCAGTATGACAGCAACGAGGCCGATCAAGGCAAGCGCAACATATCGCCCCTTGAGCCTATAACCGCTTCGTTCCATATGGGGCAACCCCCTTTTCCCCCTCAAGCCGGGGGATATGGGCTGTCCTAGCCCTCTTTAAGAACCTGAATAGTAGGCCGACCAGCCATAAAGGGACCCATCGCCGGACCCGCAATCTTGAAGTATTCGGTTTGCCCATGAGCATCCAGAGCTTCCTGGGTCGCATAGCGCTCAATCATAACAACAGTATCCGGATCGTCCGCCGCCACAAAAGGATCATACTGCAAGCAGCCATCTTCCTTTTCATTGACTTGAACGGCAAGCGCCTTGAGAGCTGCCAGTAGATCCGGCCCCATGCCCTCTTTTGCTGTGAGCGTTGCAATAACACCAATCATTATACGTCTCCTCGTTTGTTGTTATGAGGCCTATCGGCCCTTGTATATTGGATCACGTTTTTCAAAGAAGGCAGAGATCGCCTCGCCATGGTCTTCTGTATGGTGAGCAAGAGCTTGCATGGAGGCAGACAGCTCCATGATCATATCGAAACTCGTGCTCATACCTTCACGCATCAGTTTTTTTGTCATCCGCAGAACATCCGGCGGCTGCCGCGCCATCTTCGTCGCCAGCGCGCGGGCTTCGTCCATCAGCTCGGCGGCCGGAACGATGCGGCTGACCAGTCCCCAATTCAGCGCCGTCTCGGCATCAATGAGATCGCCGGTATAGAAAAGCTCCGATGCGCGGGCCATGCCAATAACACGCGGCAGCAGCCATGCGCCACCATCGCCAGGCACCAGACCGATCTTGAGGAACGTTGCGCCGAAACGCGCGTCATCCGCAGCAATACGCGTATCAGCCAGACAGGCCACATCATTGCCAAGGCCGATGGCGGGGCCATTGACAGCAGCAATCATTGGCACCTCGACGTTCCACATCGAGCGCACGATCCGGTGAATGTTGTTGCGGTAGTTCTCACGCACATGAACCCCGACGCCTTCGAAACCCCCTTGCCGCTCTCGCATTGCCTTGATGTTTCCACCAGCCGAAAACGCCTTGCCAGCACCGGTCAGGATGACACAGCGCACGTCACGGTCCGCATTGATCCGCGCCGCCGCCACCGCAAACCGATCACCATCACCATCCATCCCAAGTGGATTTCGGCTTTCCGGACGATTGATCGTCAGCGTGACAATGTGGCCGTCTTTTTCGTAAAGAAGTTCGTCGGACATAAAGTTTCACCTTGTCATTTCGAGGTCATCACGCATCAAGCGACGTATAACGCTTCAGATGGTGATCAACATTGCCAAACAATGTGTCCATCATGGTGACGCGCTTGAAGAAGTGACCGACATGCAGCTCGTCCGTCATGCCCATACCGCCGTGCAGCTGAATTGCACTTTGGCCGACAAACTTGCCGGATTTGCCCAGCTGAACCTTGGCCGCAGACGCCGCCTTCTTGCGCTCAACGTCGCTTTCATCCAATTTGAGGTTGACCATATAGGTCATGGAAATCATTTGTTCGGTCTCCATGAACATATCGACCATACGGTGTTGCAACACCTGGAACTTGCCGATGGGCTGTCCGAACTGTTCGCGCGTCTTGCAATATTCAACTGTTGAATCCGTCAGAACGCGCAGGGCGCCGCAACCCTCTGCACACAGTGCAGCAATTCCAATGTCAAAAACCTTTTCAACAAGCCCGAGCCCCTTGCCTTCCTTGCCAAGGAGCGCATCGGCACCAACTGAAACATTTTCGAAGGTAATTTCACTGGCGCGCAGACCATCGACGGTCGGATAGTCGCGGGTTGAAACTCCATCGGCCGATTTATCGACGATAAAGACAGAAACACCGTCTTCGTCGCGCTCGCCGCCAGACGTCCGGGCGGTCACGATCAGCTTGTCCGCCCAGGGACCGCCAAGAACAACGGCCTTGTAACCGTTGATCGTATAGCCGTCGCCGGATTTTTCAGCCTTCGTCGTAAGGTCCGCAAGATTGTAGCGGCCTTGTGGCTCGGCAAATGCAACGGCGTAAATCTTTTCGCCGCCGGCAATTTCGGGAATAAGCGTCTGCTTTTGATCTTCGCTGCCGCCATGCAGGATAAAGCTGCCAGCCAGCACGACGGTTTGCAGGTAAGGCTCAACCACAAGCCCCTTGCCGAACTCTTCCATGATGACCATCATATCGATGTTATCACCACCAAGCCCGCCATATTCCTCGGGAAACGGCGCCATCAAAAGACCAAGCTCCGCAAAGGCATTCCAGTTATCCCGGCTCATACCCTCTTCAGAGTTGATGATCTTGCGCCGCGCCTCAATGTCATATTTGTCCTGAATAAAGCGCTGAACCGAATTTCTAAGCAGCGTTTGTTCTTCTGTAAACGAAAAGTCCATTTTGTTTCCTTCCCCTCATTGCGATGGGTTTGTTTTTGTTATCTGCTCAGAGACCAAGAACAGCCTTGGCCATGATGTTGCGTTGAATTTCATTTGACCCGCCAAAGATCGATGTCTTGCGGTCATTGAAATAGGTTCCGGCAACCCCGTCTGCATATTCGGGGCCAACAGGAAAGACGTTTGAATCGGTTGCCGGCCCACCGCGGAACGGCATGGAATAATAGCCGGTGGCCTCAACGACGAGTTCATCAATACGCTGACCAATTTCCGTGCCGCGCACCTTGAGAAGCGAGGCTTCCGGCCCCGGGCCCTTGCCAGCGCTTTCCGACGCAAGTGTGCGAAGCTCGGTGTATTCAAGCGCGGTCAGCTGGATCGAGATATCCGAAATATTGGAGCGGAAATCTGCATCATCCCAGAGGCTGACGCCATTTGAAAACTCGGTCCGTGCAATGGTTTTCAGTTTTTCTATTGATCGCTTGGAACTGGCAACCCCGGCAATCCCCGAACGCTCGTGGCTCAGCAGGAATTTGGCATAGGTCCAGCCTTCATTTTCATTGCCGACGCGGTTCTCAACCGGAACCTTGACGTTATCAAGGAAGACCTCGTTGACTTCGTGTCCGCCTTCCAGCGTGATGATCGGATTGACGGTGATCCCCGGCGTCTTCATGTCGATGAGCAGGAAGGAAATCCCCATCTGCTTTTTCACATCCGGATCTGTCCGCACCAGGCAGAAGATCCAGTCCGCATGCTGCGCGAGCGTCGTCCATGTTTTCTGGCCGTTGACAATGTAATGATCGCCTTCGCGCACGGCCTTCGTCTTGAGACTTGCCAGATCCGAGCCCGAACCTGGTTCGGAATAGCCCTGACACCACCACACATCGCCGGACAGGATCTTGGGCAGAACTTCAGCCTTTTGCGCATCGCTACCATAGGCCATGATCACCGGGGCCAACATGCTCATCCCAAAGGGAAGCGGCGGAATAACCTCTCCCTTGGCACATTCTTCGCCCCAGATATATTTCTGGGTCACGGTCCATCCGGTCCCGCCATGCTCTACAGGCCATTTGGGAGCCGCCCAACCTTTTTTGTAGCAGGCCTTGTGCCACGCCAGATAATCCTCGCGGGTGAGTTCCTCACCCCGGGCGCGCTTGTCTGCTACAATTTTGGGTTTATTTTCTGCAATGAAGGCGCGAACCTCTGCACGAAAAGCCTCGTCTTCCGGGGCATAATCGATATCCATGACGCTATGTCTCCAATTTGTCGCCCGGTTCTGCCTGCTATCAGGACCCCTGGGCTGTTCTTCTTTATTGACCCCAGGAGCCTCTTAAATGTAAGCCCCCGGGTCAAGTCGAAAAGCGTCCCAATCGCCCGGATTTTGTGGTATAATAACCCATTGATGCAGTCGGAAACGCCATCGCGAGCATGGGGTGGACTTTGGACGCATCGCGTACATTCCAGGCCCGGTTACACCCCCCATGCCCAAGGCGGCGCTTCCTTGTCCAAAGGAAGGAAAATCTCATGGGTATGGCCATCACACTCAAGCAATACCTTAATCTCGAAGACGCAGATTTCAGCGTCATCCCCCACAGAAGAAGGCTCTCCAGCAGTGAAATTGCCGAGGCAGCCCACATTAGCGGCGATGATTTGGCCAAAGCCGTTCTCGTGCGCGCTGACGAAGGCCTTATGCTGGTCGTTGTCCCGTCGACCCACATGGTCGATCTGGCAGAGCTCAGCCACATGACCGGTCAGCGCCTCGGACTTGCTACTGAAACAGAAGTTGCTGATACGTTCGCCGATTGTGATCAAGGGGCCATCCCGGCCTGTGGAACGGCCTACGGCATCAAGGTCCTGCTTGATGCCGCCCTCAGGAACCACGGCGATATTTACTTCGAAGCCGGCGATCACGAGCACCTCGTCCATATGTCAGGCACAGAATTCGAGCGCCTGATACACCCGGAAGAAGCTGGCGCCTATAGCCATCACAGATAAGAGCTGCTGCCAGTAAGAGAATGACAATGAGTAGCGGTCCTGGCGCTGCTGTACCAAAGAGTGCTTGAAGCAAAGGCACGCGAACCCCACATAACATGAGATAGCATCTTCAATGGAGGCTTTCTCATCATGAGTGTTCTCGGACTTTTTTTCGTGCTCCTTGGCAGTGCCATCATTGTCACTCGTGCCCCTCTTATCGTTGCCCCGGAGCGCGCCAGACATCTGGTCCTCAAGATCATCGGAACAGACCGGCGCATGCGAATTTTCGGCATCTTTGTTGCGTCTCTGGGTGCTCTGCTGGTCTGGGTCGGAGGCAGCGAACCTGGCGCCGTGGCGCAGATCGTCTTCTATCTCGGTTTCTTCATGGTCCTCATGGCAGCTCTCGGAATGATCCCCTTCCCTGGCCCGTGTGGAAAACTGGCCAGGCGCGTCTGGGGAAAATTCCCCCCGCGCACCCTGCGCATCATTGGTGCCGGGGCAGTCTTGTTCGGAGCCCTGCTGGTTATCTACGGGCTCGGCCTCTAGTTCCGCCCGGGCCCAACCGCCATTGTTGACTCTCGCCTACGGGAGGGGCGATCATTCCTGAACGACCACAGCCCTTCAGGAAACGCCTGCTCATGCAAGACCTCTATAAACTATCAGGCGGCCTCGTCTCTCGCTCCATTTGCTTTGAGAACCCGACCGGCGCGAAGGGCGCCGGCGGTGCGGCAGCCAGCCCGCTTGGCCCGGGACGCAAGGGCGATCCGGCGCGGCTTGTTGCACCGGGGGAGACCGTTGAACTTGCCAATATCACCGGTCCCGGCACCATTCGCCATATCTGGGCCACCATGCCGCCTGTCGCCAAAGCCGTTCGTGGCGCGGTCATCCGGATCTACTGGGAAGGCCAGGACCATGCGTCTGTCGAAGCGCCTGTCGGCGATTTCTTCGGTTTTGCGCACGGCAAGACGAAAGAATTTCAAACCGCGGCCCATTCCGTCGGTAGCGCCCAGGGCATGAACTGCTGGCTCCACATGCCGTTCATAAAATCGGCGCGCATTACCCTCTCCAATGAAAGCGCCAAACCGTTCCCCTTCTTTTACCAGATCGACTACACGCTCGGCGACAAACACGAGCTTAATGTCGGGCGGCTTCACATTCACTTCCGCCGCGAGAACACGACAAAAGCCGGAGAAGATTTTGAAATCCTGCCTGCTCGAAAAGGCCGGGGCTGCTTCATCGGAACCGTCATAGGTGTTCGGCCTCTCGGAGCCTCCTGGTGGGGCGAAGGCGAAGTGAAATTCTATCTCGACGGAGACAGGGAACTGCCGACCATATGCGGCACCGGCGCAGAAGATTATGTCGGGCTCTCGTGGGGCCTGCAGGAAAACGCTTTCCTCTATAACGGTGCCAGCCTGTGCGAGCGCGATGGCTCCGATACGGGCTTTATCTCCATGTATCGCTGGCACATGAAAGATCCGATCTATTGGGAAACCGATATCCGCGTTACCATGCAGCAGATCGGCCATGAGGGGCCTTCACCAAATCTTGAGGCCTACAAGGCTAACCTGTTTGAGCGGGAAGATGACTGGAGTGCTACTGCATTTTGGTATGAAGCCATACCTTCCGCGCCTCTGCCACCCCTGGCTACGGCCGCGGAACGGTCAAGGGATCTCTGGCCAGGGTTGGATGGAGCGCTCGAGCCGGATATCGGTTCATAAGGAGATTGAATGCGTAACTACTGGTTATGGACCGCCGTTTTGATAGCCGCCGTTCTGGCGCTTGTCAGCATGCTGTCGCGCGGCTCACCCAATGTCCTTGAGGACAATTTTTCGCTCGCCCGTGTAATCTACCTTTTGATGCTGCTTGGCTTTATCGGCAGCGGTTTCTTTGCCGCACAGCAGATGCGTCTTGCCGCCGCCATCAAACAGGCCGTCGCCTGGTTTGCGATTTTTGCCGTCCTCGTCGTCGGCTACACCTACCGCGAGGATTTCAATACGATCTTCGAACGGGTCAGCGGAGAAGTCGCGCCAGCACGAGCCGTGTCAACGGCCGTCGGTAACATCGTATTACACCGACGAGACAACGGACACTTTGCGGTCAATGCAAACGTCAATTCATCTCGCGTCCAGTTTCTTGTGGATACAGGGGCCAGCGATGTTGCCCTCACCTATAGGGACGCCGAGCGAGCCGGCCTTGAACCGTGGAACCTTGATTTCAATATTCCCTATCGCACCGCCAATGGCACAGCCTATGGCGCTCGTGTGCAAATCCAGTCCATCACCGTTGGCGACATAAAGATCTACAATGTTGAAGGATCGGTGATGAAAGACGGCATGGATGTCTCCCTGCTCGGCATGAGCTTCCTCGACCGCCTTTCCTCCTATGAGGTGCGCGGTAACAAAATGACTATGCGGCCGTAACGTGCCCTGCGGCCAGATTACACTGGCGCGAGCACGCGCCACAAAGTACATTCCCAGCTGTGATTCAACCCTCGCTCTGACCTGAAAGTTCCCAATGTTTCCCAAGCCCCGCACCGATATTCTGCCCAATACCGCTGACTTTGAAAACCTGCCGCTCGTCGCGCCAAACGGATTTCGCGAATATGACGCGCGCTGGCTTTTTGGCAAGGAGATCAATCTCGTCGGCATCGAGGCGCTCGGGCTTGGGCTCGGCACACTGATCCACGAATTGGGCCAAACGCCGCAGATCGCCGTCGGTCACGATTACCGATCCTATTCAGCCTCCATCAAACATGCGTTGGTCATTGGTCTGATGGCCGCAGGCTGCAAGGTCAAGGATATCGGCCTCGCCCTCTCGCCGACCGCCTACTACTCACAGTTCGCTCTTGATGTACCCTGTGTTGCCATGGTGACCGCAAGCCACAATGCCAACGGCTGGACCGGCGTCAAGATGGGCGTCGAGCGCCCCCTCACCTTCGGACCGGATGAGATGTCCCGGCTCAAGGAAATCGTGCTTGAGGCAAAGTTCAAGCCGCGCCCGGGCGGCAGCTATGAAGTCGTGCCTGATATGGCAGAACAATATATTGCCAACCTGACAGATCGCCCGAAATTCAAACGGAAGCTCAAGGTCGTCGCCGCCTGTGGCAACGGCACAGCCGGAGCCTTCGCGCCGCAAGTGCTGGAAGCCCTCGGCGCCGAAGTCATTCCGCTCCATTGCGATCTCGATCATTCTTTCCCGCACTACACGCCAAATCCCGAAGCCATGGAAATGCTCCATGACATCTCCGCCCTTGTGAAGGAAACCGGCGCCGATGTCGGCCTCGGGTTTGATGGCGACGGGGACCGCTGCGGCGTTGTCGATAACAATGGCAACGAAATCTTCGCTGACAAGGTCGGCGTCATGCTGGCGCGCGATCTTTCCGAGGAATATCCAAACGCACAATTCGTCGTTGATGTAAAATCAACCGGCCTCTTCCTCACCGATCCGGTCCTGAAGAAAAACGGCGCCAAAACCGATTATTGGAAGACCGGTCATTCCTACATCAAGCGCCGCTCCAACGAACTGGGCGCGCTCGTCGGGTTTGAGAAGAGCGGGCACTATTTCTTCAACAAGCCCATCGGCTATGGCTACGACGACGGCATCGTCTCGGGTATTGCCATCCTTGATATGCTCGACCGCAATCCGGACAAGTCCATGTCTGACCTTTATGGTGATCTGCAACAGACCTGGGGCACCCCCACCATGTCGCCTCACTGTCCCGATAACGTGAAATATGAGGTCGTCGACCGGATTGTCAAAATCTATGAAGACATGGCGGCAAAGGGTGAAAAGCTCCTGGGTCAGCCAATAGCTCAGGTCATCACAGTCAACGGCATCCGCATCATCCTGGAAGACGGCACCTGGGGCCTCGTGCGCGCCTCATCGAATGTGCCAGGCCTCGTCGTCGTCGTCGAGAGCCCGACATCAGAAGCCAACATGCGCGCCATGTTCGCCGACATCGACGCCAAACTCGCCGCCCAGCCGGAAGTTGGCGACTACGATCAGAAGATTTAGATGGACATCCGTATTGATGATTTGCGTGGCCCGGAAATCGCGGCGCTGCTGGAAAGGCATCTGGATGACGCGGCGAAGCATTCACCTCCCGAGAGTACCCACGCTCTTGACCTTGAAGCCCTGCGGGCCCCCGAAATCAAATTCTGGACTGCATGGGAAGGTACAAACCTCCTCGGTTGCGGCGCACTGAAAGACCTCGGGCATGGCGGGGGCGAAATCAAGTCCATGCACACCGCTGCGGCCCATCGCGGCAAAGGTCTCGCCGCTGCAATTGTCGCAGTGATTATAGACGATGCACAGGCTCGGGGCTTTGAACGCCTTTACCTGGAAACCGGAGCCGTCGAGGCCTTCGCCCCGGCAAGAGCTCTTTACAAGAAGTTCGGCTTCACCACATGCAAGCCATTTGGAGCATACGTCGCAGACCCGTTTAGCACACATATGATGCTAAAGCTTTGAGCCTCTAACGCATCAAGATTAACCAGCCCACAGCAAATACTAGTGGAAGCCCAAGACAGAGCAACACCGCAACTTTTCCTGATATTTTCATGCTCTCTTCCTCTCCACATAACCTCTATCCGATCAACGATCAAAATATTCGTATCAGCGCCTATTGGCAAGGGACCCTGGTAGTGATCTCGAGCCCGCAGCAATAAATCTACTTTGCATCACTATTGAAACGTTGTTCGACCGGACCTTCATCACTGTGAATCGTTTTACGTCAGGTACAATCGGCAATTTGATGCAACTCAGAACCCTTGTCCTTTTAGATGGTTTTACCATCGCTCGCCCTACAGAGGCTCACGCTATCCCACCAGCGACCAGAACATGCGTGCCGAGGTCAAGACCAGAAAGAACGCGAAAGCCTTCTTGAGAGTTTCTCTCGGTAAGGCATGCGCAAGCTTCACACCCCATGGCGCTGCCGCAACGGTTGCGACCGCAATGAAGGCAAAGCCCACCAGATTGACGTAGCCAACCGAAAACAATGGCCGTCCCGGAACGCCGGCCCCGCTAATGAGAAAACCTATCGTGCCCGGGATGGCGATGAAGATGCCCAAACCTGCTGCCGTCGCAACGGCCCGGTGAATGGCAACATTGTAGAGTGTCATAATGGTAACGCCAAAGGTGCCCGCGCCAATCCCCATCATCGTCGAAAGAACCCCCATACCGCCCGCCATCAGGCTCTGCACCGGTTTTGAAGGCAAGGATGCGCCGAGCCGCCAGTTCTCCCTGCCAAATGCCAGATTAAAAGCTGCCAGCAAGGCGAAACTCGCAAAGATCCCTGTCAGCACGCGCCCGTCAACGCGCGCCGCCGCCCATGCCCCGATGGCCACGCCCACCAGAATCGGCAACCCCCAGGCCTTCATGATCTCGTAGTCCACCGCACCTTTTTTCGCATGCGCCCGCATGGAGCGGATCGAGGTCGGAATGATAGTGGCAAGCGATGTCCCGACCGCAAGGTGCATACGGATCGCTTCGTCAACATCAAGGCCGGTAAAGATGTGAAACAGCACCGGCACAATAACAATACCGCCGCCGACACCGAGAAGCCCAGCCAGAATACCGGCAGCAACACCGGTTGCCAAAAGCCCTAGCGCAAGCGGCAGGAAAGCCAATAGATCAGCTGACGTCATACGCTCTCTTTCATTTCAAAAAATGCCGGGTCTCGCTCCGGCACGAAGTCAAGCGCCGCCATCAAAACCTCAAGCCCGGCTTCCTTTTTATAGGCATTTTCCGACAGATATCGCCGCCAAAGCCGAGCCCCCGGCACACCGTGGAATAGTCCAAGCATGTGCCGCGTCACCTGAAACAGCGACCCGCCCCTTGCCATATGCGCTTCGATGTACGGCAGCATGTCCCTGACAATTTCATGTTCGGATTTGGGTTTATCGGCCCCTCCGAAATAACGCTGATCAACCGTATTCAAAATAAAAGGCGTCTGGTAGGCCGCTCGCCCCATCATCACCCCGTCGCATTTTTCAAGATGCGCGTCGGTTTCCTCAAGCGTCATGATGCCGCCATTGATGATGATTTCAAGATCAGGGTTTTCCTGCTTCACCGCATAGACCAGATCATAATTCAGCGGCGGCACATCCCGGTTCTCCTTCGGGGAGAGCCCCTCAAGCCAGGCCATGCGCGCATGAATGATGAAGGTCTTGCAGCCCGCGCCGGAGACTTTGGCTATGAAATCCCGTAGCGCCACCTCCGGCTCCTGATCATCAATCCCGATCCGGCATTTGACCGTGACCGGCAGGCTTGTTGCGCCCTGCATTGCTGCGAAACAGTCCGCAACCAGCTCCGGTTCGCCCATCAAACAGGCCCCGAAGCTGCCTGACTGCACCCGGTCAGAGGGGCAGCCGACATTGAGGTTCACCTCCACATAACCCCAGTCCTCGGCCACTTTGGCGCAAGTGGCCAGGTCCTTCGGATCGCTGCCGCCAAGTTGAAGCGCGAGGGGGTGTTCGGCCTCATCAAACCCAAGCAGTTTTTCGCGATCCCCGTGCAGGATTGCCCCGGTTGTGACCATCTCGGTATAAAGCAGCACACAAGAAGAGATTTGCCGCAGGAAATAACGGTCGTGCCGATCCGTCCAGTCCATCATCGGTGCGACCGAGAACCGTCGATCAAGAGGCATGGACATCTTGCTCACGCTTTCTTCTCAAAGCCGCCGGTCTCGCCCTGCTGCCAATAGGAAACCTGCATGTCGTTTTCCTTTGCCCGGCGCCATTCCGCACGCGCTGAGGTGACAGCATCGTCATCGCGTCCATCAAAGATCAGGATCGTCCGTGTAAAATTTGCAATTTCCCCGGTCTCTGCATGATCCACCACAAACAGGACATCAGCCTTGTTGTCGTTGGTCATACCGGTGGTGAGAAGGACAGGCTGTCGCTCCGCATCGTCTTCACCGGCGAGACCATGGGGCAAAAAACTTTCGTCGGACCACGACCACAAATGCTGATCAAGCACACTCAATCGCTCCTGCGACCCCGCACGCACAAGGGCCCGCCAGCCGCGCTCGAGTGTTTTCTCGAGCAACGGCGGCAGGGCCCTCTCAAGCGGCCAGTGGGTCAGATGATAAAACCAGACCTCTGATGATCCTGAAGTATCCGGCATCAGCCCTCAAAATTATCCGCAATCCAGCGGTTAAGTAGCCGAACACCGTAGCCGGAGGCCCATGTCGGTGACATTTTGGTCTTCGGGGTCCCCATTGCTGTTCCTGCCACATCAATATGGCACCACGGAACCTTGTTGGTGAACCGCTGCAGGAACTGGGCCGCAGTAATCGACCCACCGTAGCGCCCGCCGGTATTCTTCATGTCTGCGAACTGCGAATTGATCAGCTTGTCGTAGCTTTCACTCAGCGGCAGGCGCCAGACGCCCTCACCGGATGCCTCGCCAGCGGCATGAAGCTGTTCGGCAAGCTTATCGCTGTTTGAGAAGGTTCCGGCATATTCCTGCCCCAAAGCCACCGTCATAGCACCGGTCAACGTCGCCAGATCAACCATGAACTTCGGTTTGAATTTCTTGGCGGCATACCAGAGTATATCAGCCAGCACGAGGCGGCCTTCTGCGTCGGTATTGATGATTTCGATTGTCTGTCCCGACATGGACGTCACAATGTCCCCCGGACGCTGAGCAGCCGCATCGGGCATATTCTCGACAAGACCAACAATGCCGACGACGTTGGCTTTCGCCTTCCGTCCGGCCAGCGCCATCATGGTGCCGACGACAGCGGCCGAACCGCCCATATCGCCTTTCATATCTTCCATACCTGCGCCAGGTTTGAGAGAAATCCCGCCGGAGTCGAACGTCAGCCCCTTGCCGACCAGGGCGACTGGCGCATCTCCGACCTTCCCGCCTTTCCACTCCATTATGGCAATGTAGGACTCATTGGCACTGCCTTGCCCAACGCCCAGAAGAGCGCCCATGCCAAGTTCGTCCATCTTCTTTTCAGTGAGAACGGTCACCTTGACACCGAGCTTGGAAAGCGCGCGACAACGCGCAGCATATTCCTTCGGATTGAGAATATTCGGCGGCTCGTTGACAAGATCCCGTGCCATCATAACGCCGTCAGCAACCTTGCCCGCTGCACGCCATCCCTTTCGGGCTCCTGTCGCATCATCTGTTCGAACAACAATTTTCGTCAGTTGCGGCGTATTTTCGGGTTTTAGCGTCGTGCGATACTTGGTGAACCTGTATGACCCGAGGCGTGTTCCGAATGCAAAGTTGGAGGCAACATCAGCTTCATCCATCTTTACTGTCGATGGCAGGTCTATCACGACGTCGCTTGTTTTTGTCTTTGTGGTCAGGAAATGCGCCGCAGCGGCACCCGCCTTCTGACAACTGAGTTCATCCATTTTTCCAGGAGCACCCATGCCAACCACAAGAAGCCGGTCAAGAGCAATGCCACCGAGGGCCAGAACCTGAACAACCTGCCCCACACCGCCTTTGAACGATGCCGCCTTGATCGCTGCCTTGATCGCTCCTTTAGTCTTTTTGTCCAGATCGCTCCCCCAGGGACCGAGCGCGCCCTTGTCCCAGGCCGTCAAAATCAAAACACCGCCCTTGGGTTGCGCCTTTGCTGCAAATGTAACATTCATTGAATTGGAACCTCCAGGGTTCGTTAGAGTTGTGAGAACTGTCAGTTCTGCGGGAATGCAGGCCTCTGGTCGCTGATCACTTGCCAGTTTTGAAGAACCGGGATATTCCGGTACAAGAGTTGGCAGATAAACAGATTCGCCTTATTCCTATCTATAAGGTGCGCATCGGAAAAGGACAAGATCGCGGGATGAATCGGCTTGCCAGTTACATCTTTCTGCAATGCGCCGGACCTACGGTGTTTTTCACTCTGATTTTTGCAGGCATTCTCTGGCTCTCGACATCCCTCCAGATGCTCGATCTGGTGATCAATCGCGGGCAATCGGCGGCAACCTTTGTTGAATTGAACGTCCTTGCCTTCCCTGCTCTTCTGGCCGACGTTCTGCCCATTTCACTCTTCTGCTCTGTGCTTTATTCATTGCATCATATGAACACCGACAGCGAAATCGTTGTCATGTGGGCCTCGGGTCACAGCCAATGGTCAATAGCGCGCCCGGTCCTGATCCTCGCGGCCCTCATTGCCGTGATCAATCTCTTCCTCAATCTCTATCTAATGCCGACGGGCTACCGCGCAATGAAGGACCGGATTTATGAGATCCGCAGCGACCTGGTCACCCAGTTGGTCAAGGAAGGCACGTTCACAAACCCTTCCAAAGGACTTACGGTTTACATTCGCAAGGTAACCAGTGGCGGCCGGCTGGAAGGTCTTCTCATCCATGACCACCGCGAAGCGGACAGACCAACAACCTATATGGCCGAAACCGGTTATCTCCTGAGCATCAATTCCGCACCGCAGCTCATAATGGAGAAAGGTGATGTGCAAACCGTCGACAATGCCGGCAGGCCACCAATCCTCACCAGCTTCGATCGATACACACTCGACCTGACGCCCTTCATGAAGGAAAAGAATGTTCCCCGGCGCGAATTTCGTGAACGCTACCTTGGTGAACTCTTCAATCCGGATCTCAGCGGCAATTGGGATCGAAAGAACATCAATCGTCTACGCGCCGAGGGTCATAACAGACTGGCGGCGCCGCTTTACAACTTCGCCGTCGCGATGATCGCGATAGTCAGCATTATAGGTGGTTCCTTCGGGCGCCGGGGTATGGCATGGAGAATTACCGGGGCCATGGCCGCCGTTTTTGTCGTGCGCACCATCGGTTTTGCCGGACAAAGCGCCTCGACGTCTTCCGTTGCCCTGACTTTTCTGCAATACCTGATGCCCATTGGCGCAGTCGTTATATGCAGTATTTTTCTTTCTGAAGTGAAACTGTTTTCCCGCAAGTCGACAAACAGGAGGCCGGATTTTCTGGCTTCGGAGTGAGGTCAGATGCGGTTTTCCCTGACACTTTCCCTCTATCTGGGCCGTCAATTTTTAATCGGCATCGGAATTGTACTTTTTTCCGTCATGATGCTGGTCTTCGTCATTGATCTGGTCGAGACGATGCGTAAATTTGGTGGCCGCGAAAGTTTTGATTTCGCCACGCTTGTCGGCATGACCCTCATGAAGATGCCCGGACTGATCGAAACCATGATGCCCTTCGCGGTTCTCTTTGGTGGCATGTGGACGTTTACCCGTTTGACAAGGTCCAGTGAGCTGGTTGTTGCGAGGGCGGCGGGCGTGTCGGTCTGGCAATTTCTCGCGCCTGCCCTGTTTATCGGTTTTACGGTCGGCGTCTTTATGGTGGCCGCCTTCAACCCCTTCGCCGCCAAAATGAATGAGCGCTATGAACGCATTGAAAATCAGAAGTTTGAAGGCCACGGCAGTCAATTGTCTATTTCCGAGGCCGGCCTCTGGCTTCGTGAGGGAGACAATAAAAGTCAAGCCGTTGTTCACGCGCTGCGGGTCTTCGACAAAGGCCAGCGGCTTGAAGGTGTCATAATTCTTTCTTACGAGGGCAAAGGCAGGTTTGCCGGTCGCATCGATGCAGAAGAGGCGTTTCTGGAAGAGGGGTTTTGGCGGTTAAAGAATGCCTGGGTCAGCAGACCGACGGAACCTGCCGAACACTTTGCGGAATTCCAGTTCGCCACAGATATGACTATTCGTGACATTGAAGAAAGCTTTGCCTCCCCTGCAACGCTTTCTGTGTGGGACCTGCCACGGTTTATCAATGAGGCAGAAACAGCCGGATTTTCTGCCGTCCGTCACCGGCTGCATTGGCATTCCATTTTGTCGGTTCCGCTTCTGTTGTTCGCCATGATCCTGATCGCTGCCACGTCATCATTACGCATGTCACGCCTGGGGGGTGTCAGCCAGCTCATTGTCGTCGGTGTTCTGGCCGGCTTTGCCCTCTATTTCATTACAAATATATCCGAGGCCCTCGGTCTTTCGGGCGCGCTGCCTATTGCACTTGCGGCCTGGGCACCAACAGGTGTCGCCACGCTTCTCGGGACAGCCCTGTTATTTCATCTGGAGGATGGTTGAGGTTATGCCCCTCCTGACAAAGCTCAATCTCGCGATGCTTGCAGTGGTTCCTGCGTTGCTCACGGCTCCAACCGTCTCACCAGCTTATGCTCAGGTGGAGGCTCAAGGTGCGGAGGAACTGGTTCAAACCGGGGAGAACGGCGGAGCAGTTCTCCTTCAGGCCGACAAGGCAACGTTTGATGCTGGAAGCGGAATCTATACTGCGGAAGGTCACGTCGAGGCGTCCTATGATGACCGAACGCTCCGGGCCGACAAGATTACCTATGATGTGAATGAAAATGAAATCCAGGCGAGCGGCAACGTCACTATCATCGACAAATCCGGAACTGTTCTTCAGGCCACTGATGTTACGCTGGATGGAACACTGGAAACCGGCCTCATAGAGACCTTTGGACTTCTCATCGGCGAGACCGCCAGGTTGGCCGGCGCGACCGCAATACGCGGCAAAAACACGACTGAGATCTCGCAGGCTATCTATAGCCCCTGCAAAGTGTGCAAGGACAAACGCGGTGGATTACCTGTCTGGCAAATCAAGGCACTAAAAGTCACCCATGATCGGGGCAACCGGATTATCTCCTATCGCCATGCCTATCTGGAAGTCCTCGGCGTTCCAATTCTTTATACCCCCTGGTTCTGGCATCCTGACCCGTCGGTGGCAAGAAAATCGGGTTTCCTCGTTCCGCGCGCAGGCAACTCGACGGACTTGGGAAACTTCCTTGAAATCCCCTACTACTGGTCAATCGCGCCAAATATTGACGCCACCGTCACGCCGCTCCTTATAACTCAGGAAGCATCTGTCCTGAAGGGCGAGTTTCGTATGCGGACGAAAACCGGTGAATTCCAGTTTGACGGATCTGTGACCAATCCCGACCGACTGGACAGCGACGGCAAACCTGTATCCGGAAAACAAGTCCGTGATCACCTTTTTGGCAAGGGCCGCTTCTCCCCTGGACCTCTTTGGGATTGGGGATTTGATGTAGAGCTAAGCAGCGATGACACTTACCTGAAACGCTATAGCATTCATGAACCAGATGAACTGCGTAACCGTGCCTACATGCAGACCCGCTCGGGCCGAAATTATGCAATCATGGATAACTATTTCTTTATCGGTCTTCGCTCGACCGATGACCAGGGGCAAACACCTGTAATTCTGCCAAATATCGATTTTGAGTATCATCTCGAAGATCCTGTTCTGGGAGGTCACCTGTCTTTTGAGGGAGACTTTCTAAGTTTGCAGAGAATCCAGGGATCTGACCTCGAGCGGCTTTCCTTACAAGCCAAATGGCAACGTCCCTGGATTTCCAAACGAGGTCAGGTCCTCAACATGTTTGGCGATCTGAGGGGCGACGTCTATCATACAAGCGACTTGCAGCTCGCACCGGTCCCCATTTCGACAAAGGATTCTGAAGTTACCGCTCGCGCTTTGCCAACAATCGGCATCGAATGGAGTTTCCCGCTCGCCCGTCCAACCAAACGGGGTTTTCAGGTCATAGAGCCAATCGCCCAGCTGGTTGCAAGCCCCAGCGGACTCAACCCGCCTGAAATCGCCAATGAAGACAGCCTGAGCTTTGAATTTGATGACACAAATCTCTTCAAGGCCAACAAATTTCCGGGCCTGGACCGATGGGAAGAGGGAATGCGATTAAACGTCGGCATAAAAGCCGCGCTGGTCGGCTTCGGTCCCGGTGAGAACAGCGTGACAATCGGCCAGACGTTCCGCCAGGATGAATCCCGCCTGTTTGGCGAGGCAACAGGGCTGGATACGAAACGCTCGGACTATGTCGGCAGGCTGGTTCTGACACCTCTCAAGCAGTTCAGGATGATTCACCGATTTCGCCTCGACAAAGATGATTTCAGCTTCCGCCGGAATGAAGTTGATATCTGGGGTGGCACAGAAAACTACTGGCTGGAAGCAGGATATCTCACGTTGGGAGCTGAATTGTCAGAAAGCGGGCTTGAGACTCGTGAGGAACTGACGGCAAAGACACACCTCAAGATCCGCGGAAATTGGTCGTTTGAGGCTGAAGGTATCCGAAATCTCGAGGCCGATGAAATGATCCGCGCGAGGGCCAGTTTCGTTTACCGCGATGAGTGCACCGATTTCGAAATCACCGCTCGGCGACGCTTCACGGAAGACCGGGATATTGAGCCAACGACCTCCATTTTCTTCCGGGTGAAACTAAAGTCGCTGGGCTGATCACGCGGCAATTCCCGTGCAATGGCAGCGCTGTCCCCCGCCAAATTTAGTTAATCACCGGCATCACGCACGATTTTCATTTTTTGACAGGAAACCATTGAAATATCATGCGTTTTTTGCGATCTTGTCGCGCTGGCAGGGCTTTGGGCAGCCTGACAAGATTCAGGGGCCGATCGGGGTAGTGATGTTGAAAGTTATGAGTATGAAGCAGATATCTTTTAAAACCGGAACTCTGAGGCGTTTGATCAACGTTCCGAACCGCTGCCAGGCCGTTCGTGTCCTTTTCGGACTTGCCCTTGTTTTGCCAATCCAATTATCACTTTCGTCCACTGACCGGACGTCATCTGCCTGGGCGCAAAGTGCTGAAGCATCGGTAACCGCGCCGGTAAGATCGATTAACGAGCTCGCGACTGGCGATGAAGATCTTCAGAAGATCGCAGCAATTGTCAACGACCATCCGATTACCGAATACGACATCTATCAGAGACTTGCGTTCGTTGTCAGCCAGGCCGGATTTCAACTGACTGAAGCCGACATCAATCAGATGAGGCAACAAATTCTACGATCTCTTATTGATGAGACCCTGAAGCTTGAAGAGGCTCTGACATTTGAAGTGTCGCCTCAGCGCAGTGAAATCAATGCACAACTAGAGCAAATCGCTTCTCAAAGTAACATGACCGTCGCCCAGGTCACCGACGAAATGAAAACTAAAAACATCGGCATTGGTACTCTCGAGCGCCAGATTGGCGCAGAGATCGTCTGGGATGAAATCGTAGGCGGACGGTTTGGCAGGAACGTCTCGGTAACTGAAGAAGAGATTGATGCCGTTTATCAGCGCATGGTTGCAAACGCCAACAAGCCGCAGTACCGCGTATTTGAAATTCAGTATCGGGTCGATTCCCCTGAACAAGAGGCAGAAGTCCGCAACGGCATGCTGAACCTGGTAAACCAGATCAGACAGGGCACCAATTTTCAAGCGGCGGCGCAGCAAATTAGTCATAGTGCCTCTGCCACGCAGGGCGGAGATATCGGCTGGGTCCAGGATGGACAATTACCACCTGAACTCAATCTGGCTCTCCGAAATCTGAAGAAAGGCGAGGTGTCGCCACCGATCAGAACCGTCTCCGGATACTATCTGCTCTTGCTTGCTGACCGCCGAATGATCGGCGGCGCTGATCCAATGAAGGCAAAAGTTACCTTGCAACAACTGGTCTTCGCGCTTCCGGAAGACACCCCGCAGGATCAACTGCAGTCCGCCGGGAGCTATTTGTTTCAGGCATCGCAACACATCAAATCCTGCGAGGATCTTGTCGCATTGAAGGAAAAATTTCCGACAGCGACAATATCGGATCAGCAAACCATGACAATCGGCGAACTCGATGAAGTGTTTCAGTCAGCTGTAATTCCGCTGCAAGCAGGCGAAGCCTCTGCGCCACTCCTGACCAATCAGGGTTTTCATGTCATTGGCGTGTGTGACCGCGAAGACGTCGGCGTGAATTTGCCTGACCGCCTGCAGATTGAAAATCAGCTGGCAAACCAACAAATGACGATGATTGCACGGCGTTATCTGCGTGACCTCAGAAACGACGCTGTCGTGGAGCTCAGGTGATGTCTCGAAGGCCCATCGCCGTTACGATGGGTGAGCCCGCCGGCGTCGGCGGCGAAATATCCCTCAAGGCATGGACCGTTCGCAATCGCCAGTCGATTCCTGTTTTCTTTCTGATTGACGATCCGCAGCGCATTGAGACCCTTGCGCAACGCCTCGGTCTAAAACTGCCTTTACAAACCATCACCCACCCCGCTGAAGCCTCCGCAGTGTTCAATGATGCATTGCCAATTCTACCCCAGGCCCTTGCCGAGCGCTCCGTTCCCGGTGTCATCAACACTCAAAACGCATCAGCAGTCATCGGTTCGATCACACGGGCCGTAGACTTTGTCATCTCTGGCGAGGCATGCGCCCTCGTCACCAATCCCATCCAGAAATCTGCGCTTTATGACGCAGGCTTTGAATACCCTGGTCACACAGAATTCCTCGCGCACCTGTGCAAGGAGAAACTTGGCCTGAAAGAAGCGCCGACGCCGGTCATGATGCTGGCCGTCGATGATTTGCGAACCGTCCCGGCGACAATTCACATACCGCTCTCCGAGGTCGCAGGCGCCCTCTCCGTAGATCTCGTCAAAAATCTGCTTACCATTATGGCCGAAGCTCTTAAAAACGACTTTGCCATCTCCAATCCCCGAATTGCCGTCACGGGTCTCAACCCCCATGCAGGGGAAGACGGCGCTCTCGGCAGTGAGGAAAATGAAGTCATAAAACCTGCCATTGAAGCGCTTCGCGCCTCTGGCCTCAATGTGACTGGCCCGCACCCCGCCGATACACTCTTTCATCCGCGCGCGCGTGCTGAATACGACGGCGTCCTTGCCATGTACCACGATCAGGCATTGATCCCGATCAAGACCGTCGACTTCGACCGCGGTGTCAATATCACACTGGGACTGCCAATCATACGAACCTCTCCGGACCACGGCACAGCTCTTGATTTGGCCGGGACTGGCAAGGCATCACCCGCCAGCTTCATAGAAGCTCTTTACACAGCACATTTCATTACCAACATCCATGCTCAGCGACAACCAACATGAGCGAACCTCCCGCCCTGCCGCCATCCTTGCCGTCTCTGGGCGAAACCATTGCCACGCATGGTCTGTCGGCCAAGAAGTCCCTTGGACAAAATTTCCTTCTTGATCTCAATTTGACACGGAAGATTGCGCGCTCGGCCGGTCCCCTTGAAGGTCGAACCGTGATCGAGATCGGCCCCGGCCCCGGCGGGCTCACTCGAGCCTTGTTGGATCAAGGCGCGTCGCGAGTTATCGCCGTTGAGCGGGACGACCGGATCAAGCCAATCCTTGAAGAGATCGGGCTCGCCTACCCGGGACGCCTGGAAACTCATTTCGCCGACGCACTTGATGTTCATGAACCCTCACTGCTGGAAGATCTCGAAATTGAGGAACCGGTCGTCATTATTGCAAACCTGCCCTACAACATCGCCACGGCGCTCCTCGTCAAATGGCTGACATTCGCCCCTTGGCCGCCCTTCTTTGATAGCCTGACCCTGATGTTTCAGCGCGAGGTCGCCGAGCGCATTACGGCAAGTCCGAGCAGCAAGGCCTATGGGCGTCTCTCCATCCTGTCACAATGGCGCACCGACCCGAAAATCCTGTTCGACATTCCCGCCCGCGCCTTCACGCCGCCGCCAAAGGTTACCTCAACTGTCGTGCGACTGGATCTGCGCAAAGAACCCAAGGCGGAGGCCGATGCCGACATTCTGCAGCGCGTCGTTGCCGCAGCTTTTTCCCAGAGACGCAAAATGCTGCGCCAAAGCCTCAAGGCTCTGGGAGTTGACACTTTGGCTTTGCTGGAACAAGCCGGGATCGACCCAACGGCAAGGGCCGAAACGCTTTCAGTCGAAGACTTCTGCGAACTGGCGCGCACACTGAAAGGTTAGAAGTAAATCGCCCCGAACAAGAAAACGCTATTCAAATTCAACAATCACTTCATCCACCGCGAGGCTGTCCCCCGGCGCAGCATTGACTGATTTGACCGTGCAGGTTCTTTCCGCTCGCAAGACATTTTCCATCTTCATGGCTTCCACAACCGCGATCGTGTCACCGGCCTGGACCACATCGCCAACCTCAACATTGATAGAGACCACCAGACCAGGCATCGGACAAAGCAACATCTTTGATGTGTCCGGTGCGATCCGCTCCGGCATCAGCTTTTCAAGCTCGGCGATGCGCGGGCTGAGGACTTTTGCGGGCAGACTGGCGCCGCGGTAGGAAAGCTCCCAGCCATCCCTCGTCTGCCTCACGCCAACTGCAATGTCCGCACTGCCTATCGCGCCGATAAAGAGCGGCCAGCCGGGACGCCAACGGCTCAGCACCCGGTAGGATGCCTCTTCGCTCCCGCCAACTGTGACATCAAGGATGTCGCCATCCAGCGCCGTTTGAACCGGGAAATATTGCCCGCCAAAACACACAACCTTGTCCTTCCGCTCGCCAGCAGGATCGAGCACAACATCACCGCGCCCTTCAAAACGCCGGTCAGCAGTAATTTGTATGAACGTGGCAACAGCAGCGAGCTGATGGATGACTTCCACTCCAAGCGTTGCGCCCTCAAAGCCGTCAGGGAACTCCTCGGCGATATAGCCTGTCGTAAGCCGACCCTCGCGGAAACGATCTTGCTCATAAACAGCGTTCAAAAACGGAATGTTGTGACCAATACCCTCGATATGAAAACGGTCCAGCGCTTTGGTCATGTGGTCGATGGCCGCCAGACGATCAGGGCCATGCGTACACAATTTGGCAATCATCGGATCGTAAAAAAGAGAAATTTCGTCACCTTCACGAACGCCCGTATCATTGCGAATAGTCAAACCATCGCGCACATCCTCTTCCGGCGGCATATAACGAACAAGACGGCCAATCGATGGCAGGAACTCCCTGAAAGGATCTTCGGCATAGATCCGGCTCTCAATGGCCCAGCCAGTAAGTTTCACGTCCTTCTGCTTGAGCGTCAGCTCTTCACCCGCCGCAACGCGGATCATTTGTTCCACAAGATCAACGCCGGTAATAAGCTCTGTCACCGGATGCTCGACCTGCAGCCGCGTATTCATCTCAAGGAAATAGAAGTTACGGTCGGAGTCGACGATGAACTCAACGGTCCCGGCACTCTCGTATCCAACCGCCTTTGACAGCGCCACCGCCTGTTCGCCCATGGCCTTGCGGGTTTTCTCATTGAGAAACGGGCTCGGTGCCTCCTCGATAACCTTCTGGTTCCGGCGCTGGATCGAGCACTCGCGCTCACCGAGATAAATCGTGTTGCCCTTTTTGTCGGCCAGAACCTGAATCTCGATATGGCGCGGATCAACAATAAATTTCTCGATAAAAATTCGATCGTCGCCAAACGAGGACCGCGCTTCGTTTTGCGAGGAGATAAAGCCCTGCTCCACCTCGCTCTCATCCATGGCAATGCGCATGCCCTTGCCGCCGCCACCAGCCGAGGCCTTAATCATCACGGGAAAACCGATCTCTTTGGCAATCACCACGGCATGTGCCGCATCCCTGATCAGATCCGGGGAGCCTGGAACCGTGCTCACTTTGGCTTCTGAAGCAAACTTCTTGGACGCAATCTTGTCGCCCATCACCTCGATGGCCTTGATGTTCGGCCCGATGAACGCAATGCCCTCTTTATCAAGCTGTCTGGCAAACGCGGCATTTTCTGAAAGAAAACCATAGCCTGGATGAACCGCTTCGGCGCCTGTGGATTTGCAAGCCTCAATAATCCTGTCGGCAATCAGGTAGCTTTCCGAAGCCGCCGAAGGCCCGATATGGACCGCTTCATCGGCCATTTCCACATGCAGCGCGCCGGCATCGGCATCGGAATAAACCGCAACGGTCTTGATACCCATCACCCGGGCGGTCTTCATCACACGGCAGGCGATCTCGCCGCGGTTGGCTATGAGGATTTTCTTGAACATCGTTTCGTGATTCCGCTTCTCTTTATATCCGTCTCAATCTCACCATTTCATTGCTCGGGAGTTAGAGCGGAATATTGTCGTGTTTCTTCCACGGGGTTTCTTCTTCCTTGCTTCTGAGCATGGCCAACGCGCGCGCGATGCGGCGGCGTGTCGAGTGAGGCATGATCACATCATCAATATAGCCGCGCTGGGCCGCGATGAAGGGGTTAAGGAACCGGTCTTCATATTCCTTGGTCCGCGTTGCAATCTTGTCCGGATCTCCGATATCCTGCCGGAAGATAATCTCCACCGCACCCTTCGCACCCATCACCGCGATCTCCGCCGTCGGCCAGGCATAGTTGACATCGGAGCCAAGGTGCTTTGATGACATCACGTCATAGGCACCGCCATAGGCTTTCCGTGTAATGATCGTCACTTTCGGTACCGGAGCTTCGCCATAGGCAAAGAGCAGCTTCGCGCCGTGCTTGATGAGACCGCCATATTCCTGCGAGGTCCCGGGCAAAAAGCCAGGCACATCAACAAAGGTCACGATCGGAATGTTGAAACAATCGCAGAAGCGCACAAACCGGGCCCCTTTCCGGCTGGCATCTGAATCCAGAACCCCGGCCAGCACCATCGGCTGATTGGCCACAAACCCGACCGTCTGTCCGTCGATCCGCCCAAATCCGGTTACGATATTTTTGGCGAAGTCTTCCTGAATCTCAAAGAAATCTGCGTCATCAATGCTCTTGAGGATGACTTCCTTGATATCATAGGGCTTGTTTGGATTATCAGGGATCAGCGTATCAAGCGCCATTTCGATCCGGTCAATCGGGTCTGATGTCGCCAGTGGCGGAGCAGGCTCACGGTTGGACAGCGGCAGGAAATTGATGAGATGGCGCACCTGTGTCAGCGCCTGCAGGTCATCATCATAGGCGCCGTCCGCGATGGAAGACTTTGTCGTATGAACTTTTGCGCCGCCAAGTTCTTCCGGCGTCACTTCCTCGTGGGTCACGGTCTTCACGACGTCAGGCCCGGTCACAAACATATAGGACCTGTTTTTGACCATAAAAATGAAATCAGTCATGGCAGGTGAATATACATCGCCACCCGCGCATGGCCCCATGATCACTGAAATTTGCGGGATAACCCCCGAGGCCAGGATGTTGCGCCGGAACACTTCACCATAGCCGCCGAGCGCCGCGACGCCTTCCTGGATCCGCGCACCGCCTGCATCGAACAGACCAACGATGGGCGCGCCCATCTTGAGCGCCATATCCTGGATCTTGCAAATTTTCTGCGCGTGGGTCTCGGACAGAGATCCGCCAAAAACTGTAAAATCCTTGGCAAACACATAGACCAGACGGCCGTTGACCGTTCCCCAACCGGTGACGACCCCGTCGCCCGGCGTCGTCTGCTCCTCCATGCCGAAGTCGTGGCTACGGTGCTCGACAAACATGTCGAACTCCTCGAATGACCCCTCATCAAGCAGAATCTCGATCCGCTCGCGCGCCGTCAGTTTACCCTTGGCGTGCTGTGCCTGGATCCGGCGCTCGCCGCCGCCAGCCCGGGCTTCCGCCCTCTTCTCCTCGAGTTGTCGAAGAATATCGTACATATCCTGCCCCGATTATTATTACTATTGTAGTGGGAGCCCGGTCCGGAAAGCCTGAAGCTTAACCCGCCGAACGAGAGAAATCTGTCATTTTCATAGCAGCCAATCTCACAAATGCCAAACAGGCAATGCGATTGACCAATCATATATTCCGGATGGCTGATTGCCCCACAAAATCGGGACTTTTCAGCAGGTCCCGTGGCAAGTCAGGCAGCACTGTCCTGGCGAAAACAACCGAGGAAGTGCTCCAAATCGTGCAGATCCCTTGCCAGCAACGCCCGCCTTGCTGCGGCTTCAGCGTCTTCGCCCCATTGCTCCACCTGCCACAGTTCGTCGAGCAGCGAAAGAGACAGCGCCTTTTGCGAGTCTATATGTCCGCAATGCAACGCAAGACCAAGCACCAGCGAACCAAGCAGCGCCGTTGCGGGCGCAAGGCCTGCCAGTTCAAAGTCACTCAGGGTCTCAACTCGAGCCCTCAGCGCCGCAAGAGCCGCGAGCGGCTGTTCGACGATCATCAGCGCCGTTCTGACTTCAAGATGTGCGCCAAGCTCCTGCGCCGCCCAGTCCAGCGCCGGTTGCCATTCAGCGCTCTGAAGTTTTACCAGCGGATCCGGATCTGTTGCCCGGTAGCATAGAAGATCTGAATTCGAAAAATTCATGATCTCGTCGATCAACCGCTCTCGGCCGTGGCCAGCACTGTCAACAGCGCGCTGCGCCAGGCGGGTCAGCGGCATGGCGTCCAGATCGATCTCTTCGCTCTGCCCCTCCCATTCAGCAGCAATCGCCTCTGCAAGAGATCGCATCGGGACAACGAGGGTATTTCTCTGCGGGGTTTTTATCGACCGACCATCGAGCTCGACCCGGAACCCGTCCGGCACATCACCAATCGTGACGGTCTTATAGAACCGTTTTGAACGAGCCGGTGTCGGGGGCTGGGACATGGAGCCTCTGTCTGCGAAAAGAAATTCGGGGTAACGGCGCTATTGAACCTGGGTCAGGCTGTAGATGCGAGAACGCCCTTTGGGCACGACCTTTTGCCCGGTGAGGGCGACAATGCAAGGATTATTATCGGTAACGCTGCGCTCGATCAGGGGCAAAAGATCCTCGCTGTCACGCCTCGCCTGGGCAAACCGTCCAAGGGATCCTGCTATACCCTTCGAAATATTGCCCCGATCAACGCGAAACTGCGGCGCAATGAAGGAACCGGTGACCCGCAGGTCTGCGGCAGAGTCCAGATAGGCCGGATTCTTGGGGCGAGGAGCAAACCGAAGATCAATAGTCTCGGTCTTGAAGTTGATAGACCCCTTGCCGGTTGTCACGCTGTCGCTTGTTTGCACAAGAAAGGCGCCGCTGCGGGCAACCCCGCCTGCCACATCAAATCGGCTGACCACGCACTTCAGATCAATCACGTCCTCGCCGCTTGCCTTTGCTTCCACAGGTGTCAGCCCGGCGACATCGCGACCGCCAAACAGACCAGCGATTTCCGCACCAAGACGTCCCTCGCCCATAACCAGATCGGCTTCACCTGTTGCACCGGCAAACATCGCCGCAATGGTCTGGCCTTCGCCCTCAAGCTGAACCCCGAAATGCAAATGGGCTTCAAAGGGATCTGTCATCTTTGCCGAAGTCAGGAACCGGCCCAGATCAAAATTGACCAGACTTGCCGATGCCTTGAAACCCGGTGTATCGCGCGCGTAAAGAACGATGGAACCATCCAGCAGTCCATCCTCAAAGGTCACCGCGACAGGATTGATCGCCAGAACGCCGCCCGAGGCAATCATCGAAATCTTGCCATCAACCAGCCGGGCGTTGGCCAGCAGGATGGTTTTGGCATTGAGACTGACTTCACCCTCAAGCCTGCGAATTAAATCGACCGGCAAAGCGGTATCCGGGAAAAGTTTCTCCGGCGGATGCAACAGATGACCGCCTTCAAAAGCCTCCAGATCGAGGAAATCAGACGTGAGGTCTCCCTCAATTTCAATCCGCTCTCCGCGACCGATCTCAAACCAGCCTGAAAGATCGCCACGACCAAATTTAAGATCGAGATCCCTGATCGAAAAACTGGTTGTTGTAGCCATGACATGAGCGACCACACTCATTGCCGACGTTCGCTTGAGGTCGCCAAGACCCGCAAGCACCGTCACATCGGCAAGATTTTCTGCGCCGCCGCGCACCAAAAGCTCAATGCCGTGAGTGGATGGATCACCGATCGACCCGTTAATGGCAAGATGTGCGCTTTCAGATTTGACGACGCCATCAAGGTAAACCCGGTGCCCGCTCAGCAGAGCCGCCCACGGACCGCTTGTACCCTCAAAAACCACATCCCGGCCCTCGATCCTGCCCTTGAGAGAGAGCGCAAGACCGACCTCGCCGGGCTCGACCGAGAAGTTGCTGATTGGAAAGGCAAAGACCTCACGGCCTTCGTCCACGACGCCTATGAAAGATTGATTGATCTGCAAACGGCGAAATCCTGCCAACGTCCATTGGCCCCTGAAATTGGCTTGAGCCTCCGGAGAACTCACGCCCAGGTTCTGCGGCAACTCCCTGAAAGCCTCTTCGAGAGAGGTGCCATTCTCGGCGAGGAACCTGCCGCCGGTAACCTCCATCAGTTCTGTCAAAATCTCGCGGCGCAGCAAGGGCGCCAGGGCAATCTTGACGCGGACCTTCTCAACTGTCGCAGAATACGCGACAGGCTCGTCCACAGACTCAGTTGGCCGTATCGTGATGTCCTCCAGGGAAAGCCACACGGCATCATCGAGACCCACCGCAACGCGGATCGGCCCGTCAATTGTTACCTGCTGTCCGATTTGTGCTGAAAGCCGGTCGCTCAGATCTGGCACAAAACGGCTCAGATCCTGAGTCAGCACATAACCTGCAAGTCCCAGAACACATGCCGCCGCTGCCGCGCCGCTGATCGCCAGTCCCTTTTTCAAGGTCACTCGCCCCAAATTGATTTTTCAAATACCCAACTTTAAAAAACCGTATACGCGGATCATGTGGTCCAAACCTCCGCAAGAGCGTCTGGCACCTCAAGAAAGGACCCGATGAGCCGATCTGCCCCCGCAGCCTCAAGCTCGTCGGCGCCATGATAACCCCATTTCACGCCAATAGCACCTGCTCCGGCATTTTTCGCCAGCTCAATATCAAAAGAGGTATCGCCGATGACTACCGTACGCGAGGGCTCAGCCTTCATTTCGGTCATCGCATCCACGAGAATCTGTGGGTGTGGCTTTCCGGGACCATCGTCAGAAGTCTTGATTGAAGCAAACAGATGCCGCAATCCGTGCTTTTCGAGCACATATTCGGCGCCGCGCCGCGATTTTCCGGTCGCCATCCCGATTGTGACCCCGGCGTCCGAAAGCTGCCGCAGCACGTCCGTGACATGATCGAAAATGGGCTCATGAAAGTCGCCCGACTGGCGGATCTCGAAGAAGTGGGCCTTGTAAGCCTCTGCCATGTCGCCAAAGCTCGCCCCCTGCGGCGCTTCGCCAACAAGGACTTCGATCGCTTCGGGCAGATGAAGCCCGATAATCCGGCGGATAGCCTGGCGTTCCATGGCGGGAATGCCAAAGTCCGCAAACATCAGGTTCATGGTCTGAGCGATAACGAACTGGCTGTCGACCAGCGTTCCATCGCAGTCAAAGACCGCAAATTTGATCGGTTCACCTGTATTTTGGACGTTATTTCGTACCATCTTCGAACGGATCCTCTTCCAGGACCTCATCAAAGCAAAAAAGACGCCACGTCTTCTTCATGTGCGGCGGGAGCCCCGCAACAAGGTTAACCTGGTGACCATCGGGATGCGGAATGGAAAGCGAATAGGCATGAAGATGCATCCGGTTTTCAATTTCACCGCCGATGACGGCTTTTTCCTCACCATATTTCACGTCCCCGGCGATGGGATGACCGATAGCGGCCGCATGGGCACGCAGCTGGTGCGTCCGCCCCGTCTCGGGCCAGAACACCACAAACGAGGCCCGTTGGCCTGCTTCCTCAATAACCGCATAATTGGTGACCGCCTGTTTGGCGTCAGCAAGCAGCGCCGGGTCTTCTTCATCATTGTAGACCGGCATCGCCCGCTCGCCATATTTGCCGCCGCCCTGTTTGGCCAGCGCCAGATTGATCGTTCCCTTGCGCGGCCTCGGCACTCCGGCGACGAGCGCCCAATAGAGTTTTCTGGCCTCTTTACCCCTGAACTTATCTGTAAGGAACTTTGCCGACTTCGCTGTTTTTGCTAATAAAAGAACACCTGAGGTATCCTTGTCCAGCCGATGAACCAGCTTTGGCCGATCCCCATTCCTGGGCACCAGACCCTCGAGCATCCCGTCCACATGGCGCTCCGTTCCTGTGCCGCCCTGGACAGCCAGGCCGGGCGGTTTATTGATCGCGATCATGTCGTCGTCTTCGTAGATCACGAGGCTCCGGATGAAGCCACGATCCTTGTCCGACACCTTGAGGGCAGGCCTTTTGCCGGTGGTTTCAATCGGCGGGACCCGAATGATCTGCCCCTCTTCAAGTCTGGAACTGGACTTCACCCGCTTGCCGTCGAGACGGATTTGGCCTGTGCGCAGGAGCTTTTCCAGCCGCGAGCGCGGCAGGTCCGGATAACGATCCTTGAACCAGCGATCAATCCGCCGTCCGTCGAAGGCGGCATCAACTTCCTGTTTGGTAACCCCGCTCATGCCAGCACCTGACGCATCAGGCCAAGACCAAGAAACAGGCCCGCCACCGAGGCCACCACGGACCCCGATACATAGAAGAATGCAGGCATCATCTCTCCTCGTTCAAAAAGCGTCACAGCGTCCAGAGAGAACGTTGAGAAAGTCGTGAACCCGCCCAGCAGCCCGACAAAGACAAAGGCGCGCATCTCCAGTGACATCGACAGCTTGAGCGCGGCCAGTTCAATCAGCACCCCCATCGCAAAGGAGCCCAGAACATTCACGAACACTGTGCCCCAGGGAAAACCGGTCCCCAGCAAATGCACCGAGGCCCGCGACACAAGATGCCGCCCCGATGCACCAAGAGCCCCGCCAGCGGCGACGGCAAGAATAACACTCACAGATGAAGGCACGCGCAGTTCCGATGGTTCAGGAAAACCCTGTTCTGGCGGCAGCAGCACCGCTTGTCAACACTACCATGTTTTAACAAATGGGGTCAGACACTATATGACAATTTCATGGTACCACGATCACAACAAATGGTGTCTGACCCCGTCTTGAGAAACATGGTATCAGCCTTTGGGACGCAGTTTTGACCAGTAGGCAAGCCGCTTGGCGATCTCGCGCTCAAAGCCGCGTTCGACCGGCTTGTAGAAGGTTTTGCGGTCCCCCATTTCCTCGGGAAAGTAATTTTGCCCGGAAAACCCTTCTTGCGTATCGTGATCGTACTCATAGCCTGTGCCATATCCCAGACCCTCCATCAGCTTCGTCGGCGCATTCAGGATCTGCTTCGGCGGCATCAGCGAGCCGCTCTCGCGCGCCGCCTGCATGGAGGCCTTCGCGGCCTTGTAGAGCGCGTTCGACTTGGGCGCCGTCGCCGCATAGACAACCGCCTGCGCAATGGCAAGCTCGCCTTCGGGGCTGCCGAGGAACAGGTAAGCCTCCTTGGCTGCCAGTGCCTGTGTCAGCGCCTGCGGGTCTGCAAGACCAATGTCTTCAGAGGTTGCCCGCACCAGCCGACGCAGAATAAACAGCGGGTCCTCACCGCCGGCCAGCATCCGCGCCAGATAGTACAGCGCCGCATCCGGGTCCGAGCCCCGGATGGTCTTGTGAAACGCGCTGATCAGATTGTAGTGCCCCTCCTGCCCCTTGTCGTAGAGCGGCGCGCGTTTTTGCAGTAGCCTGGTCAGCGCCTCGGTATCGAGCGGCGCATCCGTTTCCAGATTGAGGAGTTCTTCGGCAAGGTTGAGACAGTACCGCCCGTCCCCGTCGGCCATCGCCTTGAGGGCCTCGCGCGCCTCGTTCGTCAACGGCAGGGCGCGGTCCTGCAACGACTCAGCGCGCTGCAGCAAGATTTCAAGGGCTTCATTTTCAAACCGGTTTAGAACCAGAACCTGCGCCCGGGACAGCACAGCTGGATTGAGCTCAAACGACGGGTTCTCGGTCGTCGCCCCAACCAGAATAATGGTGCCATCTTCCATATTGGGAAGAAACCCGTCCTGCTGGGCCCGATTAAAACGGTGGATCTCGTCGACAAACAGCAGCGTCCCTTGCCCGGCAAGCCGCCGCGCCTTCGCCGCCTCAAAAACCTTGCGCAGGTCCGCCACCCCGGAAAACACCGCTGAGATCTGTTCAAACTGCAGCCCGACGCGGGTCGCAATCAGCCGGGCAATGGTCGTCTTGCCGGTCCCCGGCGGCCCCCAAAGGATAATCGACGCAAGCCGCCCCTCGGCCACCATGCGGCCAATGGGACCATCAGGCCCGACAATGTGATCCTGCCCGATGACCTCCTCGAGCGAACGTGGACGCAAGCGCTCGGCAAGCGGCGTCGGCGCTTCTCGTTCCATCCCGGCTGCTTCAAAGAGTGAGGTCATTGGCTAAACCTGGTACCTGTTCTGGATTTGGGTTACCCGCGCATGCTCACGCGCAGGATTCGCCCGCCACGTTCGACCACGAGTGCCCAGCGCCTCCGTGCTTCGGCGGTTGCCTCGACCAGATCTTCAACAGTGTTGATCTCGACATCATTGACCTGCAAGACAACATCGCCCGGCCTCAGCCCGACACGCGCAGCAGGCGAGCGGTTCGAAATCCCGATGACCATAACGCCCTCTTTCATGGTGTCGAGCCCTTTGGCTTCGTTGAAAGCAGGCGAGAGATTGGCGACCGTCACCCCCAGCATCACCGATGCAGTTGCAATGGTCGTCTCATGTGCCGCCGGCTCATGCGGCGGTGCCTTGAGCCTCAATCCGACCTTGCGTTCCTTGCCGCCCCGAACAATGATCACGTCCGCCTTGGCGCCAACTTCCAGCGTCGCAAGGCGGTAGCGCGCCGACTGCATATCATTGACCTCAAACCCGTCGATCCGCAGGATCACATCGCCAACCTCAATGCCGGCCTTGTCAGCCGGACCACCCGGATGGAGCTTGTTAATGAGCACTCCGCTCGGACGATCAAGACCCAGTGTCGAGGCCAGATCGCCGGTCACCGTTTGGCCGCTCGCCCCGAGCCATGGACGGTTGATCTTGCCGCCGTTAACAGCAGATTCCACAACAAGACGCACCATGTTGGCAGGGATCGCAAAGCCGATCCCGACCGAGCCGCCGGACCTGGAGACGATCATCGTGTTGACGCCGACCAGCTTGCCATTCATGGCAACCAGCGCCCCGCCTGAATTTCCAGGATTGATCGCCGCATCCGTCTGTATAAAGAACTGATAGTCAGACACACCGACATGGGTCCGGGCAAGCGCCGATATGATCCCGGACGTCACAGTCTGCCCGACGCCGAACGGATTGCCGATCGCCAGCACGAGATCGCCAACCTCTGCTTCGT
Organism: Alphaproteobacteria bacterium; assembly: GCA_030614785.1. GTDB lineage: Bacteria > Pseudomonadota > Alphaproteobacteria > M2410 > M2410 > JAUWTJ01. The sequence continues at coordinate 16,147 of JAUWTJ010000006.1, read as the reverse complement.
CTGAATCAAAAAACTCAAGCGTGGGAAAAACTTCTCCGTTGGCTTTCAATTTCAGAACCGCGAGATCCGTGCGCTCATCCTGCAAAATGAGCTCTGCATCAAACTCCCGCCGATCTGCCAGAACGACCTTGAATTCGGTCCCCTGTTCAATCACATGATTGTTGGTCACCACAATACCGTCCGAGTGAACAATAACACCTGACCCCAGCGAGCTTTGCACCCGGTCGCGTGTTCGTCCGCCAAACTGGTCGCCAAAGAAGCGCTCAAACAGGGGGTCACCAGCAAAGGGAGAACGCGCATTGCGCCCCTTGACCACTTTGCGCGTAAAAACATTGACCACCGCAGGTGCAACGTCCTTCACCACCGGGGCATAGGACAGATTAACCTGTAATGCAGTCTCGGGCACCTGCTTGTCAGCCCAGGCGCTACCAGCCTGGACCAACAGCATGGTGAAAATAACCAGTCCGGCCAAATTACGCTTTACCAATTTCATCAAGAGTCCTTGCCTCCCTGAATGCGTTCGACGTCGCGATTGACGGCCTTGATCCGCCAAGGATCCTTATACGTCCCGGTGATCTTATCAAATCTGCATTGGCTGCGAAGTTAATTTTCCATTGAAAAAGGGCGGCCCCGAAGAACCGCCCTTTTCAAATTTCAAAATCAGGATCGCGCTACTCGTCGTCAGTCGCGACATTGACCGGACCGGAGTCCAGCCCCTTGGCCGCAGGGTCGCGATCAACCAGTTCGATGACAGCCATCGGAGCCGCATCGCCATACCGGTAACCGGCCTTGACCACGCGCGTATAGCCCCCGGGACGCTCTTCGTAGCGTGGCCCAAGCGTATCAAACAACTTTCTGACCTGATCCTTGTCGCGCACTTTGGAGATAGCCTGACGACGGGCATGAAGGTCACCACGCTTGCCGAGGGTTACGAGCTTGTCCATGATAGGTTTCAGCTCTTTTGCCTTGGGCAAGGTCGTCGTGATTTGCTCGTGCTTAATGAGCGCAGCCGCCATGTTTGCAAACATCGCTTTGCGATGACTTGCTGTCTTGTTCAATTTGCGGTGAGCGATACCGTGTCGCATCGTTCTGTCCTTACTTCTTTACTGGCTACTCACGTAGCACTTGTCAAAATCTAGTAGTGGTCTTCAAACTTCTTGGCCAGGTCTTCAATGTGATCCGGTGGCCAGTTAGGGACTTCCATACCAAGATGGAGACCCATTTGCGCCAGAACTTCTTTAATTTCATTCAGAGACTTGCGACCAAAGTTCGGTGTACGAAGCATTTCAGACTCGGTCTTCTGAATGAGATCGCCAATGTAAACAATATTGTCGTTCTTGAGGCAGTTTGCCGACCGAACGGACAGCTCAAGCTCATCAACTTTCTTGAGAAGCGCCGGATTAAATTCAAGTTCCGGTGCGGCTTCCTCTGCCATCTTGCTTTGAGGCTCTTCAAAATTAATGAAGATCTGCAGCTGATCCTGAAGTGTGCGCGCCGCGTAGGCGACGCAATCTTCCGGAGAGATTGTACCGTCTGTTTCAATGTCCATGGTCAGCATATCATAGTCAAGAATCTGACCTGAACGTGTATTTTCGACCTTGTAGGAAACACGTTTGACCGGGCTGTAAAGCGAGTCGACCGGAATAAGACCGATCGGCGCATCTTCGGGACGGTTGGCGCTTGACTGAACATAGCCCTTGCCAATGTTGACCGTAAATTCGATGCGCACTTCACTGCCTTCGTCAAGCGTCATCAGAACAAGATCCTTGTTCATGATCTCGATGTCAGCGGTTTCTTCAATGGAAGCTGCTGTCACCTCGCCCGGACCCTTGGCATGCAGCACAAGACGGCGAGGTCCTTCAACATGCATTCTGAGCGCCAGAAGCTTAATGTTGAGGATCACATCAGTAACGTCCTCACGAACACCCGGAATGGATGAAAATTCGTGCAGAACGCCATCAATGTGAACAGCGGTAACAGCGGCGCCCTGAAGCGACGACAGCATGACACGGCGCATCGCATTGCCGAGCGTCAAACCAAATCCACGTTCCAGTGGCTCCGCGACAATAGTCGCTTCACGCATTGGATCATGGCCCGGCTTGATGTCGAGCTTGTTTGGCTTGATGAGTTCCTGCCAATTCTTTTGAATCACGGGCAAACCTCGTTTCGAAATCTTCTAATGTTTTTCATGACAAGAGCTTTAAATTACGAGCACCTTGCCGCTCCTGGAAATCCTCTGAAGGAATGGGCCTTCGACCGGATTTCCTTATCCCCTGCTGATCGTCAAACCAACATCACACTCTGCGACGCTTCGGAGGGCGACAGCCATTGTGTGGAATGGGCGTCACATCACGAATTGTCGTAACCGTCAAACCAAGCGCCTGCAAAGCACGCAACGCTGACTCGCGGCCCGATCCCGGCCCACGCACGTTCACTTCCAAAGTCTTTACGCCATGCTCCATCGCCTTCTTGCCAGCATCCTCAGCTGCCATTTGTGCAGCATAGGGCGTCGACTTCCTCGACCCTTTAAATCCCATCGTGCCGGCAGAGGACCAGGAGATCGCATTGCCCTGCGCATCAGCAATGGTGATTTTCGTGTTGTTGAACGAGGCACTTACATGCGCAACGCCGGAAGAAATATTCTTCTTCTCTTTGCGACGAACCCGCGTCTTGTCATTAGCCATTAATCAGTTCCCGTTTCCAGCGCCACAACAGTAGCGCGTGTTATTTCTTCTTGCCTGCAATCGACTTTGCCGGACCCTTGCGCGTACGTGCATTGGTGTGCGTGCGCTGGCCGCGAACCGGAAGCCCGCGACGGTGGCGCAGGCCGCGGTAGCAACCCAAATCCATCAAGCGTTTGATATTCATCGCAACTTCGCGGCGAAGATCACCCTCCACATGGTAGTCACGGTCAATGACTTCCCGGATTTGAATCACCTCGGCATCGCTCAATTCCATCACTCGGCGCTCAGCCGGAATACCGACTTTCGCAATGATTTCCTCAGCGTGTGTATCTCCAATTCCGTGAATATAGGTCAACGCGATCGGTACGCGCTTGTTCGTCGGAATATTTACCCCAGCAATACGGGCCACGTGCTATCTCCTGCTCAAATACCAAATACACACAAGTTCCAGTCCTGCCGCAGCTTTTCCCACTGCACATTTCCAAAGCTCATGTCAAATCTGTAAAAAACCGTCAAACTGCGCCGATTTAACGCGCTCTTTTGCGCCACTCTCGACAAGAAGTCAACCTCTGAGGTCACTTTCCCTGATACCCTGTTTGAGGGTCCTTTACCCGTCTCCTTACATTGCGCCCGAAAGCGCAGTTTTCCTGCATATTCTCAGGCGTTCAGCGCCTTTTTGATCTCTTTGGACACGGCGTCGATTGACAACATGCCATCTACCACCTTCAGTCTGTTCTGCGCTTCATAATAGGGCAACAACGGCGCCGTTTGGTCATGATAGACCGCAAGGCGCTTCTTCAGGATCTCGGCATTGTCATCACTGCGTTCGCCACCTGATTCTCTGGCCCTGCCCTCAATCCGTGAAATAAGAATTTTATCATCGACACGAATTTCAAGAACGGCATCAAGGGTCAGTTTCTTTTCAGTCAGCATGACATCGAGAGCCTTCGCCTGCGCCGTATTGCGAGGAAATCCGTCGAGGATAAATCCATTCTTGCAATCGGGCTCCTCGATCCTGTCGGCGATAATACCAACAACAATCTCATCCGGAACCAGATCGCCGCGATCCATAATGACTTTTGCCTGTCTGCCAACATCCGTGCCAGCTGCTACCGCTGCCCGCAACATGTCACCGGTAGACAATTGAATGAGCCCGAGATCAGCGACCATACGCTCAGCCTGCGTGCCCTTGCCTGCACCGGGAGGCCCTAACAAGATCAGGTTCATGTCCTGTTGCCCCGCAATTTGGACTTCTTGATAAGCCCTTCATACTGATGCGCCAGCAAATGGCTTTGAACCTGTGCCACAGTATCCAGAGTTACACTTACGACGATGAGCAATGATGTGCCGCCAAAAGTAAACGCAAGACCCATCCGGCTGCGTGCAATTTCCGGTATCAGGCAAACAAGGGTCAAATACAGCGCTCCAACTACGGTCAGGCGCGTCAAAACATAATCAAGATATTCCGCAGTGCGCTTTCCAGGGCGAATACCCGGGATGAACCCTCCGTACTTCTTCAAATTATCAGCTGTGTCATCCGGATTGAAGACAATGGCCGTGTAGAAGAAACAGAAGAAAATTATAAGGGACGCATAGAAGACGAAATAAAGCGGTTGCCCCGCACCAAGCCAGGACGTCACAAAACCGAGCCATTCCGGCCCGCCTGTCGCCAGAAACCCGGCAATCGTCAACGGAAGGATCAACAAGGACGAGGCAAAAATCGGCGGGATAACACCGGCGGTATTGAGCTTGAGCGGCATATGCGAGGTCTCGCCGCCGAACATGCGATTACCCTGCTGGCGCTTGGGATACTGAATAAGCAGGCGGCGCTGGGCGCGCTCGACAAAAACGATCACAGCCAGAATGACAGCCAGTCCAACAAAGGTCAGAACGAGCACCGGAGCGCTCAAGGCTCCCTGCTTGCCAAGTTGCAGCATCTGGTAGAGCGCCCGCGGGAATTCAGCCACAATCCCTGTGAAAATAATCAGTGAAATACCATTACCGACCCCGCGTGCCGTCACCTGCTCGCCGAGCCACATCAGGAAGACCGTTCCGCCGACCAGCGTCACAACAACCGAAAAGATAAAGAAAAATCCGGGGTTCATGGCAACATTGGCGGCTTGAAGGCTCTGGGCAATAGCAAAACCCTGCCCCGTAGCCAGCAAAACCGTCAAATAGCGAGTGTACTGATTGATCTGCTTACGGCCTGACTCGCCATCCTTCTTGAGTTGCTCAAGATGAGGCACCACCGAGGTCATCAACTGAATGATAATCGATGACGAAATATAGGGCATGATATTGAGTGCGAAAATCGACATCCGTTCGACCGCACCGCCGGCAAAAGTATTGAAAATACCCATCACGCCGCCGGATTGCTGCTCGAACAGCGCTTCCCATCTGACAAAATCAATGCCGGGAAGTGGAATATAGGTCCCGATCCGATAAATAATCAGGGCGCCAAGCGTGAACCAGATGCGCTTCTTGAGTTCTTCAGCCTTCGAAAAGGCAGAAAAATTCAAATTTGCCGCAAGTTGTTCCGCCGCTGATGCCATTGTCTATCCTGTCGTCACGCCTGTTAATCTACGCGTCAGCTGCGGGTTCTTTTGCCGGTGCCGGTTTCGAACTCTTGATATTGACCTTGCCGCCCGCCTTTTCAATGGCTTCGACTGCACATTTGCTTGCGCCGGCGACATCAAGCGTCAGCCCGGTCTTGATCTCGCCCTGGCCGAGAACGCGAACGCCATCAAGGACGCGGCGAATAAGGCCGACCTCAACAAGAAGTTCGGCAGTCACAGTTACCTTGGCGTCAAGCTTGCCTGCATCAACAGCCGCCTGCAATCGACCGACATTGATCTCAGCAAACTTCAGGCGGTTCGGCTTGTTAAAGCCCCGCTTCGGCAGACGCATATGGATAGGCATCTGCCCACCCTCAAAGCCCTTGATCGCTACACCTGACCGGGATTTCTGACCCTTGACGCCGCGACCTGCGGTCTTGCCTTTGCCGCTACCAATGCCGCGACCGACACGCAGACGCGTCTTGCGGGCACCGGGATTATCTGAAAGCTCATTCAGCTTCATGGTTTCAAACCTTCTTCACTCAGTCTTCCTCGATCAATCGTCCCGATCAATCTTCGACGATTTCTACCATATGCGCTATTTTCGCGACCATGCCACGAACAGACGGTGTGTCTTCGAGCACGCGCGTACGCCCAACCTTGTTCAATCCGAGACCAACCAGCGTAGCACGCTGATCTTTCGGGCGACGGATCGGGCTCGCTGTTTGCCGAACCGTAATTGTCTTCTTCTTCGCCATCGTCACAGACCCTTTTTGACCTTTAACACGCAGTCCCCGAGAGGACTCTATTCAACTGTACCGCCGGTATCATTCCGTCGAGAAATAATATCACCGACCTTTTTATTACGTTTCGCCGCCACCATACGGGGGCTCACTTCACGCGCGAGCGCATCAAATGTAGCGCGCACCATGTTGTACGGGTTTGAGGAACCGATCGACTTGGCAACAACGTCCTGCACACCAAGCGTCTCAAAAACCGCCCGCATTGGACCACCGGCGATAATGCCGGTTCCCGGAGGCGCCGAACGCAGATACACCTTGCCAGCGCCATGACGGCCCTTGGTATCATGATGCAGCGTCCGCCCTTCACGCAAGGGGACACGGATCATCGTGCGCTTGGCCGAATCCGTTGCCTTGCGAATCGCCTCTGGAACTTCACGGGCCTTACCGTGACCAAAACCGACCCGGCCCTGTTGATCACCAACCACGACGAGAGCGGCAAAGCCAAATCTCTTACCGCCTTTGACCACCTTGGCCACACGGTTAATGTGGACCAGCTTGTCAACAAATTCATTATCTTGTTCTTTTTCGCGTGCCATCCGGTGTCACCTTTAAAATTTAAGTCCGCCTTCACGAGCGGCCTCGGCAAGAGCCTTGATCCGACCATGAAAGAGATAACTGCCCCGATCGAAAACGACATCTTCGACGCCAGCTTTCTTTGCGCGGTCAGCAATGAGTTTCCCGACTTTTTCCGCGGCAGACTTATTGCCACCATTGCCGAGTGTATCGCGCAGATCCTTTTCCATAGTTGATGCAGCAGCAAGCGTCTTGCCGTTCGCATCATCAATAACCTGCGCATAGATTTGCTTGTTGGAGCGATAGACCGAAAGGCGCGGACGGCCATTCGCTGCGCTCTTGATTGCGCGGCGGACACGTTGCTTGCGTTTTTCGGTTGTGTTGTTCGACCTGGTCATCATCGCCTCTATTTCTTCTTACCTTCCTTGCGGAAAATATATTCATCTTTGTACTTCACGCCTTTGCCCTTGTAAGGCTCCGGCGGTCTGAAGCTGCGAATTTCAGCTGCTATCTGGCCAACACGCTGCTTATTGATACCGGAAATAACCAGCTCAGTTGGCTTTGGACATGCAATTACAATGTCATCCGGAATGGGAAAATCAACATCGTGGCTAAAACCCAGCTGCAATTGCAGGATCTTGCCTTTCAATGCGGCACGGTACCCGACCCCGTTGATCTCAAGTTCCTTCTCGAAACCTTTGTCAACGCCGGCAAGCAAATTAGCAATCAAAGTCCGATGCAAACCCCACATCGACATGGCGCGCTTGCTGTCACCGACAGGACCAACCTTGATAGTATCATCCACCATCTCGACTGAAACGTCATCGAGCGCTGTCAAACTCAATTCGCCTTTAGGTCCCTTGGCCGTTACGACTTGACCCTTTACGGTCACAGTCACACCCTTGGGCACACTTACAGGTAATTTTCCAATTCGTGACATGGTCACTTTCCCGTCTGCATTTTCGTTTCAGGCTCCCTTAAAACTTGAGAGAACCCCATAATCCGTCGTCAGATCAATAAACCTGACACAATACTTCACCGCCGATATTGGCTTCACGCGCCCGGCTGTCCGACATGACACCTTTAGGCGTCGAAACAATCGAAATCCCAAGACCGTTGCGAACATTCGGTAGATCAGTTGCACCTTTGTAAACCCGGCGCCCTGGTGTCGAAATACGCCTGATCTCACTGATCACCGGCTCGCCTTCGTAATATTTCAACTCGATTTCAAAGGACGGGAAATCCCCTTCCTTTTGAACTCGTGCATAGCCGCGAATGTACCCTTCGTCAGCAAGCACATCCAGAACCCAGCCACGCAGCTTGGAAGCCGGTGTTGCAACTATCGATTTGCCGCGCATTTGCGCATTGCGAATTCGAGTGAGCATATCGCCCAGTGGGTCACTCATTGTCATGACGCCATCTCCTTACCAACTGGACTTGACCATGCCCGGAATTTCCCCACGCAGGGAAAGTTCGCGAAGCGCGATCCGTGACATACGTAATTTACGGTAATACCCGCGCGGACGCCCTGTAAGCTCACACCGATTACGAATGCGAGTCTTCGAAGAGTTACGGGGCAATTCCGCAAGCGCCAGAGAAGCCTTGAACCGCGCATCGGCGGGTTTTGACTTGTCACTGACAATTGCTTTCAACACCGCACGTTTGCCTTCAAACCTTGCGCTCAGTTTCCGGCGCTTCTTATCGCGCTCGAGCATGCTTTTCTTAGCCATTCATGTCCTCCAGGACCAAAATCTTCCTTCAAATTTCCGTTTTACAAAATCTGAAACGGAAACTGAAACTGTGTTAGCAGGTACTTTGCTTGCTCATCACTCGATGCCGTAGTGCAAACGATGATGTCCATACCCCATATAGTGTCGACCTTGTCGTATTCGATTTCTGGGAATACGATGTGCTCTTTTAGCCCCATAGCAAAGTTACCGTGCCCGTCGAAGCTCTTGTGATTCAGACCGCGAAAATCTCGAACGCGCGGCAGAGCCACTGTGATTAAACGATCAACAAACTCGTACATACGGTCGCCGCGAAGTGTAACTTTACAGCCGACCGGCATCTCTTCGCGCAGCTTGAACGTCGCAATCGACTTCCGAGCCTTGGTAATCACGACCTTCTGACCAGCAATCAATTCAAGATCTGCAGCAGCAGACTTGATCTTCTTGCTATCGGCAACGGCCTCACCAACACCCATGTTCAGCACGACTTTGTCCAGGCGAGGTATCATCATCTCGTTCGCATATTTGAACTGCTCAGCCATCTGACCACGAATGATCTCGCCATATTTGGTCTTCAATCTCGGCGTATATGTTGCTGTATCAGACATCGATAACCTCACCGGATTTCTTGGCAAAACGAACCTTACGGCCATCTTCCAGATTCTTGAACCCGACACGGGTCGGCTCACCGGTTTTCGGGTCAGCAATAGCAAGGTTTGACAGCGCTATTGGCAGCTCCTTGCGATTGATCCCGCCAGGATCCGTCTGTGTCGGTTTTGTGTGACGCTGGGCAACATTGACACCGCTGACCACCGCACGCTCTTCGGCCACCAGGACGCGCAAAACCTCGCCCTTCTTGCCTTTATCGCGACCGGTCAAAACAACCACCTGGTCACCCTTTTTAATCTTGGCTGCCATTATCAGATTACCTCCGGCGCGAGAGACACAATTTTCATGTGGCCTTTTGAGCGCAGTTCCCGGGTGACCGGACCAAAAATCCGGGTTCCAATTGGCTCACCCTGATTATTGACCAGAACAGCCGCATTGGTGTCGAAACGGATCGACGACCCATCGGAACGACGAATTTCCTTGGCAGTACGAACGATCACAGCCTTGAGCACGTCACCCTTCTTCACCTTCCCGCGAGGAATGGCTTCCTTGACACTCACAACGATAATATCCCCGACAGAGGCATACTTACGTTTTGAGCCGCCCAGCACTTTAATGCACTGAACCCGGCGCGCGCCTGAATTATCGGCGACTTCCAGATTTGATTGCATTTGAATCATCGTACAGATCCACTTACTTCATTTGGTCTTGAAACAGATTGCCACAAATTATTTTAGGCATCCGATTCAATGACTTGCCACGTTTTTGTCTTCGAGAGCGGGCGACATTCCACGATGCGGACAGCATCACCCATCTTAAATTTATTCTCCGGATCATGAGCGTGATAACGCTTGGTCTTCCGGATCGTCTTCTTCATCACAGGATGCGTAAACCGACGTTCGACAAGAACAACAACTGTCTTATCGCCTTTGTCGCTCACTACTTGTCCTTGTAGAATTCGCTTCGGCACTTCGTTCTCCTTCAACCAACAGCCAATCAGGCAGTGGTCATCTTTTCCTTCAAAATGGTCTTGATCCGCGCGACATCGCGGCGGATCTCCCGGACCCGAACTGTATTTTCCAGTTGGCCGGATGCCCCCTGGAATCGCAGGTTGAATGCTTCACGCTTGAGCTCAACGAGCTTTGCGTCCAGCTGGTCCGGCGTCAGATCTCTTACTTCAGTGGCTTTCATATACCTGAACCTTCCAAATCCCTAAACGTCAGTACCCAAACGGGCCACGATCTTGCATTTCACCGGCAATTTGGCCGCCCCAAGCTCCAGAGCTGCTTTTGCAATTTCGGCAGACACACCATCAATCTCAAACATCACCCGCCCGGGCTTTACCTTGGCCACCCAAAACTCCGGTGAGCCTTTACCTTTACCCATCCGGACTTCAACCGGCTTTTTCGAAACCGGAACGTCCGGAAAAATCCGTATCCAAACCCGACCGGCCCGCTTCATATGACGCGTGATCGCACGCCTTGCGGCCTCAATCTGCCTCGAGGTTATACGCTCGGCATCCATGGTCTTCAGACCAAAGGACCCGAAATTGATATCGGTCCCGCCCTTGGCATTGCCCTTGATCCGGCCCTTGTGAGCCTTGCGAAATTTTGTGCGCTTTGGCTGCAGCATTATCGTATTCCTCTAACTCGCGTCTCTTCGCCCATAATCGGACTTTGAATTACGTTCTATCGTTCCTTGGGCCCCGCGGAGGACGTCCACCACCGCCAGGACGGCGGCTACCCGGGCCCTGTTCCTGAACGGCCAAAGCCCGTTTTTCCTGTGCCATCGGATCGTGTTCAAGAATTTCGCCCTTGAAAATCCAGACCTTGATGCCACAAATTCCGTATGCGGTTTTAGCTTCCGCCGTACCGTAGTCAATATCAGCGCGCAGGGTATGAAGCGGCACGCGGCCCTCACGATACCATTCCACGCGGGCAATTTCAGCGCCGCCAAGACGACCCGAAGCATTAATCCGAATACCCTCAGCGCCCAGACGCATGGCAGACTGGACCGAACGTTTCAAGGCACGGCGAAAAGCCACCCGACGCTCTAGCTGCTGAGCAATATTTTCAGCAACCAGCGTCGCGTCAATTTCCGGCTTGCGCACTTCAACAATATTCAAATGAACTTCGCTCGACGTCATTTCCATTAACTTGCGACGCAGCTTCTCAATATCCGAGCCCTTCTTACCAATCACAACACCCGGACGAGCCGAATGAATCGTGACGCGACACTTCCGATGCGGGCGTTCGATTGTGATCTTCGAAATACCGGACTGCTTCAGTTCCTTCTTTAGATACTTGCGGATCTGCAGATCTTCCTGCAACAGGTTGCCGTACTCCCGACGGTTCGCAAACCAGCGCGAATCCCAGGTCCGGTTGATACCGAGACGAAACCCGATTGGATTAATCTTCTGTCCCATTCGGAACTCTCCCTACTTCGCGTCTTCTTGCTCACGGACGACAATCGTCAGCTCGCTAAATGGTTTCAAGATTTTGCCAGTCCGACCGCGCGCACGTGCACGCCAGCGCTTCATAACAAGGTTCTTGCCAACAAAGGCTTCCGCAACTACGAGCTCGTCGACATCCAGATCATGATTATTCTCGGCATTGGCAATCGCCGATTCCAGAATCTTTTTCACATCGTCCGAGATCCTGCGGTTCGAGAACGTCAGTTCAGCCAAAGCAGCCTCAACCTTCTTGCCGCGAATAGTTTCCGCAACGAGATTCAACTTCTGACCACCGGTCCGGATCATCCGGCCAACCGCGCGGGCTTCATTTTCCTTGAGACGGCGAACCGCTGCAGGTTTTCCCATGATCTAGCCTCTCTTCGACTTCTTGTCGGCTGTGTGTCCGTAGTAAGTACGGGTCGGTGAGAACTCACCAAATTTATGGCCAATCATATCTTCCGAAACCGACACCGGAATAAATTTATGACCGTTGTAAACACCAAATGTCAGACCGATGAACTGCGGCAAAATCGTCGACCGCCGGGACCAGATCTTGATCACCTGCTTACGGCCGGACGCCTGAGCAGCTTCTGCCTTCTTGAGGACATATCCGTCTATAAACGGACCTTTCCAAACCGAACGAGCCATTCCTGTATTCTCCTAACGCTTCTTACGCAGATGACGACTGCGTAGAATATCTTTGTCCGTCGCCTTGTTATTGCGAGTTTTCTTACCCTTGGTCGGCTTACCCCACGGCGTCACCGGATGACGGCCACCAGAGGTCCGACCTTCACCACCGCCATGCGGGTGATCAACCGGGTTCATTGCTACACCGCGTACCGAAGGACGCTTGCCAAGCCAGCGAGATCGACCGGCCTTACCGAGCTTGATGTTCTGGTGATCCGGGTTCGAAACCGCACCAACTGTCGCCATGCATTCTGATCTGACGCGGCGCTGTTCGCCCGACATAAGACGCAGGATCGCATAGCCCATGTCGCGTCCAACGAGCTGGGCATAAGCCCCTGCAGAGCGCGCAATCTGGCCGCCCTTGCCCGCTTTGAGCTCCACATTGTGAATGATCGTGCCAACTGGCACAGACGATAGCGGCATGGCATTGCCTGGTTTTACATCGGTGCGCTCACCGGAAATAACCGTGTCACCGGCTGCCAGACGCTGTGGCGCCAGAATATAGGCCAGCTCACCATCTTCATATTTGATCAGCGCAATAAAAGCTGTGCGGTTCGGATCATACTCGAGATGCTCGACAACAGCCGGCATGCCGTATTTCCGACGCTTGAAATCGATCTGACGGAAGAGACGCTTGTGGCCACCGCCCTGACGACGAGCCGTAATTCGTCCCTTGTTGTTCCGTCCGCCACTCGACGTCAGGCCCTCAGTCAATTTTTTGACGGGCCGACCCTTGTAAAGTTCCGAACGATCAACCTGGACAAGGCTACGCCGTCCTGGGGAAGTCGGATTAAATGTTTTCAACGCCATGGGTATTCATCCAGGTTTTGGTTCAATTCGTCTAAGGCCTTAAAGACCCGTTGTGACATCGATCATTTGCCCTTCGGCAAGGGTCACAATGGCTTTCTTGACATCATTGCGCTTACCAGGCAGGCCGCGAAACCGCTTGACCTTACCCTTGACGCGAATGGTGTTCACGGCAGTCACTTTGACCTTGAACAGGCTTTCAATGGCTTCCTTGATCATTGGCTTCGTTGCATTCAGGGCGACCTGAAAAACAACCTGATTATTCTCTGATGCCAGCGTTGCCTTTTCGGTGATCACCGGGCTGACGATCAAATCGTATTTCTGCTCTTCGTTCATGCGAGGCGAGCCTCCAGCTTTTCGATTGCCGCTTTGGTCAGGACAAGCTTGTTGCGACGTAGAATGTCATAAACGTTGATCCCCTGCGCTGGCAGGACATCAATATCAATGATATTGCGAACAGCCAGAGCAAAATTCATATCCAGCTCTTCGCCTCCGACAATCAAGGCATTCGAAAGATCAAGTTTGGCGAACTTGCTTTTCAGATCGCTCGTCTTCGCCGCAGGAAGTGTTGCATCATCAAGAATGATCAACTCGCCGGCTGCCGATTTTGCAGACAAGGCATGTCGCAACGCCAATTGGCGGACTTTCTTGGGCAGGTTGATCGCGTGATCACGGACCACCGGACCAAAGGCGCGTCCACCACCGCGGAACTGGGAAACAGATCCGTTACCGTGCCGAGCGGTACCGCCACCCTTTTGATTGCCAATCCGTTTGTTGTGCTTGGAAACATCGGCCCGCGTCTGCACCTTGTGGTTCCCGGAACGACGCTTGGCGAGCTGATAGGTCACCATGCGTTGCAAGATATCCTTACGAGGCTCAAGACCGAAAATTCCGTCCTGCAGCTCGACAGTGCCCGCCTTGCCGGCGTCGAGTGTAATCACATCCGCCTTCATGACTCGCTATCCTTATTGTCTTCAGCCGCTTCAACCCCGGCCTCAGCAGGAGCTTCTGCCTCCACCGGTGTTTCGACTTCTGCTTCTTCCTTCACCGCAGCAGCGGCAGGCTCTTCCATCAAACGGAAAGCTCCGGGCAGCGGCACATCCTTGGGAAGGGCGCGTTTAACAGCATCACGAAGAACAACCCAGCCGCCTTTCGATCCAGGAACGGCGCCCTTGACCATGATAAGCCCACGATCAATGTCGGTTCTCACAATCTCGAGGTTTTGCGTTGTAACGCTGACATTACCCATATGACCGGCCATCTTCTTACCCTTGAAGACCTTGCCCGGATCCTGACACTGCCCCGTCGAGCCATGGCTCCGGTGGGAAACCGACACACCGTGCGTTGCCCGAAGACCCTTAAAGTTATGCCGTTTCATCGCACCGGCAAAACCCTTGCCGATACTGGTCCCTGACGCATCAACACGTTGACCTTCAATGAAGTGGTCGGCGGTAATTTCCGCACCAACATCAATCAGATTCTCCGGAGAAACGCGGAACTCCGCAATTTTGCGCTTCGGCAGAACCTTGGCGACAGCGAAGTGACCACGCATCGGCTTGGTTACGCGCTTGACCTTGGCAAGTCCGGATCCCAGCTGAAGTGCTGTATAACCGTCTTTCGCCTGGGTCCGCTGCGCAACCACTTGACACTGGTCGAGCTTGAGTACCGTAACCGGCAAATGGCGCCCGTCGTCGGTAAAAATGCGGGTCATTCCCACTTTTTGTGCAATCACGCCTGAGCGCATGGGTCAAATCCCCTAGAGTTTAATCTCGATATCAACACCGGCCGCAAGGTCGAGCTTCATCAGCGCTTCCACTGTCTGCGGTGTCGGGTCGACAATATCCAAAAGCCGTTTATGCGTACGTACTTCAAACTGCTCACGAGACTTCTTGTTCACATGAGGACTACGAAGCACCGTGAATTTTTCGATGCGTGTCGGCAGAGGGATAGGTCCACGAACTTGAGCCCCTGTCCTCTTCGCTGTATTTACGATCTCGCGCGTCGACGTATCAAGGATACGATGATCGAAGGCCTTAAGCCGTATTCGAATATTCTGTCCCGTCATCACAAACCCGTTCCAAAAAGTGCGGACCCCAAAGTCAGGGTCCGCAAAATAAACTTACTCGATAATTTGAGCAACCACACCGGCACCGACGGTGCGGCCACCTTCGCGGATCGCGAAGCGAAGCTTGTCTTCCATCGCGATCGGCACGATGAGCTCGACTTCCATTTCACAATTATCGCCCGGCATAACCATTTCTGTCCCTGCAGGCAGGCTCACAACACCCGTCACATCCGTCGTGCGGAAGTAAAACTGCGGACGGTAGTTAGTGAAGAACGGCGTATGACGCCCCCCTTCATCCTTCGTCAGGATATAGGCTTCTGCCTTGAACTTCGTATGCGGCGTCACCGAACCCGGCTTGGCCAAAATCTGACCCCGCTCGACGTCCTCACGGCCAACACCGCGAAGCAGCGCACCAATATTGTCGCCTGCCTCGCCGCGGTCGAGCAGCTTGCGGAACATTTCAACACCGGTACACACGGTCTTCTTGGTGTCCTTGATGCCGATGATTTCAATCTCGTCACCAACATTGACAACACCGCGCTCAACCCGCCCCGTCACAACAGTCCCACGGCCCGAAATCGAGAACACATCCTCAACCGGCATCAGGAACGGCTGATCAATTGCGCGTTCTGGCTGCGGAATATAGTCGTCAACCGCCTTCATAAGCTCGAGAATCGAGTTCTTGCCGGTGGCCTCGTCGCCGTCTTCCAGTGCACCAAGCGCCGTGCCCATAACAATCGGGATATCGTCGCCCGGGTAATCATAGGATGAAAGAAGCTCGCGGATTTCCATCTCGACAAGCTCCAGCAGCTCATCATCGTCAACCTGGTCGACCTTGTTCATATAGACAACCAGCGCCGGAACACCAACCTGGCGGGCCAGAAGAATGTGCTCGCGGGTCTGCGGCATCGGGCCATCAGCGGCCGACACAACAAGGATCGCGCCGTCCATTTGCGCCGCTCCGGTGATCATGTTCTTCACATAGTCAGCATGGCCCGGGCAATCAACATGCGCGTAATGGCGCGCTTCGGTCTCATATTCAACGTGGGCCGTTGAAATCGTGATCCCGCGTGCCTTTTCTTCAGGCGCCTTGTCAATCTCGTCATAGGCAGAAAACGTCGCCCCGCCTGACTCCGCCAAAACCTTCGTGATCGCCGCCGTCAACGTCGTCTTGCCATGGTCAACATGACCAATCGTCCCGATGTTGCAATGCGGCTTCGTGCGCTCAAACTTCTCTTTGGCCAT